>CBFGPQ010000082.1:0-15268 GCA_965650705.1 uncultured Asticcacaulis sp. | reverse complement strand
CTGTCACGCGCAGGCCTGTTGTGTACTTGCAGACCATGAGAATGAGGAAGGTGAGCACCGCGCTCCAGCCGATCACCACCACCAGTCCGATAAACTGTTTAAGGATAGAGGCATTGGCTGCCGCGTCGCTGGTATTGATAGCCTTATCCACGAAGACAGCCGTCAGCAGGGCGCCCGTAAAGCCGCCCACGCCATGTACGCCAAAGGCGTCGAGGCTATCGTCGTACTTGAACATATTCTTGATGTAGGTCGAGGCAACATAGCAGATCGGGCCGGTGATCAGGCCGATCAGCATGGCGCCGCCCGGACCGACGAAGCCGGCAGCCGGCGTAATGGCCACGAGGCCCGCGACCAGACCCGACAGCATGCCGAGCAGGGTCGGTTGCTTGCGCTCGATCCATTCCGGCACGATCCAGCCGACGATGCCGGTCATGGAAGCGACGATGGTGTTCAGCATCGCGACCGAGGCCAGGCCATCCGCCGCCCACTCAGAACCGGCGTTGAAGCCGATCCAGCCGACCAGCAGCATCGAAGCGCCGATCATGGTGTAGCCGAGGTTATGCGGCGCCATGTTGTCGCGGCCGAAACCGCGGCGGGGCTTGAGAACCAGGGCGCAGACCAGGCCCGCGACACCCGAATTGACGTGAACAACGGCGCCGCCGGCGAAGTCGAGGACGCCCATGGCGCCGAGGAAGCCGCCGCCCCACACCCAGTGGCAGACCGGCGCGTAGACCAGCAACGACCACAAGGCGGTGAACAGGACGAAGGCCGAGAATTTCATGCGTTCGGCGATCGACCCTGCGATCAGGGCCGGGGTGATGATGGCAAACGTCATCTGGTACGCCACCCATAGGAATTCCGGCAGGTGCGGCGCGGCCGAATAGGCGGTCGCGGTCGTCACGCCCTTAAGCAGGACGGCATCGAAACTGCCAATAAACTGATTAGCGCTGCCCGGCGCCACACCGAAGGCCAGCGAATAGCCGACCAGGATCCACAGGATGGTGACGACGGCGGTCACGGCGACCGACTGCGCCAGGGTCGACAGCAGGTTCTTCTTGCGGACCATACCCCCGTAGAACAGGGCGAGGCCGGGCAGGGTCATGAACAGAACCAGGCAGGTGGCGACAATCATCCAGCCGGCGTCGCCGTTGTTCAACTCCAGGACCTTCTGGTGCGCCAGCAATTGCGGCACTGCGGCCGTTGTGGTCGGAGTCACCGCCGCCACGCTGCCCTGCGCGCCTACCGAAGCTACTGCCGAAGCTACTGTCATCTGTCGCCGATATCCCTAGCCGTTTAGTGGTCGCATGCTCAGCCGAAAACCGGTGCCCACTTTTCGGAGCATGCTCTAAAGCCACAGCACCACGCACTCCGACGATCGGGTCCGTGTGCAAGTGCGAAATGTGACGTTATTTTTTCAGTCCATAGCAAGACTCTCGGCGGAGTCAAAGTGAAATTTTTCCTGCACTCCGACATTTTTTGAGAAATTTTCTCAATCGGCAGCAAAAATAGTTGCCGGTCAGGTGAAAAATTGCGCCTGACCTATCCTATCGAGGCACAATTATCCGCCGAATGCGGTTACAGCCGCAATAATCTGGTCCTGGGTCGCCTCGTCGAGATAGGGGCTGAACGGCAGGCTGATGACGGTTTTCGCCTTGGTTTCCGACACGCCAAGGTCGCGTGGACCGGCCCGGAACATGGCATAGCCTGGTTGCTGATGCAGCGGGATCGGGTAATAGACCGCCGTCGGCACACCGGCATTGCGCAGATGGACCTGAAGCGCGTCGCGGTTTTCATGCTCGATCGTGTACTGCGCCCAGGTCGAGACAAAGCCGTCTTTGACGGCGGGAACGCTCACGACCTTGCCGGCCAGAAGGGCGTTGTAACGCGCAGCAACCTTTTGACGCATCTCGATTTCTTCGCCAAAGATACGCAGCTTTTCGATCAGTACCGCCGCCTGGATGGTGTCGAGGCGCGAATTCATGCCGACGCGGACATTGAGATACTTGGCCTCGTGGTCGAATTTGTGCTCGGCCATGTCGGTCGCCGTGGCACCGCCGTGGACGCGGAACGAAACCATGCGCTCCATCAGCGCGTCGTCATTGGTGACGACCGCGCCGCCATCACCGTAGCAGCCGAGCGGCTTGGCCGGGTAGAAGCTGGTCGCCGTTGCAACGCACCATTCCAGCGACTGACGGCCATCGATCGTGCCGCCGAACCCTTGCGCCGCGTCCGAAATCAGCGGCAGGCCATGTTTTTTTGCAACAGCCGACAGCGCCGGATAGTCGGCGGGCTGGCCGAACAGGTCGACGGCGATGATGGCGGCAGGCTTGAGGCGGCCGTCCGCGGCGACCGCAGAGATGGCGGCATCGAGCTTGGCGACATCGATATTGTAGGTGTCGGGCTCGATGTCGATAAACACCGGCTCGGCGCCGGTCATCGGCACGACTTCGGCGGTGGCGACGAACGTAAAGGCGGGCACGAAAACCGCATCGCCCTTGCCGATACCCAGACCCAGCAGGATCAGTTCAATGGCGTCGGTACCGTTAGCGCACGACAGGCAGTGCTTCGACTTGGCGAAGGCAGTCATATCGGCTTCGAAGGCGCGGACCTCCGGGCCCATGATATAGGCTCCGTGATTGATCACCTTGAGCACCGAGGCTTCGATCGCCGCGCCGATGCGTTGACGCTGAATGCCGAGGTCGATAAACGGGATAGCCATGAGAAGCGCCTTTGATCGGTAACTAATTGATTTCCGGCTTTAAACAGGGCGTGTGGATAATGCACCTCAAAAGGCGTTACCCAAGGTTTCACAGCGCACCGTGTTAACCGCGCTCCGAAAAGTGTATAGCGGTTTTCGGAAGAGGTGCGCGACATAGACAATAAGGGGTTACAAACCGTATTTGTCTGACTATATAGGCGCCAATACACGCGTCCATATGACTCTTGTGAGCGCTAACATAGTGTCTTATAGAGCCCGAAACATCACAATCGTGAGGAACCCATCATGCCGGATACCCAAGGCCAAATTTCCACCAAAGGCAACCTGATCAACGGTGAGTGGGTCACCACCGACAAGACCTTCAACGATATCAATCCGTCGGACACCAACGACATCATCGGCGTCTACTCGACCGCCGGCGAAGCCGAGGTCAAGGCCGCCATCGCCGCTGCCAAGGCCGCGTTTGAAACGTGGCAGTTCTCGACGCCGCAGCAGCGCTTCGACGTGCTTGACAATGCCGGCACCGAGATCCTGGCCCGCAAGGCCGAGCTCGGCGCACTGCTGTCGCGTGAAGAAGGCAAGACCCTGCCGGAAGGCATCGGCGAAGTCACCCGCGCCGGTCACATCTTCAAGTATTTCGCCGGTGAAGCTCTGCGCGCCCACGGCGAAGTGCTGGACAGCGTGCGTCCGGGCGTCAAGGTCGAGATCACCCGTGAGCCCGTCGGCGTCATCGGCCTGATCTGCCCATGGAACTTCCCGATCGCCATCCCGGCCTGGAAGATGGCCCCGGCCATCGCGTTCGGTAACACCGTTGTCTGCAAGCCCGCAGAACTGACCCCGGCCTGCGCCTGGGAACTGGCCGACATCCTGAACCGCGCCGGCCTGCCCAAGGGCGTGCTGAACGTCGTGTTCGCCCGCGGCTCGGTCGCCGGCCCGCTGATGATCGACGGCTGTGACGCCATCTCCTTCACCGGCTCGGTCCCGACCGGCACGCGCGTCCGTGACCAGGCCGTCGCCAAGGGCAAGCGCGTCCAGTGCGAAATGGGCGGCAAGAACCCGGTCGTCGTCCTCGATGACGCCGACCTCGACAACGCCGTCAACTCGGTGCTGAACTCGTCCTTCTTCTCGTCGGGCCACCGCTGCACGGCGTCGTCGCGCATCATCGTCACCGAAGGCATCGCTGACAAGTTCGTCGAAGCCCTGGCCGCGGCCACCAAGGCGATCAAGGTCGGCGATTCCAGAGCCGACGGCGTCCAGATGGGCCCGATCGCCAGCCAAGAGCAGCTCGACATCGCGCGTGACGCGGTCGCCAAGGCCAAGTCCGAAGGCGGCGTCGTCGTCGCCGGCGGCGAAGACCTGACGTTCGGCACGCCGGGCTACTATTACGCCCCGACCCTGATCGACAAGACGTCGCCGGACATGGCGATCAACAAGGAAGAGGTCTTCGGCCCCGTTGCTTCGGTCATCCGCGTCAAGGACCTGGAAGAAGCCATCAAGGTTGCCAACGACACCGAAATGGGCCTGTCGGCCGGCATCTGCACCAAGTCGCTGAAGGCCGCCGAGACCTTCAAGCGCCGCATCCAGTCGGGCATGGTCATGGTCAACCTGCCGACCGCCGGCGTCGACTACCACGTGCCGTTCGGCGGCCGTAAGGCGTCTTCCTTCGGCCCGCGCGAACAAGGCGCCTACGCCAAGGAATTCTACACCATCGTCAAGACGGCTTACCAGTTCCCGCTCTAAGCGGAGTTCATTATCGAGATAAACCGGCGGCGCTTCGAAGGAAGCGCCGCCTTTTTTGTTACTGCCAGCATAAATTGTGTTTGCAGCTTCAATCTCGCTCACCTACCCTGCGAGGTCGGGCACAGGCGGAGGGGACAATGCAATACCCACAAGGTAACGACGTAAAGTCGATGATGGTTTATGAGGCGCAAAAGAAGAACGCCGGCATCGGATATATTCTGTGGTTTCTGTTCGGACTGTTCGGAGCGCACCGGTTCTATCTGGGCAAGGTTCTTTCCGGGTTCCTCCAACTCGTCCTGGGCGTCTTGGCGCTGCTGACGATTTCGACTCCGTTACTCCTCAGCATCTGGGCCATCTGGTGGATCTACGACGCCCTAGTTATGCCGGGTTGGGTCAGCGCGCGCAATCTTGAACTGGCACAGGCCATAACGGCGCAAACCGCCAACAAGCCAAGCCCAAACACACCGGAATCCATTCCAGCTGTAACCGAAAAGGACGTTACAACGCCCACTGCCGCTGACGCCAGCATTGAGGACAGACTGGAACAGTTACAGAACCTGCTGGATAAGGATCTGATCTCTTTTGATGAATTCGTTCAAAGACGGGACAAGATATTAGACGGCATCTGATCGGTTAAAACGAAGGAGCAGCTCTTGCGAACCGCTCCTGTTTCCTTCACCAATTGTCAGCGCGGGCGTACTGACGCGGCGTTTCCGGCGCCGAACGCACCACGCGCACGTCATGGACATCGTCGTCCTTGCCATTGGCTTCGCCTTCGACAACCCAGGTCTTCTGCCCTTCGCGTTCGACGTGATAGCGGAACTTGGCGCGGAACTTGGTGCTGCCGCCTTCGCAGCGGTCCAGATCGATAGCGCGCGCCCCCTGACGTTCCTCAGCCGGAATGTTCTTCTCGACCTTCTGCGCGATGGCGCGGCCGACCATTTCCTCCTGGCGGCTGTCGCATTCGGCCCACGCCGGACTGGACGCCAGGGTGAGGCCCGCAAGGGTCAATGAGGTAAGGATGACAGGTTTCATCATAGGGTTTCACTCCGTTTTTTTGGTCTTGGGCGTAACGCCTGTTCCGGGCACAGCCTGAATACTGCCCCCTCAGGCTGCGCCTTTTTCTGCGATTTTCAAGAAACTTTTGTCAGTAAGCGGAGCATTTTCACGGAAATTTGAGTTCGAATTTTTCATCCTTATACGGATAATATTATTTCTGATATTATTGAATATCTTGCGATTAAGTGCGCACACTCATATCAAAATAAAAACTTCCACCTACATTGCATTCGCAGCCGAAGTCGCAAATTTCAGGTTTACAAAGCCAAGAACCGGCGTGCGGGTTATAGTGGAACCGCCCCAACCAGGAGTTTCCCATGCCGCCGATGTCCGCCTTCTGGCCCATATGGCCGAATCTCGCGCCCGAAAAGCTCGAACAGCCAATCCTGCCCATCACCTTCTCCACGACGATCAACGAAGCCAATTCCTCAGCGCCAGACACCGAGCGGCGCATACTGGCCCAGGACTCTTACGGCCGGCAGATCGGGCGGCTAATGGACGTTGTGGCGCTGCTGGTCGAACGCGAGGCGAAAGAGGACCCCGCCCTGCCGAAAGACAGGTGCATCACCGACCTCATGGAACTGAAGGCGCGGATCGACAAGGAAAAGGCCGATGCCCGCCAGGCGCGGCAGGACCGGCTGGTCGAGGACCTGCTCGACCTACGGCGCAAGGACGCCGCGACCTTCAAGGCGGTGATCGCTGCGGTCAACCTGCCTTAGCGCGGGCTTTAAGCGACCGCGCGGGCGGCGAGCAGGTTGTGGAGGTCGGCCAACGCCTTGGGGCGGCTGAAATAATAGCCCTGCAGGTAGTGACATCCGGCCAGCTTCAGCAGGCGCACATGGTCCTCAGTCTCGACCCCTTCGGCGGTTACGGCCAGGCCGAGCGCATTGGCGATATTGACCGTGCCGGCGACAAGCGCGGCCGCCTGCGGATCGCGGTCGACCTTGCCGGCCAGCGACTTGTCGATCTTGATCTTGTCGAAGTTATAGCGGCGCAGGTAGCCAATGCTGGAGTAACCGGTGCCGAAATCGTCGAGCGCGATGGACACGCCAAGCGCCTTCAGCGTACCGACGGCGGCGATGGCCCGGTCCGGGTTTTCGATCAGGTAGCCTTCGGTCACTTCCAGTTCCAAACGCTCGGCCGGGAAACCGGTCTCGGCGAGGATTCCGGCAACCTTGCTTTCGAATTCGGCATCGCGGAACTGCGCCGGCGAGATGTTGACCGAAAGGCGCAAGCCCGGCATGTCCAGCATGTCCTCGCACGCCTTGCGCAGCACGAACTGGCCCAAGGGGTGGATCAGGCCGCTCGATTCGGCCAACGAAATGAACTGATCGGGATAGAGCTCGCCTTCTGGGCGGCGCGGCCAGCGGACCAGAGCTTCGACGGCCATGACGCCTTGCGCGCGCGCATCGACGATCGGCTGATAGACGACGTCGAACTCGTCGCGCGTCAGGCCGTTGCGCATGCCTGTTTCAATCGCCTGCTTGCGCAGACGGGCGGCGTCCAGTTCGCCGTCATACCAGGTGATGCGCGCCTTGCCGGTGCTCTTGGAATGATACATCGCCATGTCGGCGCGGCGGAACAGTTCCTGGCTGCGGCAGACCTTGAGATCGCCGGACGCGATGCCGATACTGGCGCCAATCTGCACCGTGCGTTCGCCGATCCGGATTGGCTTGGTCAGGAAGCCCAGCGCGGTTTCGGCAAAGGTCTGGCACTTGGCGTCGGCATCCTTGCCGCCCAGCAACATGGCGAACTCGTCGCCGCCCATGCGCGCCAGCACGCCATCCTTCGGCAGGAACTCCTTGAGCGCCGCCGCTACGATCATGATCAGCTTGTCGCCCGTCGAGTGGCCGTAGACGTCGTTGACGTCCTTGAAACCATCGAGGTCGATGAACACGACGCACTTGTGTACCGGCCCGCGCATGGCGCCGAATCTCTGCAGCCGTTCGAACAGCGCCCGGCGATTGGGCAGGCCGCTCAGATTGTCGGTCAGGGCGAAGGTGCGCGCCACCTGCTCGTTCTTAGCCAGCCGAAGGAGGCTGTAACCGGCGACGGCGAAGACCAGCAGGACAATGCCGCCGATCAGCCAGGCGATCATCTGAATATGGGGACCCGCAGCGCGCACGGCCTCGACACCGGGTTTACGCAGGGTCCAGGTCAGGCGTCCAACCTCCTGTCCGCCTGCGTCCGTAAGTTTGAGATAGGGCTCCGCGGAACTGGTTTTCGCGGTCGACCGGATACCGTCGATACGGAATGTACGCGACAGGTCCTTGAGCATCGCCGCCGAAAGGTGGCGCGTCATAACCAGATACCGTTTGGTCTTGCCGTACTTCAGCGCGCCGTCTGTCGGCCGCACGAGGCCGATTCCGACGATCGCGACGCCGTCCTGCGTATAGGTCAGGCCGGAAACTGGCATCGTGCCGGAGCGGAGACGTTCGCCGTACACGCCGATCAAAGAGGCAAACCCATTGCCAAACATTCCAAGACTGGCGTCCGGTTCCGCTTTACCGTTACGATAGCCATGAAGCACCCGGAAATTTTCATCGAGAACATAGATGCCGTCATAGCTGTTCTCGTCACGGGCAAGCACGCCCCAGGTCGCGTGAATCCATTCTTCGTCTCGTTGCGAATGATAGATCTTTTCCACGGCATCATCCCACACCGTGTTGTCCCTTACCTGGAACGTCATCCGCTCGATCGTCGTCTGGATTGCGCCCTGTACGGATTCGATCGAGCGGACGGCATAGATCTCATTGGCCTTGTCCGTTACGACGGCCAGCGACGAGTACATCAGCGCGATGATGGCCGCCAGGAAACCGACACAGCCCAGCGCCACCAGGCCAAACAAGGTGCGCGCCTTGGGCTCGATACGCCAACCCGAGAACAATTTCTGCATTCTGCCACCGATTCGCCGGACGCTTTTCGCGCGTCCTAAATTCGGCGCATCATGGGGCAAAAACGTGAATTTCTCGCTTACGCGCCGGGTACATGCATGATTTTACCTTCAGGCGCGCCATGATGCAGTCGGTCCGGCAAAGGGGTCCCTTCCGCGACAAAGTCCATCGCGACCGAGTTCAGGCAGTAGCGCAGACCTGTCGGGCGCGGGCCGTCTTCGAACACATGCCCTAGGTGCGAATCGCAACGTCCGCAACGAATCTCGATACGCACCATACCGTGCGACGAATCGCGCAGGTTGCGGATGTGATCCGCATCTATGCATTCAAAGAAGCTCGGCCAGCCTGAGCCCGAATGGAATTTGGCGCGGGATGAAAACAACGGCAGGCCGCAGAGATTACAAACATAGGTCCCCTCTTCCTCGTATTCATCGAACCTGCCGCAGAAGGGCGCCTCGGTGCCGTGATTGAGCAGGATACGTCGCGCCTCAGGGTCGAGACGGGCGGCCAGGGCCATGATCTCATCGGCGGTGGGCGGGGTTAGGTCGAATCCCAATGAAGACTTGGAAGCTGATGCGGACGGGGTCATTGCGCGGTCCTTTCGTGCGTAGCTATCTATATAAGGTCTACTGACCGCAACGGTTACGCCGATTGAAGGTATTTTCGCAATAAGGTTGGTGACCCCACCCAGCCTGCCGGGTCAGTAGCGGCCGAATACATCCTGGCCATGACCGCCATAGCGATCATCATAACGGTCGTCATATTCCGCATCGCGATAGTGGTCGCCGTGGCAGGGGCAATCGTCACGGCGGGCGTCGTAGCGGCGATCTTCATAACCACGCGACGACGACCGGTAATATTCGCGGCTTTCCTCGTCTTCAACCATGACGGCGCGCGATACAACACGCGGCGCAGCGTAACGCACTTCACGGCGGACTTCGGTGGCACATGGCGGTGGAGGCGGCGGCACATCGGCCGTCACGCACACCGAGCGGCAAGGCGATGGGACGAGCGTGGTATATCGGCCGGACTCTTGGTAATATTCATCCGCGTAACGCATTTCACGGTTATCTTGATCGCGATAATCGGCATAGTCATGCGCGGTCTGGACATCCAGCCCGCCACGGAAGTCGCCGCCGGTATGGGCCTCGGGGGCACGATACAGGTCGCCGCCATAGACGCGCATCACGCCCTGGCCGTCGTGCGCACGCTGCCACTGGGCGGGGCGGTGATGGCTGGAATAGGCTGCGCCGGCCGAGGCGGCCAGGGGCAGAAGGGACAGTACGAACGCGGCAGAGATACCAAGAATGAGGGAAGGTCTGGTCATGTCGCAATCTCCTGATAAGGCGCGCGTTAACCTATTACGAGGCCGCGAACGACTAAACCCTATTAACCATTTTCGCGAACTTATTTATGCGCCCGAACGATGTACGGGGACGTACCAAGAAGCGTTTCTGGGCTTTTCCGCGTAAACATCGCTACAACGCAAAGACTTATTCCACCGGGCTCTTTGACCCCGGAAAGCCCGGCAGCGCCAGGTTGAAACGTATGGCCGCGGCGCGCAGTCCGAAGGCCGCGACAAATGCCGCCAGCGCCGATGGCCAGAAGGTCAGCCCCAGCCCCTGTAGCCCCGCGAAGACGACGGCGCCCAGCAGTGCCGCCGTAACATAGATTTCCCGGCGCAGCAGCAGGTTTGGCTCACCCGCCAGAACGTCACGGATAATGCCGCCAAAGGTCGTCGTCAGCACGCCCATGATAACCGCTGACACAGCCGGAACATCGAGGTTCAGAGCCTTCGCGGTACCGACCACCGCGTAGCCGGCCAGGCCGAGGGCATCGAGCCACAACAAAGCGCGGAACCGCCAGCCGCGCTTGCCCATCAGCCAGACAATGACCGCAGCGACCAGGCTGACCAGGATATAGCCGGGACGGTTGACCCAGAAGACCGGCGCGCCGATCAGGAGGTCACGCAGCGTCCCGCCGCCGACGCCGGTAATGGCGGCGAAGAAGCAGAAGGTGATGATGTCGTGCTTACGGTGCGCGGCCGCGAGCGCACCCGTTGCGGCGAACACAGCCACGCCAGCAAAGTCCAGCCAGAAAAGTGTGGTTGTAAGTGCGTCCATGCCGCGCCATATCACAGGCGACTGTAAAGCGCGACCTCGTTCCAAAGTGCGTTCCGCACTTTGGCAAGGGCGACCGCCCACCGCCGCTTTGCGCTCAAAGAACGAAGCGTTAGCGCGTCGTTTATGGGCGGCGAGCCTCGCGGCGTTTGAGCGATAAGGAAGGATAGCCGAAATGTTACAGAAACCCGTCCTGCGCCTGCACGGCGCCTACCGCGACGATATAGGCGACCTGGTCACCCGTCGTCCGGTACCATCGCGGGAGCTAAACAATATCGGCGCCTTTCTGTTCCTCAATCACCATGGGCCGCAGACCTACACGCCCAACAATCGCGGTCTGCCTTTCGGTCCGCACCCGCATCGCGGCTTCGAGACGGTGACCTTTATCCTCGAAGGCGAACTGGCGCACCGCGACTCGGCCGGCCACGAGAGCATCATCGAAGCTGGCGGCGTGCAGTGGATGACGGCCGGCAGCGGCTTGGTTCATGAAGAGGTTTCCCCTGAGCGCTTCAAGCGCAGCGGCGGACCCATGGAAATCCTCCAGCTGTGGATCAACCTGCCCGCCCGGCTGAAGATGACTGCGCCCGCCTATACAGGCGTGCAGCGGGACGCCATTCCGGCCATCACAGGCGACGAAGGCCGCGCCACGGTCAACCTGATCTCCGGGCAATGGCAGGGGCAGACGGGTCCGATTGTCTCACTGACCGGTATCTTCATGACGACGCTGGAACTGAAGCCCGAGGGCCGCGTCCTGTTCGAAGGCTTGAGCGGCCGCGACATCTTCTTCTATGTAGCGCGCGGCGATGTGGCGGTGAACGGCGTCGATGCCGCCAGGTGGCAACTGGTCGAATTCGGCGACGGCGACCTGATCGATATCGAAGCGACAACGGATTCAGTCGTGCTGTTCGGCCACGCTGAGCCATTGCGCGAACCGATCGTGGCACACGGACCATTCGTCATGAATACGGTGCAGGAGATTCACCAGGCCTATGCCGATTTTCAGGCCGGGAAGTTTGGGTAAAGCGCCCTCTCCCCCGCTTGCGAGGAGAGGGTTGGGGTGAGGGGCTATAAGCAGCAATGCAAATGCCGAAGAGTTTTGCCCCTCATCCGGTCGAGCAAGCTCGACCACCTTCTCCCCGCAAGCAGGGAGAAGGCATTACGCAATCATATCGTCACTGAGCGGCTCGCCGCGCAACAGGTCGCGGCTGGCCGGCTTGCCCAGTACGTCCCACAGCCGTACCGGCGGAAGACCCAGGCCTGGGCGGATCGAGCGGACATTGTCCTTGGTCAGAACCTCGCCCTTCTTCACATCCTTTACGACATAGAGCGAACGGCGGAAGGTCTTCGACCCGCGCTCCGACCCCAGCGTATCATAATGCACGCGGCCCAGCGCCTTCCAGGCATCCTTGCAGTCACGGACCAGCGCCGTGAACTCGGCCGGCTCCAGTGAAAAGCCCGAGTCCGGCCCGCCGTCGGCGCGCGCCAGGGTGAAGTGCTTTTCGATCACCGAACCGCCGAGCGCCACCGAGGCGACGGAGGCGGCGGTGCCGAAGGTGTGGTCGGAGAGACCCGACACGCATTCGAACTTGCGGCCGAGATCAGGCACGGTGCGGACATTGGCGTCGGCGATATCCGCCGGATACTCGCTGACGCAATGCAGCAGAATGATCTCGCCCGTGCCGTACTTGCGCGCCATCGCGGCGGCTGCGGCGATTTCGGCGTCATTGGCCATGCCCGTCGACATGATCAGGGGCTTGCCCTTGGACGCCGCATAGGCGACCAGCGGCAGGTCGATCAGCTCGAATGAGGCGATCTTGAAAGCCGGCGCATTCAGGCTGTCGAGGAGGTCGACCGCCGTATCGTCGAACGGCGAGGAGAACAGGGTGACGCCACGCGCTTTCGCCCGCTCGAACAGAGCCGGGTGCCAGTCCCATGGCGTGTGGGCCTCGTCATAAAGATCATAGAGCGAGTAGCCATCCCACAAGCCCCCCTTCAACTGAAACTCCGGACGGTCGGATTTCAGGGTGATCGTGTCGGCCGTATAGGTTTGAAGCTTGATGGCGTCGCAGCCGGTATCGGCGGCGGCATCTATCATCTTCAGTGCGCGATCAAGGCTACCGTTGTGGTTCCCCGACAGCTCGCAGATAATATAGGGCTCGTGGTCGGCACCAATCTTGCGGCCGTCGATTGTAACTTCAAAGGCCATCCAAAACCTCCTCCAACGCAGTTACGACCCGCTCCGGATCGCCGTCCTGCATGTCTGCGTACAGCGGCAGGGACAGGGTCGTACGGTAATACTGGTCAGCCCCGGGGAGGTCGCGACCGGCCAACGCCCGCCCGCGCCACCATGGCTGGCGATGGACTGGAATATAGTGAACCTGAGTGCCGATGCCGCGCGCCTTGAGACCGGCCATGACGGCGCTGCGTGTCGTACCCAGGGCTTCGAAATCGATCGTCACGGCGAATAGGTGAAAGGCTGGACGCGTGCCGGCCTCGGGCGCCGCCCATGCAACCGGAAGGTTGCGCTTTGCCAGTGCTTTTTGATACCCTGCTACCAAGGCTTCGCGCCGCGCCAAAAAATGAGGCAGACGCTTGAGTTGTGCGATGCCTAGGGCGCAGTTCAAGTCCGGTAAACGATAGTTATAACCCAAGCCTTGCATCTCATAAATCCAAGGCCCGTTGTCGTCGTCGCCGCTAAAGCCGAGACCCGCGAAGCGTGATGGATCGCGTTCGATACCGTGGCTGCGCAAGCTCCGCAGTTGCCGCGCCACGGCCGGATTATTAGTCGTAATCGCCCCGCCCTCGCCCGTCGTCAGCGTTTTGACGGGGTGGAATGAGAAGACCGCCATGTCTGACTTCGCACAGGCGCCCGTCCTGCCGTCGGGCCCGTCGGTGCCAATGGCGTGACAGGCGTCTTCGAGCAGGAAGGCATCGTGTTCGACACAAACCTTCGAGATGTGGTCGAGCCCTACCGGTCTGCCTGAGTAGTGCACCGGTACGACTCCGGCAAAACGAAGTGTAGGATGCTGTGCTTTCAAGGCGTTAAATGCCTCGTCAAAGGTGGCATCGGTCATCAGGCCGGTCGCCGGATCGACGTCGGCGAACACGACCCGTGCCCCGCAGAAGGCAATGCAATTGGCCGAGGCTGTAAACGTGATCGATGGCACGATGACCGCGTCATTCGCCGTCAAGTTCCGCGTCAGGGCGGCAAGATGCAGGGCGGCTGTACCGTTGGCCACCACCACCGCTTCCCTGGCACCAACTGAAGCGGCCAGATCGGCTTCGAAGCGGTCGACGCTGGGGCCGGTCGTCAGATAGTCGGAACGCAGGACCTCGATAACCGCTTCGATATCGGCCTCGCTGATCGACTGGCGGCCGTAGGGAAGAAAAGAGGACATCAGAATGAAATCCTTCCTTCCCCGTTCACGGGGAAGGTGGCGCGCCCGCGAAAGCTGGCGCGACGGAAGGGGGAAACGGCAGGGCAGCCCCCCTCCCAGCCCTTCGGGGTCCCCCCTGCCCGTAAACGGGGAGGGAATGATTTGGAACGCGTCATTCCAGATAGACCTTCATCATCGCCTTGATACCGTCGGCATCGAGGCGCTCAGGATTGTTGTCGCTGGCGTACGAAAAGCCCTCAGGCACCTTCTTGATGCCGCGCACCTTGGCAAAGGACTTGCGGGTATATTCGGCGAATTCCGGCTCGATGACATAGCGGTCGTCAAGTTCATAGGTCGAGCGCGAATCGTCGGCTGAAATCATCATCTCGTGCAGCTTCTCGCCGGGACGAATCCCTACGATGGTCTGCTTGACCTTGGGCGCCATGGCCGTCGCCAGATCGGTCACCAGGGTCGCGGGAATCTTGGGCACGAATATCTCACCACCCTGGCTCAGTTCCAGGCACGACAGAACAAAGGCCACGCCCTGGTCGAGCGAAATCCAGAAGCGCGTCATTCGATCGTCGGTGATCGGCAGCTCCTTGGCGCCCTGTGCCAGGAGCCGTTTGAAAAAGGGCACCACCGAACCGCGCGAACCAACGACATTGCCGTAACGCACCACACAGAAACGCGTGCCGATATCGCCCGACAGGTTGTTGGCGGCAACGAAGATCTTGTCCGAAGCCAGCTTGGTCGCGCCATAGAGGTTGATCGGCGAACACGCCTTGTCGGTCGACAGCGCGACCACGCGCTGGACACGATTGGACAGGCAGGCAGCCACGACGTTTTCGGCGCCGGAAATATTGGTCGCAATGCATTCGGACGGGTTATATTCGGCCGCCGGCACCTGTTTCAAAGCGGCAGCGTGGATGACGATATCCACAGACCGGAAGGCCAGTTCGAGACGGTTGCGGTCACGGACGTCGCCCAGGAAGAAACGCAGGCGCGACAGCTTGTCAGCCGAAAACATCTCTTCCAATTCCCCGCGCATTTCGTACTGCTTGAGTTCGTCACGCGACAAGATGATAACCTTCTTGGGGTCGAAGTCGCGCAGCAGGGTCTGCACCATCTTGCGGCCGAAGCTGCCGGTACCGCCGGTGATCAGGACGGTCTTGCCCTTGACCGGATCGATCTGGGGCGCGAAATCGCGAAGGGACGGCGTGGTCATAGGTTCCTGGCCTGAACTGTTTGACCCGCATGGTGAAGGATCGCGGCTAAAATGACGTTAACAGTCTGTCGCCACCCATAACGCAAACAGCCCCGCACATGGCGGGGCTGTTGTCATTTCAAAAGGACTGTCAG
>CBFGPQ010000081.1:0-15429 GCA_965650705.1 uncultured Asticcacaulis sp. | reverse complement strand
CGTCGGGCTTCAGGCCCAGCCAGTCGAGACCTTCGAAAATGGCGTCGACGGCTTCACGTGTTGAGCGTTCGCGGTCGGTATCCTCGACGCGGATCAGAAACTTGCCGCCGGTGTGGCGGGCATAAAGCCAGTTGAACAATGCCGTGCGGGCGCCGCCGATGTGCAGGTAGCCGGTCGGCGAGGGGGCAAAGCGGGTGACAACTTGCGAAGATGCGTCAGGCATGGTCAGGTCTACTTAGGGGACAGAAGCGATTTGGCGCTCCTTATAACGGTCTTTGCCGTAACCCAAAGCATTTTTGACAGGACGGGACTTGGCGGTTTTGGGGGGAGACTGGGCGGCGAAGATAACGGATGTGGCCGCATGGCGTTCGCGTCTGGCGAAGGTTGTCGCGCGTCAGCACGGACGGCTGTTTCTGTGGCTGCCGGTGGCGTTCGGGTTTGGAGCCGCTGGATATCTAAGCCTGCCGGTAGAGCTGCATGTGTCGTGGTTTCTGGCGGCGGCGATTGTGTCCGGAATTGCCTGGTGGATTGGCCGTCATCGCTTTCCGCATGCCTTGGGCGGCCTTTTGTTGGCTATGGCCCTGGTCTTTGCCGGTGCACTGGTTTGCAAGCTAAGGACAGAGCATGTGGCGGCGCCAGTCATGCCTACTGATCGCAGCGAATATAATCTAACGGCGGTGGTCGTCGACGTAGTGTCGAGCTCTAACGAAGCGCCCCGCCTGATGCTGGCGCCGGTAGACTTGCGCGGTTTGACACCGGAACAGACGCCCCTACGACTGCGGGTGACGCTCAGGCCCGGCATGATCGAGGCCTATGACATCAAGCCCGGCGATACGATTTCGGCTTTCGCCATCCTCAATCCGCCGCCGTCGCCCCTGATCCCGGGCGGCTATGATTTTGCCCGTACGGCCTATTTTCAGGGCATAGGTGGCGTCGGCTTTATTCCAGGCGAACCGCGCATTTTGCCGGATCATGACTATGACTGGCGGCTGGAGGCAGCCGTCGGGTTGAACCGCCTGCGCTGGGCTCTGACGCGAAGCATTGTTGAGGACATCAAGCCGGCCTATCGAGACGGTCCGGAGCTTGGCGGTTTCGCGGCGGCGCTGGTCACCGGGCACCAGGCCTTCGTGCCGCAAAGCCTGATCGACGAGATGCGCGATTCAGGACTGGCGCACATCCTGTCGATTTCGGGCGTGCATATGGCGGTGGTCGGCGGCTTCGTCTTCTTTGCCTTGCGCTGGTGCATGGCGGCCTGGCCATGGCTTGCCCTGCGTGCGCCGATCAAGAAGGTGGCGGCGGCCATAAGCATCGTCGCGGTGGCGCTCTATCTCGCAATCTCTGGCACGCCTGCGCCAGCCGTTCGGGCTGCCGTTGTGGCGTGGGTTGCCTTTATCGCCATATTGTTAGATCGCCGGGCATTGAGTTTAAGGGCTCTGGCAATCGCGGCCTTTATCGTCATCCTGCTAACGCCCGAAGCGGTTATCCAGCCGGGCTTTCAGATGTCGTTCTGCGCGACGGCCGCGCTTCTGGCGCTTAGCGAAGCGCATCAGGCGCCCATACGTGAAATAAGCGTGCCGTGGTGGGTGAGGGCGTTCCAGAAGGCCGCGCACGGTTTGTGGCTGTCTATCCTGCTGTCGCTGGTGGCGACCCTGGCGACTACACCGTTTTCCATCGCCTATTTTAACCGCTTTTCGGTCTATGGCCTTCTGTCCAACCTGTTCGAGGCACCGATCACGACCTTCATCGTCATGCCGGGCCTAGCAATCGGGGCGACCTTCAGCGAGACGCCACTGGGGCCGTTGGCATTGCGAATTGCCGCTGGCGGCCTGTGGCTGATCGCGCGTATCGCCGAATGGACGGCGGGATTGAAGGGCGCGGTCATCACCTGGCCCGGCGCGCCGGACTTCGTGCTGGTCCTGTCGTTTCTGGGGCTTGTCTGGGTGTGCCTGATACGCGGCTGGGCGCGCTGGCTCGGCTTTGTGGCGGGTCTGTCCATTCTTTATTGGCCTAGACTGCCCGCGCCCGACATCTGGATTGATCCGCAGGGCGGAAACGCCGCTGTCCGGAATGGCAAGGACGCCTATCTGCTACGACCAAAGGTTCGCCGTGCGGGTTATGAGTACTGGTCGCGGCGTTATGGCTTCAATATGCTGGCGGAGGACGGACGCGACAGGGATTACGAATGCGCGGGTTACGCCTGCACACCCTGGCCGGATGCACGTCTGCGCGTGGGGTTCTGGTTCAGCAATAAACCGCCCAATCAGTTGACGCTGACAACGCTTTGTTTGAACAGCGACCTTGTGATCCTGCGCAGCCCGGTTGGCGACTGGCCGGCGGATTGTTCAGGAGTAAACCGCATCAGTGCGGGCGATTTCCGCCGTCTCGGCGCCATCGAGCTGACGCGGCGAAGTGGCGAATGGCATCTGAAAGCCGCGCAGCCTCTACGCGGACTGCGTCCGTGGACGCGGCCTTCAGACGCGGAAGATCATGTTTTTTGACGCGATATCATGCCAAAACCGCTAAACACTTTTTGGCATATCGCTAATGGTAGCGGCGCATCAGGCCGACCAGCTTGCCTTGCACAGCCACTTCGTCAGCGTTGTAAATGCGAGTCTTATAGGCGGGATTGGCGGCTTCCAGGGCGATCGAAGCGCCCTTCTTGCGCAGACGCTTCAGCGTCGCCGTATCGCCTTCGACCAAGGCGACAACAATTTCGCCCGACTGAGCGGTGTCTGTCTTCTTGATGACGACGTAGTCGCCGTCGAGAATGCCGGCGTTGATCATCGAATCGCCTTCGATTTCAAGCATATAGTGCTCGCCGGCGCCCAGCATGACTTCGGGGACGCGCAGGCGGTCGCGCTCCTGGCCCATGGCCTCGATCGGCACACCGGCGGCGATCTTGCCGAGCAGTGGCAGTTCGCGGGTATCGTCATTGACCGGACGCAGGGCGTCGGGCGGACGTTTGCTCTCGACCACCTGCGGCACAAAGGTCTGGCGGCCGCGAGGCGGCGCCGAGGTCGTCGCCTGGTCGGGCAGCTTGATGACTTCGAGGGCGCGGGCACGGTGTGCCAGGCGGCGAATAAAGCCGCGTTCCTCAAGTGCGGTGATCAGCCGGTGAATCCCGGACTTGGACGCCAGGTCCAGCGCTTCTTTCATTTCATCGAACGAAGGCGACACGCCGCCCTCCTTGATGCGCTCATGGATGAACATGAGGAGTTCGCGTTGTTTGGTCGTCAGCATGGTTCGAGCACCTGTCGGGTAGGACTTGTTCGCTGCATGACACCATGCGGCGGTGAACAAGTCATGAACTTGTGCTTCGTGTTCTGTGTGTGTTCTCGTGAATTGTCAAGAGGCGAAGTTATTTAGCCCTCGACGCCCAGGAGAGTTTTGGTTGCCAAAGTCACATCCGCCTGACGCATCAGGCTTTCACCGACCAGCATAGCCGTGGCGCCGGTAGCTTCGAGGCGGACGACGTCATCCAGGGTAAAAATGCCGCTTTCGGCAACCAGTACGTGGTCCGGCCCAGTCATCTGCGACAACTCTTCGGTCGTCGTCAGGCTGACGCTAAAATCTCTTAAGTTCCGGTTATTTATGCCGATCAATTTGGAGGATAGCTTAAGCGCGCGCTCCATTTCGGCGGCATCGTGGACCTCGACGAGGGCGTCCATGCCATAGTGATGCGCGGCGCAGATCAGGTCGGCCGCCAGCGAATCATCGATCATGGCCATGATGACGAGGATCGCGTCGGCGCCGAGGGCGCGCGATTCGGTCACCTGCCAGGTGTCGACCAGGAATTCCTTGCGGATGCAGGGCAGGGAGACGGCGGCGCGTGCCATCTGGAAATGGCTTTCGTGGCCCATGAAGCTGGGGTTGTCGGTCAGGATCGACAGGCAGCTGGCGCCGCCGGCCTCATAGCACCTGGCCAGAAAGGGCGGGTCGAAGTCCTCGCGAATCAGGCCTTTAGATGGGCTGGCCTTCTTGACTTCGGCGATCAGGGCGAGACTTCCAGGACGTTTTCCGGCCACCAGCGCGTTCATGAAACCGCGCGGAGCGCCGATCTCCGCCGCCTGAGCTTCCAGTTCGGCGACGGTTGCGCGCTCGCGGCGCTGGATGACCTCTTCGCGCTTGTAGGTGGCGATCGATTCCAGAATGTCCATCAGGAGCCTTGCGTCGTTGCGATGAGGATGTCGAGGGCGCGGCGGGCGCGGCCGTCGTCAATGACGGCTTCACCGAGCTCGATGCCTTCGCGCAGGGTTTCGACGCGGTCGGCGACCAGGAAGGCGGCCGCGGCGTTCAGCAGCACGATGTCGCGATAGGCGCTTCTGCGGCCCTCGAGCAGCGCCTTGAGTTCAGCGGCATTGTGGTCGGGCGTGCCGCCGGTGATGTCGGCCAGGGCCGCGCGCGGCAGGCCGACGGCCTCCGGCGTGATTCGGAACAGGCGCATCTTGCCGTCCGCCCATTCGGCGACTTCGGTTTCGCCGGTCGTCGTCAGTTCATCCAGGCCCGCGCCGTGGACAGCCCAGGCGCGCGTGGCGCCCAATGCGCCCAATGCCTGGGCGATGGGCTCGACAAAGCGCGGCGAGGGGACGCCGACGACCTGGCGGCGGGCGCCGGCGGGGTTGCTCAAGGGGCCCAGCAGGTTGAAAATGGTGCGGAAACCCAGCTGCTGGCGGATTGGCGAAACGTGCTTCATGGCGCCGTGGTGCGCCTGCGCGAACAGGAAGCAAATACCGGCGTCGTCAAGCGCTTTGCGTTGCTGCTCAAGCGTTGCTTCAATATTGACGCCGAGGGCTGCCAGGACGTCGGCGGTGCCGGATTTGGAGGTGATGGCGCGGTTGCCGTGCTTGGCGACCTTGCAGCCGCCGCCGGCCGCGACAAAGCCTACGGCGGTCGAGATATTCAGCGTGTGCAGGCCGTCGCCGCCCGTGCCGCAGACGTCGATGACGTCATAAGGGTGGTCCAAATGGATGGCGGCCTTGCGCATGGCGCGGGCGCACGCGGCGATTTCGCCGACGGTTTCGCCACGCAACTTGATGGCGGTAACGGCCGCCGCGACCTGGGCCGGGGTGGGCTCGCCGCGCAGGCAGGCGTCGAAAAAGGCTTCGGCGTCGTCGCCGTCGAGCGTCGCGCCGTCGGCCAGGCGCGCCAGCAAAGGCTTGAAGGCGTCAGACATAGAGGTTCTGACTCTTGATTCCGGCCAGTTCGAGGAAGTTGGCCAGAAGCTGGTGCCCGCCCTCGGTGGCAATCGATTCGGGGTGGAATTGGACGCCGTGGATCGGACGGGTCTTATGCTGGACCCCCATGATCTCGCCGTCATCGGTCCATGCCGTCACTTCCAGATCCTCAGGAAGCGTTTCGCGTTTTATGGCCAGAGAATGATAACGTGTCGCTGTAAATGGATTTGGCAAGTCTTTGAAAATGCCTTTGTTATTGTGATGAATCTGGCTGGTCTTACCGTGCATCAAAGCCTTGGCGCGGATGACATCGCCGCCATAGGCCTGGCCGATCGACTGATGACCGAGGCAAACGCCCAGGACCGGCATGTCTTCCGGCGCGGCGCGTAAGAGCGGCAGGCAGATGCCGGCCTGGTCGGGCGCGCACGGACCCGGCGACAGCAGGATGGCGTTCGGCGCCAGCGCCAGGGCATCCTGAACGCTCAGGGCGTCATTGCGATACACCTTCGTCTCCGCGCCCAGTTCGGCGAGATAGTGGACAAGGTTGTAGGTAAAGCTGTCGTAGTTGTCGATGACCAGAATCATGTACGCCTCCGCGAAGCGCGTCCGGTGGAAGTCGAGAGCACGCAAAGCCTTTGATCATTTAAGCAATGCGGCCGCCATTTCCAAGCCATAAAGATTCCCGGTCACGGTTAAGAATGGTTAACGCTTTGATGGTTGAGTGACGGTCACAATAGATGAGATTCGGCGATGACACGCATGACGCAGTTCAACGATATGACCGCAGACATGGAAGATCGTGATGCACGCCTGTCCCGAGCCTTGGGTCTATTGCGTTCGTCAGACCAGCGCACCTCGCGCAACGGCCTGTTGTCGCTGGCCGCTATTACCGGTCTGGCTGTGTCAGGAACGCTATTGATCACGCTTCTAAGCGGACATGAAGAACCGAAAAAGCCGTTGAAAGTGAATGCGATGCCGGCGACGGCTTCAGCAGACTTTGAGCTGTCTGCTTCACCGTCGCAGTCGGGACCTGTGCGTGACGCCGTGCTGATCGCGACGGAACACTGAGCCTCGGACTACGAGTTCGCCTTGTAGTCGTAGCGCCAGGCGTCCTGGGCCGCGCGGATGAGCGCGCCTGCCTTGTGGCAGGTTTCTTCGTATTCCATCTGCGGCACGCTGTCGGCAACGACACCGGCGCCGGCCTGAACGTAGATGTTGCGGTCCTTGAACAGCGCTGTACGCAGGACGATGCAGACATCGACGCTGCCGTTCGAAGAGATATAGCCGGCGCCGCCGCCGTACCCGACACCGCGTTTGACCTGCTCCAGCTCGTCGATGATCTCCATCGCCCGCACCTTGGGCGCGCCCGACAGCGTGCCGGCGGGAAGTGCCGCCAGCAGCGCATCGACCGGATCAAGCGTTTCCGGTGCATCGCCTTCGACGTTTGAGACGATGTGCATGACGTGACTGTAGCGTTCGATGATGAACTTCTCGGTGACGCGGACGCTGGCCGGCTTGGCGACGCGGCCGACGTCGTTGCGGCCGAGATCAAGCAGCATCAGGTGCTCAGACAGTTCCTTTGGATCGGCCAGCAATTCCTTTTCGAGCGCGCGGTCTTGTTCGACCGTCTTGCCGCGCGGTCGTGTGCCGGCGATCGGGCGAATGGTCAGCTTGCCGTCGCGGATGCGCACCAGGATTTCAGGGCTGGACCCGGCCAACTGAAAGTCGCCGAAATTCAGATAGAAGAGGTAGGGCGAAGGGTTGTGCCGGCGCAAGGACCGGTAGAAGGCAAACGGATCGAGCGGATAGGGCGCTTCGAAGCGGTGGCTAAGCACGACCTGG
Source organism: uncultured Asticcacaulis sp. (assembly GCA_965650705.1). GTDB lineage: Bacteria > Pseudomonadota > Alphaproteobacteria > Caulobacterales > Caulobacteraceae > Asticcacaulis. The sequence continues at coordinate 8,413 of CBFGPQ010000081.1, read as the reverse complement.
AAGATGTCGCCGGCGCGGATATATTCCTTGGCGGTGTCGACCATGGTACCGAAGTCGAGTGGCGAGGTCGGCGACGACAGAGGTTGCTGGGCGTGTTCGCGTGGCGCGGGCTGGGCGCTAAGCGGCACGCGCAGGTCGTCCTCGACGGCGTCGAGACGCACCAGTGCCGCGCTATAGGCGTCCTGAGCGGAAAGCTCCGACGGCCAGACCGGGCTGGCCAGCAGGATCTCATGGGCGACATTGTCAAAGACGCAGACCACGGAGGGGCGCACGACGACGGCGTCCGGCAGCTTGAGCGGGTCGGGATTGGCTTTGCCCAGCGGCTCGAACAGGCGGATCATGTCGTAGCCGAAGACGCCGAAGACACCCGACACCATCGGCGGCAGGCTTTCCGGGATGTCCATCTTATTGGCGGACACGAAGGCGCGCAGCGATTCGAGCGTCGGCTTGTCTTCAGCCACGTAGGTTTCGCGGGCGATACCCTCGCCAGTGGCTAACTCGGCTTTGTCGCCGAAACAGCGCCAGACGAGATCAGGATTGAGCGTGATGATCGAATAGCGGCCCGACAGCGCGCCACCTTCGACCGACTCGAACAGGAAGCTGAACGGACGCTGGCGTCCGAGCTTGAGATAGGCCGAAACAGGCGTCTCCAGGTCGTCGATCAGCGTGCGCCAGACGATGGACGGCTTGCCGTCTGCATACTGGGTCTCAAAGGCGCTTTTGACGTCTTCCGGTGACGGTTGCGCGCCGCGCGCTGCTACGGAAGGCGTTGCGGTCACGACTTTTTCTCGTCCTTGGCTTTGGCGTCCTTGGCGTCGGCTTCGGGCGGCGTAACGCCCAGCACGCGGATCGCGGTGTTCGGATAGGTCTTGGTCTTGACGGCGCCGCGCGCGGCGGTGCGGGCCAGGCCCACGACGTCCTGGGCGATCGACATGCCCATGCGGGTCTTCAGGCTGGCGGCCGCCGTGTTGGCAGCGGCGGCTTGCGCCTGATGGACGGCGTCGAGGCGACCGACCAGGATAACGCCCGGCTGAAGCGGCGCGTGGAAGGATTCACCTTGCTTGGCGTTGAAGACCTGGCCCGTGATCGCCGGCGGAACTTGGCGCGCGCCGCCCGAGCGGTCGACACCCTTTTCCGTCTGCAGCGGGCTGCCGGCTTCAGCCGCCAGGGTCGTCGGCGATTCGCCCTTGCCAAGACGCGCGGCCAGGGCCTCGGCCTTCTCCTCGATGGCGGCGGTGGCCTTCTGAGCGCGCCAGGCGCCGATCAGTTGCGGCTTGACACTGTCAAGCGGCGGCGCGGCGGCCGGCTTTACGCTTTTGAGGTTGACGACGAAATACTGGCCCTGGCCGGCTTCCTGGACGTCCGAGGTGCTACCGGGCTGAAGGTCATAGATGGCCTTCACGATATTGGGGTAGCGCGAATAGTCGTTGCCCTGGGTCATGCCCTGCGGCGTCATGATGTTGCCCTGAGCGTTCATCCACGGCAGGTCCTTGACCTGCAGGCCCAGCTTCTGGGCGGTGGCATGAAAGTCCTCGCCGGCGGCCAAAGCGTCGGCCAGCTTGTGCGAGGCGTCGTTCAGCTTGTCGGCGGCGGCTTCTCGCTTCAGGTCCTCGGTGATCTGGCCGCGCATGCTTTCGAACGAAGGCGTGGAACCGGCGTTGATATCGCCCATGCGGATGACGGCAATGCCGAGTTCACCCTGGACCGGACCCGAGACCTCGCCGGTCTTCATGGCGAAGGCGGCTTCGGCGATCTTGGCGTCGGGAACGGCGGACTTGGCCTGGCGGTCAATGCGCAGCAGCGTGCCCTTGTTGGCCTTTGCCACGACGTCCGGCGCCTGGCCGGCCTTCAGCGCCGCAGAGATGGCGTCGGCGGCCTTGGCGTCTGGCGCGGTGATCTGGACGAAGCTGCGGGTTTCCGGCGTGCGTGCGCCTTCGAGGCGGGCCTCATAAGCCTTGCGTACATCGGCGTCGCTCACCTGGACGCCCGGCATGAACTGCTCGACGCTGAGCGTGACGATAGCGGCCTGGCGGAGTTCCGGCATGGTCAGTCGGGCCAGGTTTTCCTGATAGAAGGCAGCAACCTCGGCGTCGGTCGGCATGGCCGGGGCCGGAATGCTGCGTTCGGTCACGTAAAAATAACTGAAGTCGCGCGTCTGCATCGAAAAGGCGGCCTCGGCCGCCGAGAAGACGCGTGGCGCCTGGAAGCCGGCCAAAGCCCCCGTAACGAACTGCTGGCCGGCCAGTTGGTCCGCGACATCACGCTCGAACATCTTCTGGTCGATCTGGGCGCGGGCCAGGGCCTGCTTGTAGGTTTCGCTGTCGAACTTGCCGGTGGCCGAATTGAAGAATTGCGGCGTCTTGGCCAATTGGTCGACGATCAGCCTGGCCGAGGGCTTGATGCGCAGGCTGTCGAGCCAGGCGCCCAGCGACTGCTGGTCGGCCAACTGTTCGACCATGGCCGTATGGGCGCCTTGGGCCACGAACTCCTCGTTCGTGAAGGACTGGCCATTGCGCTCAGCCACCCACTGTTGCTTGTTGGTTTCGAAGATTTGTTTGAAATCGTTGGCGGACACGACGCGCTTGCCGGCCTCGACGACATTGGTCGTGGACTGCCCCTTGAACACGTCGCTCATGCCGAAGATGGCGAAGGACAGGATCAGCAAGGCCATCAGGCCGATAAAGACCCATGACTTGGTGAACTGGCGGAAGAGGCTGATCATTCGAATTGCGTCCGGTGTCGTTATATCGGCATTTAAACCTAGTTGACGGGTTCATACGGCACGATCAAGGCAGTTTCAAAGAAAAATTACGGGCGGGGACGGAAAGGTCCGGCCTTTTTCTGTTGGCGATAGGGCGCATGCCAGTCTATGTTTTGCACTGCGTCATGAACTTGTGCCCGCGTTAGAGACCGGCAAGATCGATTGCCGGCCGGGCGGAATAGGCGAGGGCGCGCAAACATCACATAACAACAAAGACTTAAATGCCACATTGTCATCTTATTGCGGCAAACTGGAAGATGAATGGCCTGAAGAGCCAGATTCCGGTTGCCCAGGCTATCGCGGCTGAAAGCCGAAAATACCAGGCGCGTGTCGCCCTGTTCCCACCCTATACCCTCTTGCCGCTGCTGGCGGACGCCCTGGAAGGGACAGGCGTCATCCTGGGGGGGCAGGACTGCCATCACGCCGATTTCGGCGCCTATACGGGTGACATCTGCGCCGCCATGCTAAAGGACTGCGGCGCAGACATGGTCCTTCTCGGCCACAGCGAGCGGCGCCACGGCCACCTCGAACCCTGCGCCCTGGTGGCGCGCAAGGCGATTGCGGCGCTCAAGGCCGGCCTTGAGCCCGTCATATGCATCGGCGAGACGTTGGAGCAGCGCCGCCAGGGGCTGACTGCCCAGGTCCTGTCGCGCCAGTTGACCGACAGTCTGCCGGAAGAACTGAGGACCGAGCGCTTCCACCTTTCCTATGAACCGGTCTGGGCCATCGGTACGGGGTTGGTGGCAACGGACCAGCAAATACTTGAAGCATTTTCCTTAATTCGCTCTTTCTTGAGCTCACGCTTTAACTGTCTGCACGAGCCGCAGCTGCTTTACGGCGGGTCGGTAAAGGCTTCGAACGTCGAAGGCATTCTGGCCATCGAAGGTGTCAGTGGCGCTTTGGTCGGCGGCGCATCGCTTACGGTCGAGGACTTCATGCCGATCGTCGCGGCGGCCGACAAGGCTCCGGTCTGATTTTTCATTCTTGTCCTGACACCGGTTGTCCTCTTGTAATCTTCGGTACCCTGCATAAATGGGGTATGTATTCCGGAAATCGCCTATGGCCATCCATGACCAAGGGTGCTAAGGGCGTGCAACTTTCACGGACGCGTTCGCGATCCGCATCTCTGGCTGTGACCTAAAGACAAAAAGCATATGTTACTTGGCATCCTCCTGACGGTTCAGATTCTCATCAGCGTCATCATCATCGTTCTGGTGCTCATCCAGCGGTCCGAAGGCGGCGCGCTCGGCATGGGCGGCGGCCCGTCGGGCTTCATGTCGGCGCGTGGCGCCGGCAACCTGCTGACCAAGGCGACCAGCGTCATGGGTATCCTGTTCTTCGTGAACTGCATTGGCATGACAGTTGTCGGGAACTACGCCAGCCGCACGTCGTCGGCGGTCGATTCGGTCGATACCTCCAGCCTGGTCCTGCCGGGCACGCCGCAAACCGCCAATTCGGCCCAGGCGCCGGCGGCTGCCACGACTTCGAGCGCTGCGCCGTCGTTGAATGACCTGCCGTTGGCCGGCCCTGTCGCCACTCCGGCGCCCGCCGCGTCGCAGGCTACGTCTCCGGCCGCATCGCGTACCGCGCCGGCTGCACAGCGGCCTACTGCCTTGCCGGCGCCTCTGTCGTCTTCGGCATCGTCGCAGGCGCCGCGTGTCGGCAGTATCTTCGCCAACTCGTCGTCGTCGGCCGCGCCGGCTTCGACGCCCTCACAGCCGTAGTCTGTGCCGGGTAGACAGCTTTAGCGGCTCACTCACAGGTGAGCCGCTTTTTTGTTAAATGCGTGATGCGGTCGAATCACCGTATCAGAGGACTTTCAGGATTACGCCGTCATGGCCCGTTATGTATTCATCACCGGTGGGGTGGTCTCTTCGCTTGGCAAGGGGCTCGCCTCGGCGGCCCTCGGTGCGTTGCTTCAGGCGCGCGGCTATAAGGTTCGGCTGCGCAAGCTGGACCCGTATCTGAACGTCGATCCCGGCACGATGAGCCCTTACCAGCACGGCGAAGTTTTCGTCACCGACGACGGCGCCGAAACCGACCTCGACCTCGGACACTATGAGCGTTTTACGGGCGTCAATGCCAGCAAGGCCGACAATATCACGACTGGCCGTATCTATTCGAATATCATCGAGAAAGAACGCCGCGGCGACTATCTTGGCGCCACCGTCCAGGTCGTTCCGCACGTCACCAACGAGATCAAGAACTTCGTCCTGGCTGACGCCGGCGACGCCGACTTCGTCCTGGTCGAAATCGGCGGCACGGTGGGTGATATCGAAGGCCTGCCGTTCTTCGAGGCGATTCGTCAGCTGGGCCAGGAACTGCCGCGCCGCCAGACCTGCTTCATCCACCTGACCCTCTTGCCGTTCGTCAAGACTGCCGGCGAGATGAAGACCAAGCCGACCCAGCATTCGGTCAAGGAACTGCGCAGCATCGGCATCCAGCCAGACATCCTGCTGTGCCGCTGTGAGCAGGAGATCCCGGTCGAAGAGCGCCGCAAGATCGGCCTGTTCTGTAATGTCCGCCCGTCGGCCGTCATCCAGGCCATGGACTCGGAAAACATTTACGCCGTGCCCATCGACTACCATCGCCAGGGTCTCGATACCGAGGTGCTGGATGTTTTCGGCATCGAACACGGCGATGACAATATCGATCTGTCGCAATGGGAAGACCTGTCCAGACGCTACCAGCATCCGGACGGCGAGGTCCAGATCGCGGTCGTCGGCAAATACACGGTCTTAAAAGACGCCTATAAGTCATTGATCGAAGCCATTTATCATGGCGGAATGGCCAATAATGTTCGGGTCAAGATTGACTGGGTCGAAGCCCAGACCTTCGAAGGCGATCCGGACGCGGTTATCCAGCGTCTGGAAAACACCCACGCTATCCTGGTGCCCGGCGGCTTCGGAGAACGCGGGGCCATGGGCAAGATCGCGGCCGCCAGGTTCGCGCGCGAAAATGAGATTCCGTATTTCGGCATCTGTTTCGGTATGCAGATGGCCGTGCTGGAAACGGCGCGCCACATGGCCGGTATTGGGAATGCCTCGTCGACCGAGTTCGGCCAGGACGGCGAACCCGTGGTCGGCCTGATGACCGAGTGGCTGAATGGCAACGAACTCGAACAGCGCAAGGCCGATGGCAATCTGGGTGGCACCATGCGGCTAGGCGCCTTCAAGGCCAAGCTGGCCGAGGGGTCCAAGGTGGCCGAAATCTATGGCGGCACGGAGATTTCCGAACGCCATCGCCACCGCTACGAAGTCAACCGCGACTATATCCCCACTCTGGAAGCCTGCGGGCTGAAGTTCTCGGGCATGTCGCCGGACGGGCTGTTGCCGGAAATCGTCGAGCGCCCGGACCATCCGTGGTTCATCGGCGTCCAGTACCACCCGGAACTGAAGTCGCGCCCGTTCGCTCCGCATCCTCTGTTCAAGGGCTTCATCGCCGCGGCGATGGAACGCAGCCGGCTCGTGTGATCCCGCGCTACCCAGACGTAGATGATGAACGCAGGGTGTCTGTGCTGCCCCCTCTGGTGCAGCGTGGATTGGCGCGTCTGGGCGAAGATGTTCGTGATGGAAGTCTAGACAAGGGCAATCTGAAGGCCATCCTCGACAGACTCTCAGAATTGCCGCTTTCGGCTGTTATCCAGGTTGACCGTGAAATTCGTGATCGGACACGGTTCTTCGAATACGATCAGGTTACGTTCCTTGGTACGCTCAATTCGGTGTTGCGGCGAACGCCGGGACATCTTTTGGAGCGCGTCAACGAGCTGGCCTATCTCTTTGTGTGCCACGGCAACGGCTATCTGCGGGAAGCGGCACTGAAGAGACTTGAAGAACCCGTCTCTAGCGCGTTTCTGTTTGCATTGGTGGCATACCAGTTGAACAACTGGGTCCCGCAGGTTCGCGAAGCCGCCAGCGATTGCCTCCGTCGTACCATGCCGCTGACGGATGTCTGCGTTGTGGCGGAAGCCGCCATGTACCTGCTGCAACATCGTGATTTCTGGCAGCGTGGTGTGACGGAGATCGGAGTTCTCGACACTGTCCTGACTGAGCCCACTTTGCGTGAAGCGCTAATGCGCAGACTGATGGCTTCACGGGACGGCGCGCCAAACCGCACGCTTGTTGCAGCGCTCAGATATCCGGAAGTTGACGCTTATCTGCCCCGCCTGATGTTGGAAGCTGCGCATCCGGAAGTGCGTGCGGTTGCTGCGCGGGCGCTCCTCTCGGGTGCCGCGCGTTGGCCTACAGGCAGCGACCGTGCCTGGATCGATAAGTCGATGGGGCGCTATCGGCTAACCACCGTGTTTGCGACCCGTTCTGTTTGTCGGCCGGAGGATGCGGAAACTCTTTTGGTGCAAGCGGGTGGCGATCGTGCAGTTCAGGTCCGGAAGGTGGCGATGCAGGCCTTGATCGATGCACCGGATTTGTGGGTAGCTCGTAAGTCATTGATTGCGCAAATGGCAGAAGACAGATCATCCGCTGTCCGCGTGGGCATAGACTACATATTGCGGCATCGCGCTCCCGATCAGGCCTAGGGATTTTTAGGAGATTCCCTCGTAAGCCATTGATCTGGCGGGCATGACAGCGTAAGCGACGCGCATTATTTTCAGACTTCCCAGGATGCATCCCATGTCCCGTCAGTTGATCTCTTCCGGCTCGCCGTTCGAAGGCGAGATCGGTTTCTCCCGCGCCGTTCGCGTCGGCAACCGCATTGAAGTGTCGGGCACGGCGCCGATCCGCGACGGCAAGGTCGCGGGCACCGACGCCTACGAGCAGACTAAGGCGGTGCTGGAGATTATCATCAAGGCGGTCGAGCAGGCCGGCGGCCAGGCTTCGGACATCGTCCGCACGCGCATCTTTCTAACCGACATGTCGCTGTGGAAGGATGCTGCGCGCGCTCATGGCGAGCTGTTCGGCGATATCCGTCCGGCCTCGAGCTTCCTCGGCACCAGCGCGCTGATCAACCCGGAATGGCTGGTCGAAATCGAGGCTTCGGCCCAGATCGGCGAGTGATTTGATAATGGGCGTAATCCGCGTTATCCTTGGTCATCAATCAGGGGAATACGGATGAAGCTCAAGGACGATCTCGGCTTTGCCGCACGGAGCCTGTATTTCATCATGGGCGTCGTGCTGGCGATCGCCACGGTGGCGTCGGCCTACAGCCAGTTGCCGCCCGTCATGGCCGGCAAGGCTTCGCCGCTGTCGCTCATCCTGCTCCTGCTGATCGCCAGTCCATTGGCCCTGTTTATCATCGTCTGGGCAGTTGTCGGCCGGCATCGCGAGTGGCGCATCGGCGACGATCATATCCGCATCCGGCTGCTCAGCCTGACGTCGTGGCAGCGTGATTTCCGCATCCACCCGGAACAGATCGAGACCATCGACCGCCAGCAGTACAGCTATGACGACAAGGCGGGGCGTATATCGCACGCGATTACGGTGACCTTGCGTGATGGCCGCAAACTCGAATCGCCCCAGACCTTTGATGCCGGCCAGGCAGAACAGGCGTGGCAGAAGCTGCAGGCGATAAGCAAACGCGGGCAATTCAGCGCCTGATTGGGCGAAATATCGCGTTTAGGGGGCCATTTCCCCCTTGATCGCACAGGCGAGTTGAGGCATAAGCGCGCCTTCCTGACCAACCCTGTTGAGTCATACC
>CBFGPQ010000080.1:0-15579 GCA_965650705.1 uncultured Asticcacaulis sp. | reverse complement strand
CTCGAATAAACGAAGAGAATCAATGTTCGCACATTAAATCAATAGGATGATTAGGCTTTTACCCTAGAGCGTTATGAGATTTGTCTGAATCTGGATTCCCAAATCGGGGATAATTTGATTCACTTGCCTCAGCCGTTTTGTGCTGGAGGTGTTCATGACCCGTCCCTTGTCGATGGACCTGCGTGAGCGCGCGATATCGCGCGTTCAGGCCGGTGAAACCACACGTTCAATTGCCGAGGATTTGGGCGTTGCACCTTCGAGCGTAACGAATTGGTGGCAGCGTTATCAGCGGACAGGCAGTGCTTCTCCCGCCCAGATGGGTGGCTATAAGCCTCGGATATTAAGAGGCGCGCACCGCGATTGGCTTCTTGAGCGTGCACAACGTGACTTCACGCTTTGGGGCCTTGTCCATGAACTGGCCGAGCGTGGGGTGAAAGTCGATTATCATACGGTATGGACCTTCGTGCACGACGAAGGTCTGAGCTTCAAAAAAAAGCATTCGTAAGCGTACGGTCGCGCCGTTTGGTCTCCGCATCGAACTGGGCGAAGTTCTGGAGATAATTCCGGAGATATCTCCGGGGCTATCTACGGAGCTAAGCGATTATGGCACGGATGGAGATCATTACGGGCGGCGGACGACGGCGGCGCTGGCCTGACGAGGACAAGCTGCGTGTGCTTGAAGAAGCCGCGGAGCCTGGTGTTCGCCTGTCGGACGTGGCGCGCCGCCACGATATCCTTCCTCAGCAGATCCGGCGTTGGCGCCGGCAGTTGTTCGGTGAGGTCGAGCCCGTACCTGAAGCGCAGATCTTCGCGCCAGTCGCCTTGGTCGAAGCCGTTACTCCAGCGCTGCCGGGCGGCCGCAGTTCGAAGCCGCGCCCGGTGATGGTGGAGATCACCCTGCGTAATGGCCGAGTCTTGAAGGTGGCTGCCGACCTGGAGCGCCACGTGCTGGCATCGCTCATCGCTTGCGTCGAGGCGGCATGATCGGACCGGCTGGTAATGTGCGGGTGTACCTGGCCTGCGGTGCCACTGATATGCGCAAGGGGATCGAGGGCCTGATCGGCCAGGCTGAGAAGGTCATCCGGCAGGTGCCGTCTTCGGGCGCGGTGTTCGCCTTCCGCGGCAAGCGTGGCGATCGGCTGAAGATTCTATGGTGGGACGGCCAAGGCTATTGCCTGTTTTACAAGGTGCTGGAGCGGGGGCGTTTTCCATGGCCGACCCCCAACGACGGTGTTGCCAGACTGACCTCAGCCCAGTTGGCGATGTTGGTTGAGGGCATGGACTGGCGCCGGCCGGCGTGGACCTCGGCACCAACACGAGTTTAGCCAAAGCCTTATTTTGTAAGCGATTGCGATGCCTTAGGCTGGCATAATTCAGGTAAATCGGCTATTCTCTCGGCCATGGATTTGCGGACCCTGGCTGACATTACCGACGTGGAAACTCTGCGCGCCATCATCGCCGCGCAGGCCCAGCAGTTGGCATATGCGGAAGCCGCCGTGGTCCGCGAGAAGGCCGAGACCAACAAGCGCGACAGTATTATCGATCTGCTCAGGCCTCAGCTAACGCTCCTTCGTCATGGTAAGTACGGCGCCTCGTCGGAGAAGGCCAACCAGCTTGAGCTGATGCTGGAAGACCTGGAAGCCAATCGGGCCGAGGTCATGGCTGTGCTTCCCATATCGAAGGCAGAGACTGAGGCGAAGGACAAGCCGTCGCGCCAACCGCTGCCGGACCATCTGCCGCGCGAAGAGCGTATCTATGAGGCGCCGTGCACTTGCCCAGACTGTGGCGGCACGAGCTTCCTCAAGGCGCCGGACAGCGTGCACGAGGTCCTCGATTACGTGCCGGCATCCTTCAAGGTCGTCCGCCACATCGAGAAGCGCTTCATCTGCAAGGGCTGCGATAAGACCCTGAGTGGCGAGATGCCGGCATCGCCGATCGAACGCGGCAAGCCGGGGGCCGGCCTTCTGGCCCATGTGCTGGTGTCCAAGTTCGACGACCATTTGCCGCTCTATCGCCAGTCCGAGATCTATGCCCGTGAGGGCGTGCAGATATCGAGATCGACCCTGGCGGATTGGGTTGGCCAAGCCTCACACTTGCTGACGCCCTTGGTAGACCTGATCAAGGAACACGTCTTTGCGGGCTCGCGTCTGCACGGCGACGACACGCCTGTGCCCGTGCTTGAGCCTGGCAAGGGTAGAACCAAGACGGGGCGGCTCTGGGTCTATGTCCGTGACGGCCGGCACTACCAGGACCAGGCGCCTCCTGCTGTCGCGTACTTCTTCAGCCCGGATCGCAAGGGCGAGCATCCGAAGGACCACTTGTCCAGCTTCAACGGGGTGCTGCACGCCGATGCCTATGCCGGCTACAAAAAGCTCTATGGCAACAGCATCACGGAAGCCACCTGCTGGGCGCATCTGCGGCGCAAGTTCCACGACGTCATCAAAATCAAGCCATCATCCCTAGCCGACGAGGCGCTACGCAGGATCGGCGAACTCTACGAGATCGAGGCCCGGGTCAAGGGCCTACCGCCTGACGAACGGCAACGACTTCGTCAAGAGCACGCCCGGCCGCGGGTTGAGGCGCTTCACCGCTGGATCAAGGACACCTTGCCCAAGGTTCCGCAGAAGCAGACGCTGGCGGAAGCCATGCGCTAGGTTTGTCGCGTTGGGACGCCCTGCAGGTCTACCTCGATGACGGCACCGTAGAGATCGACAACAATGCCGCCGAACGCGCCATCCGGCCGATCGCCGTGGGCCGCAACAACTGGCTATTTGCTGGTTCAGATGCTAGCGGCGAGCGCACAGCCAATATCCTCACGCTGATCGAGACCGCCAAGCTCAATGGGCTGGAGCCGGAACGGTATCTGACACGTCTCATTGGCTTTGTTTCAGCCTGGCCAACCAAGACCAAACATAGGTTGTTGCCCTGGGCGATCACGAATCTGCACAAGGAATCCGAAGTTGGAACCAACGGTTAAATTGCTAAGCGAGCCCACCAACTATGCTGTCGTCCACCTACCGACGAGGAACTTCCCTGGCGTAGTCGTCCAAGGAGACTCTTTGAATGCTCTTGTCTCGGACTTGGAAGAGGCTTTGAAAGAAATAGCCAACCAGAACCTCCAAGAGGCCGCGGACATTATCGCCGATCGACTTGATACGCTTCGAGCGGCGCGTGAATGGTACGAGAAAGTCTGCCGGGAGAATGCCATCGCACTGCCATATCCAGTCCATCGCTAAAAATGGCCACGCCGGACGCTTACAAGCATTCTGCCCAGCGAGCAAGATCGTCCCCTGATCCAGCGCCGCCGTCAGCAGTGGAAGATGTATCAGGGACGTCTTGATCCCAAGCGGCTTGTCTTCATTGATGAAACCTGCCAAGACCAACATGGCGCCCCTGCGGGGATGGTGCCGAAAAGGCCAGAGACTGAAGGCCAAAGCTCCATTCGGCCACTGGCAAACCATGACCTTCATCGCCGCTTTGCGCCATGATCGGATTGATGCGCCTTGCGTCTTTGATGGCCCGATCAACGGCCGAGGCTTTGTCGACTATGTCGAGCAGTGCCTGGTTCCTGTCCTCAACCCCGGCGACATTGTTATCCTCGATAACCTCTCAAGCCACAAAGCCAAGGCTGCCAGAAAAGCTATCCGACGTGTCGGCGCCCGGCTGCTCTTCCTGCCGCCCTACAGCCCTGACCTCAACCCAATCGAACAGGTCTTCGCCAGACTCAAACACCTTATGAGAAAAGCAGCTGAAAGGACTGTAGAGGCGACATGGAACCGCATCGGCGCACTGCTCGATGCATTCACACCCCAAGAATGCAGAAACTATCTCAGAAACTCAGGATATGGTGATAACTAATGTCATCATTCTCTAGGTGTTTGATCCCGGGGATTGATGTTTCGGCTTGAAATCGTTCCGATCCGGGGCTCAGCGCGGGATCTCAATGGTCTCGAGCAGGGTCTGCAGGACGCCGTCGACATTCAAGCCCTCGATTTCGGCCGACGGCGACAACAGAACGCGGTGGCGCATGCAGGGCTTGTAGAGCGTCTTGATGTCGTCGGGCAGGACATAGTCGCGGCCATCGAGCACGGCGTAAGCGCGCGCGGCGCGCGCCAGCAGCGCGCCGGCACGAGGGGAGGCGCCCACTGACAGCTGCGCCGTTTCGCGCGTCGCCCGGATGAGGGCAACAATGTAGTCGAGATTGGCGTCATTGAGCCGGATGGACGCGACCGTATCGATGGCTTCGGTCAGGGCCGCCGGTGTCAGGACGGCAGTAATGCCGGCGGTCGCCGGATCGGGCGACGCGGAGGCGTTGCCGGAGGTTTCGATTATCCGGCGCTCTTCTTCCTGGCTGGGATAGCCCAGGATATGCTTGAACAGGAAGCGGTCGAGCTGGGCCTCGGGCAGCGGATAGGTGCCCTGCTGCTCTATCGGATTCTGGGTGGCGATAACGGTAAAGTGCGCGCCCAGGTCATGGCGCACACCGTCCAGCGTGACATGACGCTCCTGCATGGCTTCCAGCAGGGCGGCCTGGGTCTTGGGCGGCGTCCGGTTGATTTCGTCGGCCAGCAGCAGGTCGCAGAAGATCGGTCCTTTGCTCAATGAAAATGCCGACGTCTGGAAGTTGAACAGGTTCGAGCCCAGCACGTCGCCCGGCAGCATGTCCGGTGTGAACTGGATGCGGCCGTAGCGCAGGGACAGGGATTGGGCGAAGGTGCGCGCCAGCAAGGTCTTGGCCGTGCCCGGCGGACCTTCCAGCAGCATGTGGCCGCCCGAGAACAGGGCGGTCAGCATCAGGTCGAGCGTGTCCTTCTGGCCGACAATGACCTTGCCGATTTCGTCGCGTAAGCGTTGGGCCAGGGTATGGATGTCACTTATGTGCACGTTCGATCTCCGATCTTCCAATCTGTTCCTTCCAGGCATGCAGCCGTCGCGCGTAGTCGATCAGCTGATGCACGGTCAGGAGTTTGTCAGCGCCTGATTTGAGGTCCGTATATGTATCCGCAGCCCCGTAAAGCCGGCCGATGCGATCCGCCAGGTCGTCCTGCGACTGCTGCAAGTTTCCAAGCGGATGCCCCCTCGCCTTCAGCACTTCATCGCGGATGAGCTGGGCATAGGCGGGACCAAGCTGCGACTCCTTGACGGCTATGGCCATGATGCGCGCGGCATTGTCGGCCAGAACCTTCACACCGCGTCCCAGCGCCGGCCCGGCGGCCACCGGCAGGGGCGGCCCGAAGCGGCTGAATGCCGCCCAGGTAAGGCCCAGTCCCAGCAGGATCAGGCTTAGGGACACACCTAGGTAGGGTGGACGGCTGAGCGCGTGCAACAGGTCGCGGTCAACCGACAGGTTGTTGAACGTCAGGTTGAACACCACGGACGGGCGCGCCTTGCCCGGCGCAAGCGCGCTTATGATTTCAAGCGCCGCAACGACCTTTTTTGGATCGGCCAGGATCTGGTTATTCAGCAGGTCCGGATCGCTGATCAGGTAGACCGGGACGACGGGTTGCGCCCGGCCCTGCGTAACCGAGACCTTTGATATCAGCGCCTCGCCATTGGGTCCGAGCAGAACCGGCGTCAGGTTGGGACCGGTGATCGATTGAAGATCGGTAATCGTACCCACAGCGAGCGGTGTGCGAAACACCGACTGGCCCGCCGCGCCCTTAACCGTAATCGGCCCCTTCAGGCGCGAATGGCGGACGTCGTAGACCGGAATGTCATAGGTCAGCAGAGTCTGGCCGTCGTCATACACCTCCTTGCCGGCCGGCGCCTCCGTCCGGATCCATTGTGCATTCTCATCGTCTTCGTCGTAATCCACATTGGGCGACGGGATGGACGCGACGGGCGACAGGACCATCAGCATCCGGCGCAGGACGTGTCCAGGATAGGGTTGCGGATCGCTGCCCCAACGCGGCTTGCCGCGCGCCGGACCTGAGACCCACTTCGGCGCCACGACAATGACGACCTTGCCCAGCGGCTTATAGAGAATGTGGTCGGCACGGCGTTTTTCAGGGACATTCGCCTCGGTTGGCTGTTCCTCGGCCTGCGAGGACGCAGACGCCGAAGACGAGTCGGATGAAGACGAGGACGACGACGCTGACCGCATGCGCCGCAATGTGCCCAAGCCATCATGATTAAGCGTGATAATCTCGATATCGCTTCGCAGGGGTTGGGCCCCCTCCCCGCCGTCTTCGAAACGATTGCTCGACACGGCATGCCCCTGGCGCAGCAGCAGCCGCTTCAGGCCCTGATAGCCTTGCGCCGCCGTCGACGTCGGCAGGGACGATGGCCCGCTTTCTGGGTCCGCCCCCACCGAGAACATGGCGACGGCCACCATGCCGAACATCGACAGGCACAGGATCAGGACCACGGCCGGCAGCCAGCGCCGCGCCTCAGGCACCGTCAGTTTCGGCACGACGAAGCCGGGCATCAGGCGATCCCTTCCGCGGCGACAAAGTCGACATAGGCCTTCCGGCAGGCGTCAAAGCCCGCTTGGCCCACCGAAAGTCCGGCGAAATAGCTCTTTTCCACCCACTCGACGATACTGCGGAAGGCCGGACGCGCGGCTTCCGGCAACAGCGGGTGGGTAAGGATGTCACGCGAGGAATAGTGCGGGCGCACCATGTCCGGGCGGAAGGCATTGATGTCGGCCACCGAACGCACCAGCAGAAGGTGGATGGCTTCGTCGTAGCGCCCCTCCCCGGCCAGGGCGTCGATGTCACTTAGTATCGCCACCACGGCCGCGCGCGATGGCCGCCAGGCCGTGTCGGCGCGCAAGTGGTCACGGGCGATCAGCCGTTCAAAGCGCGTGGTGAGGAACAGGCGCACGACGGGCGACAGCAGCAGCAGGATGACGGCCAAGCCAAGCGCATACAGAAGATAGGGCAGCACCGGCGCGATTGGGGCGAACAGCTCACTGGCGCCCTTGAAGAAGTTGGCAAACCCTTCCGCCAGCTTACGCCAGAATTCGGCGACCGCCGGATCGGGCTTGGGTGTGTGGGCGAAAGAGGTCTGGAGATCCTTGTCGGCATTGATCGCCTGGATCAGCTTGCGCGCCTCTTCGACAGTCACGCCGGCCTTCGGCGCGGACGCGAGGGCGCTGCCGGCCTGAGCCTGCACACTCGCTGCCTGAAGGCCGGAAGCTGACACGATGATGGAATCCCCCTTCAGGTCGTACACACCGGTCCCCTTCCGGCATGGTTGGCCAACTTAAGGGCCAGTTCTTAACAGCGTCAATAGCCGCGGCATTTATTGTGATCCCCTGACACTTATCCGTAAGCTGACGTAACTGAACCATCCCGCCGACGGTAAGTCCTTCAGTCGCGAAGTCCGTAAGAATCGCCATTGGCCCGACCGCTGCCGTCGCCATGTCGCGCATGCCTTACATTACTTATTTCATATGCACCAATCTTTTCACAGCCAAAATTTGAAGCGGGTAAACTCTTATATTTAAAAAATTTATCTCGTAAAAACAGAGACTTGTGTGTCTTTTTCGCTATAATCATATAAATAGTATCATAATATAAAAATAACATTGGTCCTATCTTAGGTTTTCTGACAGCGTTCGTCATTGCTGATTGCCGCCCACCGAAAAGCAGCAACATGCAGGGGAAGTACAACACATTCAGGAAGACCTGCAGACGTATAGCGACGGCTGTGGATTTTCATATTTGAATATTTTTTCGCCCACGCATTCGCATGCGGGGTTTCACCTACCTAATCATCGCGGTGAGGTAGGGTTCACAGGGAAAGACAATGAAACACCCAATATCCAGATTTAAGGCCCTCATGGGCGGCGCATCCATGGCCGTCCTCGGCATCATCGCGTTTGCCGCGCCGGTCTCGGCACAGGACACGGCTGCCGCCGGAGCCGATAGCGACGTTGTCGTCGTTACCGGCCAGCGCGGCCAGATCAAGTCCGCCCAGAAACTCAAGCGCGACTCCGACGTCGTGCAAGACTCGGTTACCGCCGTCGATATCGGCGCCCTGCCCGACCGTTCGGTCGCCGAAGCTCTGCAGCGCATCTCCGGCCTCCAGATTCAGCGCGCCAACGAAGCCCGCGACCCGATCCGCATGACTGCGGAAGGCGGCGGCGTCAACATCCGCGGCATCAGCTGGGTCCGTTCCGAAACCAATGGTCGTGACATCTTCTCGGCCAAGAACGGCCGTTCCCTGAGCTGGGACGACGTCTCGGCTGACCTGCTGGCTGGCGTCGACGTCTTCAAGAACCCCTCGGCCGACATGATCGAAGGCGGCATTGGCGGCACGGTCAACCTGCGCACCCGTAAGCCGTTCGACCAGAAGGGGCGCCTGCTGGCCTTGACCTTTGACCGCACCTATGGCGACCTGCAAAAGGAAAACCAGTATTCAGGCAGCGTGATCTACTCCAATCGCTGGGACACGAGCATTGGTGAACTGGGCTTCCTGGTAAACTATTCGCAGGCCAATGTCGGCAACGAGACACACGTCATCGGCACTGACCGGTATGTAACGGTCGGTACCGGTGCGAACACCCGCTACATTCCCAACGTCATGGGCTGGCGCACGATCGACTGGCGTCAAAAGCGCGAAGCCCTCGCCGGCGCGATTCAATGGCGACCAACCGAAGACCTGGAATTCACGCTTCAGGCTTTCAACTCCGTGGCCAAGCCTAAAAATACCGAATACAATGTCGGCTTCTATGACGGCACCCTGGCCACGCCAAATGACTCATATGTCTATGACAGCAATGGCGTCTTCCTGGCCGGCACGGTCGTCGGGGCCGGTATCGATTCCAACACGCGGTGGGGCAACGACCGCAAGGAAACGACAGACATTTCGCTCGGATTTAAGTGGAATGCCACCGATCGCCTGACGCTGTCCGGCGACGTCCAGCACTTGAAATCGACGGCGGACATATTGTCCAACACCGTATTTGCTCAGTATTGCGCGACGCAGACTCCGACGCCCTGTACCTCCGAGAACAAGTCGACGGCCAGCATTGACCTGCGCGGCGAGCTTCCGACCATCGCCATCCAGGGGCCGAACCGCACGGCGGAGCAAGATGCCTATTATTGGGCGGCGGCTATGGATCACATCGAAAAGAACGAGGGCGAACAACTGGCCTGGCGTCTGGATGGCCAATACGACTTCGACGACGACGGCTGGCTGACCAGCTTCAAGTTCGGCGTCCGCTCAACCGACCGGGACTATATCACGCGCCAGTCCAGCTGGAACTGGAGCCTGTTGAGCTCCCAGTACTGGGGCGGCGGCACACCGGTATGGCTGGACGAGGAGGGCGGTTTCGGCTCGGTACCGGCCAACCCGAACCTGCCGAACATGTCGCATATGGTTTCCTTCGACAACTTCATGCATGGCGACATTCCGGTCCCGGGCAATATCTGGTTCCCGACCGAGAATCTGCTCAGTCAGGGCACGGCCTATACCTTCGAGCAGCTCAAAGGCGTTGAAAATGCCGGCTGGGGATGGTCACCACTTACCGACAACTGGGCGAACTACGCTTCGCAAGGCGGACTTAACACCCAGGACGAAAAGACGGAGGCAGCTTACGGCCTGCTGAAATTCGGTCATGACAATGTGTTCGGCGCCCAAAGGCTCGACGGCAATTTCGGCGTTCGCGTCGTCAAGACCAAGGTGCACGGAAGCAGCTATATCGTAATGGGAACTGTCGAAGGTCCGCAGGGCATGACCTGCGCGTCCAACTGTACCCGTTATGACGAGGCGCGAGCCTTCGGTGCCGGACTGACCATTCCTTACGATGGGGAGAATGAATATACCGATACCCTGCCCAGCCTGAACATTCGCTACCGTTACAACGACGAACTGCAGTTCCGTTTCGCGGCGTCCAAAGCCATGGTTCGCCCGGAAATGTCCTGGATCACGCCATATAGCACGCTCGGTGTCAGCGGTTTGGTATTCACCCCGATTGGCGCCACCAATACGTTTGCTATCGATGACACCAATATCAACTATTCGGGTACGGGCGGGTCTCCGGACCTGAAGCCCATCACGGCAAACCAGTATGACCTGACGGCCGAATGGTATTTCGCCCCGACAGGAAGCCTGACCTTCGTCGCCTTTAAAAAGGACCTGACGAACTACATCTACACCCAGTCGCAGGTGGAAACCTATACCAACAACGGCATCACGCTGAACTTCAACGTCAACCGCTATGTCAACGGTTCGGAAAAGGGCGATGTCAACGGTTGGGAACTCGCCTACAACCAGTTCTATGACTTCCTGCCCGCACCGTGGGATGGCTTCGGCATCCAGGCCAATTACACGAAGATCAATATGTCTGGCGGCCGCAACCCGGTTTCCAGCGTATTCGACGGCAATGTCGTTGTGAACGCCAACCTCTCCGGCCTGCCAATGGAAGGGATGTCGCCGGAAAGCTACAACTTCGCTCTGATGTACGAAAAGTACGGCATCTCGGCGCGTATGGCCTACAACTGGCGCGACGCGTACCTGCTGACGACCTCAGCGGCCAACGTCAACCGTCCGATGTGGGCAGACGCCTATGGCCAATGGGACGGCTCCGTCTTCTACACGGTCAACAAGCAGGTCAAGGTCGGCTTGCAGGTGACCAATGTCGGCCGCGACGTGAACTATGTCCGCGTCTCGAGCGATATCACCAAGCCGCTTGAAACCCACTACTACTCGGCGACCAAGACCGATCGCCGCGCTTCGCTGGTGCTGCGCGCCAGCTTCTAAAAATAGGCTGCGCGGGTCCCCACCCGTGCAGCCGTGCGCCTTATCGCGCAGGTGTCCCGCCCGTCCAGCGGTCACCTTATCCTCCCGGACATCTGTTAAACTGCAGCCCTTCCGGTTTTCTTGTGGCCGGAAGGGTTTTTTATGAGAGCCTTAGGCCGGCAGAACATATCAGGCAGGAACATGGCCGAACCGATACGAAAGATCATTATAGCCGGCGGCGGTACGGCAGGCTGGATGTGCGCCGCCGCGCTGCGCACCAATGTATCACGTGATGTCGAAATCACCTTGGTCGAGTCCGAAGAGATCGGCATCATCGGCGTCGGCGAAGCGACCATTCCGACCATCCGTGACTTCAATGCCTTGATCGGCCTCGATGAGGCCGAATTCATCCGCCGTACCGAGGCGACCTTCAAGCTTGGCATTGACTTCCATGGCTGGGGTGCGAAGGACAGCCGGTATTTCCATGGCTTCGGCGATTTTGGCGCCACCTATCAGGGTCTGGAACCACACCAGATCTGGCGCAAACTTAGTCTCGACGGCGAGACAACGCCCTTGTCCGCCTGGTCGATGCCGACCCAGATCGCCTACGCCGGCAAGTTCTTCCCGCCAAACCCCAGTCCCGGCTCGGCGATGCGGGACTATAGCTACGCCTTCCATTTCGACGCCTCCTTGTATGCCGCCTACCTGCGGGAACTGTGTGAAGGCCGCGGCGTCAAACGCATCAACGGCAAGATCGCGGATGTGAAGCTGAACGCTGAAACCGGCTATATCGACGGCCTGGCGCTGGAAGACGGGCGTCAGGTGGACGGTGATTTCTTTGTCGATTGCACGGGTTTTCGCGGCCTGCTGATCGAGGGGGCGCTGAAATCCGGCTATGCCGATTGGTCGCACCTGCTGCCGGCGGATCGTGCCTGGGCCGTGCCCTGCGCAAAGACCGACACCATCACGCCCTATACCGTCTCGACGGCGCGCACGGCGGGCTGGCAATGGCGAATTCCGCTTCAGCACCGTACCGGCAACGGCCACGTCTTCTCAAGCCGCTTCATGGACGAACAGACCGCCGCCGATATCCTCATGCAGAACCTGGACGGCGCGCCGCTGAAGGATCCGATGCTGATCCGCTTCACAACCGGACACCGCAACCTCTTCTGGAACAAGAACTGCGTCTGCGCTGGCCTGGCTTCCGGTTTCCTGGAGCCGCTGGAATCGACATCGATAAACCTGATCCAGAGCGCGATCGTCCGTTTTCTGGAACTGTATCCCGGCAAGGGGCCGAACCCCGTCCTGGAGGCTGAGTACAATCGCCGGCTTCTTCTCAGCTATGAGCGCGTACGCGACTTCATAATCCTGCATTACTGGCTGCAGTCCCGCGATGATGGCGAGCTGTGGCGCTATACCCGCGACATGGACCTGCCCGACAACCTTCGCCACAAGATCGCGCTGTTCCGGTCACGCGGCATAGTCCTCCTTCACGAGTTCGACCACTTTGCCCAGCCCAGCTGGATTTCCGTCTATATCGGTCAGGGACTGTTACCTGAGACATACGACCCGCTGGTCGAACGGATATCGTCCGACCAGCTGCGCGCCCTGATGGGGCAGCGGCGCGACCAGATCACCGCGGTCGCGACCAGGCTGCCATCGCACGAAGACTTCATTCGCAAGCATTGCCCTTCTCCCAGTTTCCTGCAGGCGTCATGAGCAACCGCGTCGAACACATCGTTATTGTCGGCGGCGGGTCTGCCGGCTGGATGACCGCCGCCGCCTTGAGCCGCTATACGCAGGGGATGCCGGTGCGCATCACCGTGGTGGAGTCCGATGAAATCGGCACTATCGGCGTCGGCGAGGCTTCCATCCCCTTGCTCGGCATCTACAACAGTCTCGTCGGCATGCACGAACGCGACTTCATGGTGAATACCCAGGGTACGTTCAAGCTTGGCATCCAGTTCGTCGGCTGGAAGCACGAGGGACATGAATATCTTCACCCCTTCGGCGCCTATGGCCTGAGCATCGGCGTCTGCGACTTTCATCAGTACTGGCTGAAGGCCTCGCAGGCCGGCTACAGCGCCCCTCTGGAGGACTTCAATCTCAACAGTGTCATGGCGCGGCACAACCGGTTCAGCCTGCGCAGCAGCAATGCGAATTCCCCTTTGTCCGGCATGGCCCACGCCTACCACTTCGACGCCGGCCTCTACGCCCGCAACCTGCGCCGCGTGGCCGAAGGCAATGGCGTCACACGGACCGAGGGCCGCGTCGTCGAGGTCATGCAGGACCCCGACAGCGGTTTTATCACAGGCGTAAAACTGGCGTCAGGCCGGCAAATCCAGGGCGACTTCTTTGTCGACTGTTCCGGCTTCCGGGCCCTGCTGATCGAAGGCGCCCTGAAGGCGGGTTATGAAGACTGGACGGGGCTTCTGCCCTGCGACCGCGCCGTAGCCGTCCCCAGCGCCCGCACAGCCCCTCTGCTGCCCTACACCCGCGCGACCGCCCGCAAGGCGGGCTGGCAGTGGCGCATTCCTTTGCAGCACCGCACGGGGAACGGCTATGTCTATTCCAGCCGGCATATGTCCGACGATGAGGCGGTGGCCACCCTGATGGCCAATCTGGACGGCCAGCCGCTGGCGGACCCGCGCCTTATCCATTTCAGAACCGGACGGCGGACCAAGGCGTGGGTCAAGAACTGCGTCGCCATAGGGCTTTCAGCCGGCTTCCTGGAGCCGCTGGAATCGACGGCAATCCATTTGATCCAGATGGGCGTCACCAAGCTTTTGACCTTCATGCCAACTGGGACCTGGTCCCAGGCCCTGGTCGACGAATTCAACCGCCGGACGGCGTTCGAATATGAGGACGTGCGCGACTTCCTGGTGCTGCATTACAAGGCCAACAGCCGCGAGGGGCAGCCCTTCTGGGAGGAACTGCGTCATAGTCCGGTATCGAGCACCTTGCAGGCACGCATGGACCTGTTCCGCGATTCGGGGCGCCTCTATGTAGCCGACCACGAACTGTTCAAACTGCCAAGCTGGGTGGTCGTCATGCTCAACCAGGGTGTGGTACCACGCGATTACGACCCGATGGCGGATGCCGTGTCGATGGACGCAATCGTCAGCCGGCTCGACTATATCCGCGATACGCTGGCCAGGACGGTGGCAGCGCAGCCGGATCATGCCAATTTCATCAACGGTCATTGCGCAGCCAGTTAGCTGTGAGCTCTCAGGAGGTTGTCCATCTGGCCTGAACCGAGGAGACTGAGGTTGCGAAGCTTCAGATTCCAGGACAGACCAGATGAACATGCATAAGAATGCTTCTTTGACGCCGAAAGGGTTGAGAGGCCATGTACGTAGCGTCGTGGATGGAGGATTACGCTATTCTGCGGCGGCTTAAGCCAGAAAAACCTCTTGAGGCACCACATCTACTTCAGGCCTTCACCGGCAAAGATGCCAGTTTGCGGGACGGGGGCATCCGAAGACACCGCCCCGCGATACATGCCGAGATCATTGATCGCGAACACTGCCTTGCCGTCCTTGTCCATCGCGATCAACCCACCGTCGCCGCCGAGCGCCCCCACAGACATGATAGTGTTATGCGCAGCCTGATCGATGGTCTCCTTGTTCCAGCGAACGCGGTCGCAGACCTGACGCGCGGCGCTGTCGCGAATGAAGTACTCGCCCGTGCCTGTCGCCGAGACGGCGCAGTCACCGTCGCGAGCATAGGTGCCGGCGCCGATCACCGGCGAATCGCCAATCCGGCCCCACTGCTTGCCCATCAGCCCGCCCGTCGAAGTCGCCGCTGCCAGATGGCCGTCGGAATCCAGCGCCACGACGCCGATCGTGCCATAAAGATGCGACCGGTCGATGTTGACCAGGTTCTTCGCTTTCCAGGCGTCAAACGCCTTCTGGCGCTCGGGCGTGATGAAGTATGACGGATCGACCTGTTCAAGCCCCTGCGCGACCGAGAAGGCGTCCGCCCCTTCGCCGGCAATAAACACATGGCGCGTCTTTTCCATCACCTTGCGCGCCAGGCTGATTGGATTCTTGGTCCGCGTCGCACCGGCGACGGCGCCGGCCTTCATCGTGCCGCCATCCATAATGGCCGCGTCGAGATAGGACTTGCCGTCGGCGGCAACGACCGCGCCCTTGCCGGCGTTGAACAAGGGATCGTCTTCCAGGACGCGGGCCGTGGCCTCGACGGCATCGAGAGAGGCGCCCCCCTTGGCCAGCACCGCCTGCCCGGCTTGCAGCGCCTTTGTCAGCGACGCGCGATACCGAGCCTCCTTTTCCGGCGGCATGTTGGCGCGTTCGATCACCCCTGCCCCACCGTGGAGGGCCAGCGACCAGTGCTGGCGCTGGGTGACCACGCCGTCCTTGATGTCATAGATGCGCGTGAACGCCGGGCTGCCGACGTCCAGCGTCTTGACATTAAAGGTCGAATTTTTGCCGATGCCGATGACCGATACACCGGTCAGGTTCAGGGGCTTGCCTGGTTCCAAGTCGACCGGATCGCCGCCCTGGACCAGCCATGCCTTGCCGTCCTTATTGGTATGGACGCGCGCCGTGCCATCCGCTTCGACCGTCACGGCAGCTTCTTCGTCGATGCCGAGACCGACCAGCGGCCTGGCGTAGCGCGCCGTCGGCGAGGCGCGCAGCGTGTTCGACTTCACCACAAAGGCAAAAAGGCGGCCCAGGCGGTCGCGTTCGGCGAAATGGCTGTCGGTGACGATGTGCGTCAAAAGCTCGAAATGCAGGAAGTTGTCGACCATGGTGACCGCGGGCCCCAGCGGGTCTTTCAGCGCTTCAGGCGAAGTCACGCTGCCGTCGTCCATGGCGCCGTAGGACCAGCTACCCTGGACGGCCAGGCCGGCCGAGGTGCCGCCCA
>CBFGPQ010000079.1:0-15665 GCA_965650705.1 uncultured Asticcacaulis sp. | reverse complement strand
TCGGTCATTGCCTATTTGCCGGAGCACTATGCCGATCTTGAGCGTCATCTCACGGCCAGCCGCGTGGGAGCCTTTTACGCGGGTCTGGCCAGCCGGGCTGTCGAACGGCATGAGCTGCCGGCGCTTGGGGCTTTGATTTTTACGCTTGAAGGTGCGCTGAAGGGCGGCGTCACGCGCTCCCCGGCACTCGATCCTCACGGCAAGACCCTGGGCGCCCTGCTGCTCGATCTCGACCTGCATGCGGAGGACTGACCGATGAAAGGGCATTTGCTCACGGCAACCGCGCTTGGGCTACTCGCCGCCGCCCCTGCCGTGTACGCCCCTCCTGCGCACGCCCACGTCACCCGTGTCGTGATCGACAGCCGAACGCCACTCGAAGCCAGGGGCGGTCCGGGCGGTGACATCGCCTATGAGGTCCTGAATGGCCACTTTGAAGGGGCATTAGACCCGGCGGACGCACATAATCAGATCATTACGGACCTTATGTACGCTCCGCGCACGGCCAGCGGCATGGTGGCCTACGGCGCCAATTTCACGGTGATCAAGCCAGTGGATATGTCGCGTTCGACCGGCGTCCTCTACGACATGATCCCGAACCGCGGAAATGGCGAGGCCATTGCGCCAGATCCGTTTGGCCATGTGCATGTGATCGTCGGTTGGCAGGGCGATATCGCAGCGAAGCCGGGGCTTTACACTGCCCAGGTCCCCGTGGCCAGACACGCCAATGGAGCGCCCCTGACCGGCCCCGTCTTCGTGCGCTTTGTCGATATGAAGGCGGGCACGCATACCCTCCCGCTCGTGGGCGGCCTGGGCGCCGGCGTCTCCCGTCCTTTGCCGGTGTCGCTGAAGACAAACGC
This sequence comes from uncultured Asticcacaulis sp., assembly GCA_965650705.1. Classification (GTDB taxonomy): domain Bacteria; phylum Pseudomonadota; class Alphaproteobacteria; order Caulobacterales; family Caulobacteraceae; genus Asticcacaulis. The sequence goes on along the minus strand of CBFGPQ010000079.1, from coordinate 14,808 downwards.
GGCCACGCTGTTTTCCCAGGCTTCCGACATCAGTCCGCAAGTCAAAATCCCGGCCGCGGACTGGGCTTTCGCGGACTGCAACCAGACCCCGTTTCCCGGCATTCCCGATCCAACGAAAATCTGCCTCAGGCGCGGGTTCGATCACCGGCTGAGCTATGGCCTGACTTACACGGGCAAGGACCCGCTCGTGCTCGGCATCGGCTTTGCCACCACGCGCGATTTCGCCAGCTTCCTGCGCTATGACCGAAGTCCCGAAAATCCATTGGCGGGTCACATCAAATGGGCCATCACCACGGGCACCTCGCAGTCCGGCAACTATGTCCGGTCGTTCATTCATCTTGGCTTTAACGCCGATGAGCAAGGCCGGATCGTTTTCGACGGCGCCAATCCGAACATCGCCGCCCGCCAGGTGCCGTTGAACTTCCGCTTCGGCGTTCCCGGCGGCGCGGCCAACCTCTACGAACTCGGCAGCGAGGGTGTCCTATGGTGGGGGCGATATGCCGATACGTCGCGCGGGCTGAAAACCGCAAGCCTCCTGGACCGTTGCACTGAAAGCCGTACCTGCCCCAAGATCATCGAGACCTTCGGTGCGGCGGAAATCTGGAATTTGCGGATGTCGCCTAACCTGGTGGGCACGGATGCCAAGGCCGATATTCCGCTGCCGGAGACGGTCAGGCGCTATTATTTCCCCGGAGTCACCCACGGCGGCGCCCCGGAAAGCCCCAGCGGCGGCTTTGTAACCACCGCACGGCATAATCCGGCCATTGCCTGCACCCTGCCCGACAATCCCAACCCGTCCTTGCCGCTCTGGCGCGCCGCCGTTGCCAATCTTATCGATTGGGTCACGGATGGCACCCTGCCCCCGCCGAATGCCTATCCGACATTGGCGGGCGGCGATCTGGTGCCGCCGACCGCCGCGGCCATGGGCATGCCCCGCTTGCCGGGAGATGTAAAACCCGATGGCCTTGTCAATCCGTTCGTTCACCAGGACGCCGGTAAAGGATTCATCTCGGCCGACCTGAGCGGTGTTCCGTCCCGGATGCCGCCGCGCCAGATGCGCGTCCTGCCGACGCTTGTGCCACGCGTCGATAGCGACGGGAATGAGACTTCGGGGGTCCTGAGCGTTCAGATGCGCGTGCCGCTCGGCACCTATACGGGCTGGAACGCCCATGCTTCCGGCTACAACAAGGGAAAATACTGCCTCTTCCTCGGCGGCTTCATACCGTTCGCGCGAACGAAAGCCGAGCGCATCAGAAACAACGATCGGCGTCCCTCTCTGGAAGAGCGCTACGGCACGCACGACGCCTTCGTCGCCCTCGTCCGTTCGGCAGCCGCCGACCTGGTCGCGCAGCGGCGTCTGCTGCCGGCCGACGCCCGCGCAATTGTGACTGCTGCCGAGACCAGCGAGGTCCTGAAGTGAAAACACTCCTGGCAATAATGGCAATCGGCATGGCCGCCCTTGCGGGCGAAACCCATGCCACAGCGTGCGACGACCTGGCGGCACGCCCGCCGTCCGGCATGCGCATCACTGTCAGCGAACAGGCCTTGCCGGGGGTGCCGCCGGTTTGCCGCGCCCAGGGTCAGGTGTCGTCCGTTCCGGGCTCCCGGATCGGGTTCGAGCTGTGGCTTCCCACCAACGGCTGGAACGGCAAGTTCCAGATGGTCGGCAATGGCGGGTACAGCTCGGCCCTGGACACGCGCGCCATGACGGCGCTGATCCATCGGGGCTATGCCGTTGCCGCGACAGATACCGGTCATACGGGCGACGATCCGGACTTCGTCGTCGGTCATCCGGAAGCCTTAGCCGACTGGGGGCATCGCGCGGTCCATGAAACGGCGGTCGCCGCCAAGGCACTGATAGCCGGGTTTTACGGACACGCCCCCCGCTATAGCTACTTTTCCGGATGCTCGACCGGCGGCCAGCAGGCGCTGATGGAAGCGCAACGCTACCCGACGGATTTCGACGGGATCATCGCCGGCGCGCCCGGAAACAACCGCACACGGCTGAACCTCGGCTTTCTCTGGCTCTACCGGGTCAGCCACCGGTCCGACGGCAGCCTGATACTTCCGCCCGCCAAACTGCCCCTGTTGAACGCGGCCGTCCTGGACGCTTGCGCCGGCAAGGACGGCGGCCTGCCGGACGACCGCTTTCTCTCCGCACCCAACCGTTGCCGCTTCAAACCGGAAAGCCTCCGGTGCAAACGGAATGTCTCGGACCAAAGCCAATGCCTGACGCGCGACGAGGTCAAGGCCATCGAGGCGATCTATCGTGGCGCACACAATCCGCGCACACAGGCGCGGCTGTATCACGGCTGGGCCAAGGGGAGTGAGTTGGGCTGGCCGGCCTATTGGGCCAATCCTGCCAGGCCCAATGAGCCGGCGCGCCTGAGCTTCTGGCGGCACTGGGTATTCCATGACCCGGACTGGACCGCGGACCGTTTCGATTTCGACCATGATGTCGCGCGTCTTGACGGGGCAGGCCGTTCGATAGATGCGGTCAGTCCCGACCTGTCCGCCTTTGCGAAAGCCGGTGGGAAACTGATCCAGTTTCATGGCGTGGCCGACCCGGTGGTACCGCCCGACGAGTCGATCGCCTACTACGAACAGGTCGCGGCCGAGCTCGGCGATCCCTCGGACTTTTTCCGCCTGTTCATGGTGCCGGGCCTCGGGCACTGCCAGGGTGGGCCGGGGTTGACCTACGTGGCGGCCCAGGAAGCCCTGGAGCGCTGGGTGGAAGGTGATGAAGCCCCGGCTACACTGTTGGCCACGCGTTTCAAGTCGATGAACCCGGCCGATGGAGCGTCCTTCACGCGCCCTGTCTGCCCCTATCCGGCCCAGGCCATCTACGATGGCAAGAGCGACCGAATGACGGCGTCAAGCTTTACCTGCAAGGCCTCGAAAACCCGAGGATCAGACCGCATTTTGCGGTAAGGCGGCGTATCCCAGCACCTCGGCGGACTCGAACGCGCCGGGCAGTTCGGCCGCCAGCAAGGCCGAATAAAGTGCGTCCGCGGTCGTGCGCAGGCGCGCGTCCCGCCGTTTGATAATGACGATTTTCCGGGTCATCCCGTCCCCGCTTACCGCCCGCGCGACAACGTCCGGGTAGATGTTGATCTCGACAGCCGACGATGGCAGCATGGTCACCCCAAGGCCTGCCCGCACCATGCTGACGGCGGTTGCCATATAGGTCGCTTCGCAGGCGGGCTTGAGGGGCAGACCGCTGGCGGCAAAAGCCAGGTCCACCATGCGGCGTACACTTGTTTCCCGGTCCATCATGATGAAGGGATGAGCAGCCACGTCGGCGAGCGTTACGATGTCGCGTTCTGAAAGGACGTGGCCTGCCGGCATAACCAGCATCAACCGATCCTGACACAGGTCTACATATTCGAGGTCGGCTTCGCGCTCGCCCTCCACCCCGATGCCGAAATCGACCTCTTCGGCGCGGACCATGCCGGCGATCTTCTTGCCGACAGCATCGCGCAGAATGAAGGACAGACCCGGATTGACGGCTTTGAAATCGACAAACAGCGAGGCCAGAGGCCCGGTGCAGAAACTCGGCAGGGCGGCGATACGGACGACGCCGCGTTCAGCCTCGGTGAATTCAGTCACATCGGCGATCGCGGCGTCGAAATCGCGGATAATGCGCTGAAACACCGGATAGAGTTCGCGCCCTTCGCGGGTCAGTTCCAGGACACGGGCACCGCGATCGATCAGCCTGACGCCCACCTGGTCTTCGAGCTGCCGGACCCGGACGGTCAGGGCCGGTTGAGAAAGGGAAAGCAGTTCGGCCGCCCGCGTAAAACTGCCCGCGCTGACGACGGCAAGAAACGCCCTGATCTGTCGCAGGTTGACATCCATCAACGCAAAATCCCCACTGTTGCCTATCCGCGTGTTGCGATATTCTCTAAGGTATTATGGCAGAATGCATGTTATGGCAAAGAGCACGTCACTAACCAAGCTGTTACCCATGGCAATCAAGTGCGCACAGCTCTAAATACGCAGTCAATTAAACATAAGATTTACTATGCATTTTTTGACACGTCTTTGATCCAATGACGTAAAAGTATCCTCCATCGCTTTGTTGGAGTCGTCGAATGTCAGTGCGTATGACACGCGTCTATCCAAAAAGAACATGGCCAGGTGGTGCGAAATCGACGTCCAGCCGACCTTTTTCATGCCGAGACCGCGTACCTTGATTGGCTAAGACTTACGTCTTCAGGCCGAAGCTCTTACGAAGGCTACCGTCGAACACGTTCGCCGGCATGAACCGACGCAGGAAACTCAAAAGCATCGCCCGGCCGTCGGCCGGGCGGCGCATGCGGTAAGGGCCGTTGATGACAATCAAAATCTTTTTCGCAACGGTTACCGGCGGTGGCGCTGACTTGATCTGTCCCATCACGGACCTTGCCACGGTTTCTACCTCTGGGCCGTAGATGCCGAGCGGCTGACGCACCTGCTTCGTGTTGGTGTCGAGCCTTGTGTTCGTCCACGATGGCTGCACCAGGACGACACGGACATTGTGGCCGCGAACCTCATGATCGAGCGACTCGGACAATCCTTCGATCGCATGCTTGCTGCTGGAATAAAGCCCCATAAAGGGCGTCGGTAGGAAGCCGACGACGGAACTGATATTGACGATCAAGCCGCTCCTTGCCTTTCGCATAGAGGGCAGCACCGCCCGAATCATCCGCAAGGGCCCAAAGACATTTGTGTCGAACAGGGCCTGCGCTTCGTCGGTGGATGTCATTTCGACAGGCCCCATCAGAGACGCGCCGGCGTTGTTGATCAGAATGTCTATTCCGCCAGCATCGGACAGCGCCCAATCAACGAAGGTCGTGACGGAGTCTTCCTTTGTAACGTCAAGGCGTCCATATTTTATGTTCGCTGCCTGCGTTACGGCCTCGGGGTTTCTTACGCCGGCATAGACGTGGAATCCTTTTTGGGCCAGGAGGCGGGCGGTTGCCTCACCGATCCCGGAAGAGGCGCCGGTGATGACGACGACCTTTTTTTGCCTGGACATGGTTCGTTCCTTTTGTTCGCGAGAATTGGTAGCGTTATGCTCAAAGCCCTTCGGCCCGGTAGAGAGCTGCGGCTCGAATCGAACGCTCGGCATCGGCGTCGATCTGCGCGCGGCGGGATTGTTCGGTTCGGATGACCGAGGCCAGGAAGGCGATCTTCGGGATGAGGCCGGCCTGGTACTGGCGCGTGGCTTCAGCATGCAGACGATCCGATGCTTGAGCATCTGACGCCGCCAAGGACTGCCTCACGTCCGCCTGTTCGACCGCGCTCAGCTTCGTCCGCACGTCGGCCAGTGCGGCGATCGCAGTTAGGCGATAGCCTTCATAGGCCTCGATCTCACGGGCTGACGCCGCGTCGATCTGGCCCTTGATCCGCCCGAAATTCAGCAAGGGCCAATAGACCGTCGCGGCCACATTCCAGACGTCCGCCGAAGGCCGCACGCTGGTATCCTGATTGCCGAAAAAGGCGCCGATAGACAGGTCCGGAAACAAGGAGGCCTGGGCTGATCGTGTTGACGCACGTGCCGCCGTCAGGATGGCTTCCGCCGCCTGCATATCCTGGCGTTGGCGCAGAATGCTCATGGGAGCGTCGGTCGTGTCCGGATGACGCAGGTTTGGAACGGTCCCCGCAGTCGACAATTGCGCCCTGAGACTCATCTGGCCGTCGCCTGTGAGGACACTGGTAGCGTTGATATATTCCTCGCATGCCTGGGTAAGCCTGCTAACGCCTGTGTCGGCAGCCCTCGCCTCGATCTCCGATGAACGGAATTGCCCCTCGGTGATCAGTCCTTTGCGCCATTGCTGCTCATAGCTCGCGGCAATTTCGTGGGCTGCTGCCGAGGTCGTCCGGAAACTCTCCAGATTCTGCTGGCACTGCCGCAAGCCGATATAGGTCGCGACAACCTCCAGTCGGACAGCGCCGCGAACCGCTTCCAGGGAAGCCGCGGAAGCTTTTGTTGCAGCTCCGGCCGCTTTCGAATTTGCCTTCAGCCCCCCGAACAGATCAAGGTCGTAGCTGGCGTTAAGCTGCCCTTGCGTGATGTCGATCGCACGGTTGCCGTAAGTCAGGCCAATATCTCCGCGCTGCGCAACGCCCGTGGCGCTTATGTCGGGGAACAGAAGCGACCGTGCCGTGACATGGGTGGCGCGGGCCGCCTTCAATCGCGCCTCGGCCATCTTGACTTCGTGGCTGTCGCGGCTTGCCGCTTCGATCAGAGCCAGAAGGACCGGGTCGGCACCTTGCGTCCACCAGGCCTTCGCTTGGGGCACGGTGTCGCTTGTCGCAGCCCCGTTCACCGTGGCCCAACTGACAGGTGTAGGCGCAGCCGGCAGGTGGGCGGTGGGCGTCGAGCAGCCGGCAAGCAGGGCCATGGTTGGCAAAAGGATCAGGACGTTACGCATGGGAAATCTCGCTTTGCGGCTTGCGGACCTTGAACCAGAAGGCATACAGCGCCGGGAGGAAGACGAGCGTCAGCACGGTGCCGACACCGACGCCCCCGATCAGAACGAAGGCCAGTGCGCCCCAGAAAACCGAGTGGGTCAGGGGGATGAAGGCCAGCATGGCCGCCACGGCCGTCAGTATGACCGGACGGGCCCGGTGGACGGTGGCTTCGATGACGGCGTCATAGTCCAAAGCACCTTGTGCCTTGTTGTCGTTGATTTGCTGTACAAGGATCAACGTGTTGCGCATCAGGATGCCCGACAACCCGACCAGGGCCAGGATGGCGTTGAAGCCAAAGGGCTGATCGAAGAGCAGCAAGGTGGGCACGGCGCCGACCAGACCAAGCGGGGCCGTCGCAAAGACCATCCACATGGCGGCGAAGGATCTAACCTGGATCATCAGCACGACGAGCGTCAAAAGGATCATCACCGGCACGACGGCAACGAGCGCGACATTGGCCTTGGCGCTTTCCTCGACGGCGCCGCCGGTATCGATGCGGTAACCGGCCGGCAAATTCGCCTTGATCGACTGCAACTTCGGCAGGATCTTCGCCGTGACGTCCGGCGGCTGGACGCCGTCGCGCACGTCGCCCTGCACGCTGACGAACAGATCGCGGTCATAGCGTTTGATCTGCTGGCCTTCGCTGTCCACAGTCGGATGGACGACGGCGCTTAAGGGAATGGCCTGGCCGATAGTGTTCGTCACTGTCATGCCGGCGAGATCGGAGGGCGAGCGTCTTTCGGCCTCTGGGGTGCGCAACACCACGTCGACCGTGCGAGTCCCGTCGCGAACCTGGGTCGCCTGCACACCTGACACCAAGCCTTGCAGTTGGAGTTCGACCGATTGGCGGGTCAGGTTCAGCTGCGCCAGGCGGGCGTCATCGATGGCGTAGTGCATAACCGGTGTCTTGTCGCCCCAGTCGAGATGCGGATCGAGAACATCGGGGTTCTGTTGCATGACGCCCCGAACCTGCTCGGCGATCTTCATAATGCCAGCCTCATCGGGGCCAACGACACGGAACAGCACGGGATAGGGCACCGGCGGCCCGAACAGGAACTGCGTCACGCGCACGCGGGCCTGGGGATAGCGGCCTTCGTTCACCCATTTGCGGATACGATCTTTAAGCCGTGCGCGCGCCTCGACATCCTCGGTCTGGATGACGACCTGGGCGTAGGCCGGGTTCGGCAGTTCGGGGTTCAGGGAGAAGAAGAAGCGCGGCGCGCCTTGTCCGATATAAGCCGATACGTCCGTCGCCTCGGACTGCTTTTGCAGGTCTGCTTCAAGCCGTCCCGTCAGCGTCTTGGTCGCCTCGAAAGACGAGCCCACCGGCATCTTGACTTCGACGGTCAGTTCCGTGCGGTCCGAGTTCGGGAAAAACTGCTTCTTGACGATGACCATGCCGGCGCCAGACGCGACGAACAGGGCCAGGGTGACGAGAATGGTGATGCCGCGATGATCGACGGCCAGCCTGACTAGGTTACGGAACCGGTTGTACATCTTCGTCGTATACATAGATCCGTGGTCATGGCGCGGCTTGATGTTGGGCAGCATGACGACGCCCAGGTACGGCGTGAAGGTCACGGCGACCACCCACGAGGCGATCAGCGCGAAACCGACAACCCAGAAGATGTTGCCGGCGTATTCGCCGGCCGACGATTGGGCAAAGCCGACAGGAATGAAGCCCAATATGGTCACCAGGGTTCCCGACAACATGGGCGCCGCCGTCGTGGTCCAGGCGAAGGTGGCCGCCTTGATGCGATCGTAGCCCTCCTCCAGTTTGACCACCATCATCTCGATGGCGATGATGGCGTCGTCGACCAGCAGCCCTAACGAGATTATGAGGGCCCCGAGCGTCACGCGGTCAAAGTCGCGGCCGGTCAGCAGCATGACGACGAAAACAATCGCCAGAGTCAAAGGCACGGCAGCTGCGACGACCAGGCCAACGCGGAAACCGAGCGCGACAAAGGACACCAGCATCACAACGCCGAGAGCCATGACGAACTTGGTCATGAATTCGTCGACCGAGTGATGGATGGCTTTTGCCTGGTCCGATACCTTAGTGACAGTCATCCCGAGCGGGAGTTGCGCGCGTATCAGTTCTTCCTGATGGTCGAGCGCCTTGCCCAGGGTCAGGCCATTGTACCGCGGCGCCATGACGACGCCGAGCACGACCGCCGGCTGGCCGGCATGGTTGATTTCGAAGCTGGGCGGATCTTCATAGCCCTTGCGAACCTCGGCGAAGTCGCCGACCTTAAGAAGCTTGCCCTGGACGTTAAGCGTCACATTGCGCACATCGTCGACCGAGGTGAGACCGCTGTCGAGGCGCAGTTGCACCCTTGGGCCAGACGTGTCTACGGAGCCTGATGGGGAGACGTCGTTGCGGCCACGCAGGGCGGCGATGATATCCTGGGCATTGACCCCGAGCGTCGCCAGACGGGCTTGAGGTATATCGATATAGATTGCCTGGGGGCGTTCACCGAGAATCTTGACCTTCTGGACCCCGGGAACGCGCAAAAGTTGCTGCCTCAGGGTCTCAGCCTGCTTGACCAGGTCGCGATTGGGCACGCCCTTGCCCTGCAGGGCATAGAGCGAAAAATAGACGTCGCTGAATTCGTCGTCGAAGAAGGGGCCGTACACCCCGTTCGGCAGCTTGCGTGCTTCGTCGGACAGCTTTTTGCGGGCCTGATAGAACTGGTCCGGGACGGCCGAAGGCGGCGTCGAGTCCTTGAGGATGACCTTGGCCTGCAGAACCCCGGGCTGCGCCGTCGTCTCAACGCGGTCGTAATACTGGAGTTCCTGAAGGCGCTTTTCCAACAGGTCACCTACATTTTCGTCCATTTCCTTCGCCGTGGCGCCCGGCCAAACCGCCGTCACCGTCATGATCTTGACGGTAAAGCGCGGGTCTTCGGCGCGGCCCAGCTTGATGAAGGCGAAGGTCCCGGCCGCCAGAACCGCCAGGATCAGGAAAAGGGTGACCGCGCGTTCGCGAACCGCGAGCGCAGAGAGATTGGGGAAGCTCACAACGTACCCCCGCGAACCAGCGTCACAACCTCACCTTCATGCAGCAACTGCGCGCCGGCGGCGACGATGACATCACCCTGGGATAGTCCTTGGGTGATCGAAGCCGTCTCTTCGTTGAGGCGCGACACCTTGACCGATTTGGCCCTGACCTTGCCTGCGGCATCGATCGTCCACACCTTAGTGCCATTCCCCTTGTCGACCAGAGCCGACAGGGGGATATCGAGACCAGGTGTAGCTGGACGACGGATGGAGGGCGACACAGTGACGGTTGAGCCCAAGGGCGCGTCGGCGAGAGCGGCCTCCAGGACATAGCGCGCCTCGAACAGGCGCGTGGTCGGATCGGCTGCCGCCGATATCTGGCGCAGACGTGCATTATGCGTCGAGGTTTGCGATCCGAAAATCGTCACTGTCGCTGTTTCGCCGGGCGTGTGGCCGGCGTCAGGCAACCCGACCACGGCTTCGGGCGCACTGATCTGGGCAATTCTGATCACTGGCTGGCCGACGCCCACTACCTGGCCGGCTTCCGCCGGGATCGCCGTCACAATGCCGTCGGCGTCAGCCCGCAATTCTGTGTAGGCTCGCTGGTTGCGAACGGTCGCCAATTGAGCCTGGGCGGCCCGGAGGCTGGCGTCGGCGGAATCCCTTGCCGCCTCGGCCTGCTCGAGAGTGTCCGCCGACGTCGAGCCCGAGCTGACCAGTGCGCTCAGACGCTCGAAACTGGCGTTTGCCCTTGTGGCCTGGGCCTGCGCCGCCGCGACCAGCGCCGTAGCGCCATTTACGGCGTCCTGATAATCGGTGGGATCGAGGCGCATCAACAATTGGCCGGCAGTGACGCGATCGCCAACATTGACCTTCCGCTCCAAAATCCGGCCACCGACGCGGAACGACAAATCCTGTTCGACGCGTGAATGGACGGTGCCGGAATAGGACGTCCCGGTTTCGGCACTAAAGCCGACCGTATATACAAGGACTCGCGGTCGGGCGTTCTGATCAGGTTTGGACGGAGCTTGACAGGCACTCAGCAGGAGGGTTGCCGAGGCTAGCGCCGCGAACGCCGCCAGTGTGGAGACATTTGATATGGAAGACATGGTTGACAATGATCCAAGGGCTCGCGTATTTTTGATACTGTTGGGTATCATAAGGCGAAATTATGAGTACTGTCAAGTATCGGTATTATCATGACTGAGAAAAGCCAGGGCCGGCGCGGCCGACCCGTTAACGAGGCGCTTGGGCAAACGATTGTTGACGCCGCGAGCGAGCTCTTTTTAGAACTGGGTTTTCAGGCGACGACCATGGACAAGGTCGCGCAACGGGCAAAGATATCCAAGCTAAGCATCTACCGGCACTTCGAAAACAAGGAGGCGTTGTTCAGCGCCGCCATTGCCGCCCGCTGCCGCCAGTTCGCACCGCAATCCCTGCTGGAAGGGGTCGAAGGTTCGGCTGAGGATCAACTGAGGGCGATAGGCACGTCCCTACTGCGCCTGCTTCTAAGCTCGGATGTGCGTAGCGTCGAAGCCATGATCACGGCCGACAAGACGAACCAGGCCTCACTTAGTAAGCTGTTTTACCAAGCCGGCCCGGCCAGGGTCATCGCCCAAATTGAGGCGCTGTTACGTCAATTGCACGAGAAGGCGGTTCTCAGTGTTCCCGATCCTCTCCGGTCCGCCCGCCTGTTCAGCGCACTTTTCAAAGGATCCGACCTCCTGATGGTTGCGCGCTTCGATGACGCGAAAGCTATGGACGATAGCGAAATCGAATCCTATTGTCGGTCCGCCGTCGCCATGTTCGTCGCCGCTCACGGTGGCAGGGACTATCCCCCTCTTCCCTAGAGAGAGGGGCCTCCATGCCGTGACGCCGGCTCATTACCTAAAGAATGTGATACCGGCGTCACCCGGAAACGGAGAGCCGCGGCCTCAAACAAGCAGCGACTGCTGGACGGAGATACCCGCTGTAGTGCCCCGCCACGATGCCGTGGTGACCGAGGGAATGAGGGGGTTGGCGAGGTCGCCCGCGGCATAGATGCCCGGTATGCTGGCTTCGCGACGCTCGTCGACCTTGAGGCGATACCGAAAGGCGTATCGACTGTGTCGAGGCCCAACGATTCATGCAGTCTTGCCGGAGGCTTGTTGCGCGGATGCGCGAACAGGATGTCGACAGCAAAATTGCGGCCGTTATCGAGCTTGACGGTTGCAGCATGGCCTCCGTGACGGGCGATTTCGGCGATCCGGCCATCAACGACGGGTATGTTGCGGCGCCGCAGATCGGCCCGGATATCAGGCAGCAGGTCAGGGCCGTCGGAAAACAGAGTCAGCTTGTTTCGCTCTCCCCAGTGATGACAGAGAATTCGTCGATGGCGCCGGAGATGCTGTCGGCCCGGGCATTGACCAGCTTTATCGCGGGGTAGCGCGGCAGGCCGGTGTCGAGAACGGTGACCTACGGCGGGCACGGCCGGCCCGCCAATCAGGCGCTTGGCAAAACGATAGTCGAAGCCGCGTGCGAACTTTTTGTGGGATTCGGTTTTCAGGCGACGACCTTGGACAAGGTCGCCAAGCGAGCGAAGATTTCAAAGCTGAGCATCTATCGGCACTTCGAGAACACGCAGGCGCTGTTCAGCACGGCGATCGCGGCCCGCTGCCATGAGTTCGCACTTCAGGCCGTTATCGAAGGCGTTGACGGTTCGGCCGCCTGAACTATTGAGCTTTTTTCAATAGTTGGACATCGATCACTGCCCCTTCGGCAACTTGTAAAGCTTAGTTACATGTTCAGCTTAGCGGGTTGAGTTCGCCCCCAATCCCCCCGCAGCGCCACAAGCGGAAGCTGAATCTCAGCGCTCCGCCGGTTAAAACTTGTGTCTGGAAGCGGACGCAGGATCGCAGAGGACCAAAGCCTGGGAGGTGACATTCGAAAGTTTAACGGCCTTGGGACACGCTTCAGAAGCATTCGACTATTGTTTAAATATTGATACATATAATTTTTGTCAAACAACTCGCATATATAGCATATCGTATTTAAAATATAGCAAAATCACCACACAATTAAATACAAACCCATTTAATGATCGCACTATCATTTCATGCTACATGCACACCGTTAGGCACCCCCTTAATCATAAAATGAAATTACAACTTAACCATGCAGAAACTCTATCCAGATACGATGCGCTGATCAGAGTATCGAATCGCCAGAGTTAAAGTCATGCAAAATGCACGCGCGCCGCGCCGTCTGCCCATGCTTCTAAGTGCCGCAAGGGTTCGCGGACAAACGCGGCAAGGGCTTAGGTCTGGCACCTTTCTGGCAGCGGCAATGGCCTCTGGCCTTTTGGCGCCGCTGGTGGCGCAGGCGCAGGCCCTGCCGTCGGGCGGCCAGGTCATAGCTGGCGTTGCCGACATCGCCAATTCCGGGGCGGCGGTAACGGTCACCCAGGCCACCGACCGCGCGATCATTGACTGGACAAATTTCTCGATCGGCCAGGGCGGCGAAGTCAATTTCAACAATGGCTCGGGCGCGACGCTCAACCGCGTGACCGGCGGCAACCTGTCCTCGATTGACGGGCTGTTGTCGGCGACCGGCTCGGTCTACCTGATCAACCCGAACGGCGTCGTGATCGGCAAGTCCGGCGTTGTCCGGGTCGGCGGCGATTTCGTCGCTGCGACACTTGATATCGGCAATGCCAATTTCATGGCCGGCGGCGACCTGACGTTTGAAGGCCCTTCGCTGGCCTCGGTCGTCAATCTCGGCCACGTCGGCGCACTCGGTGGCGACGTCGCCCTGATCGCGGCCAATGTCCGCAATGACGGCACGGTCCTTGCCCCGAACGGCACACTGGGTCTTCTGGCCGGCAACCGTATCCTTATGCGCGATGCTGCGGTCGATGACGGCCGCTTCCTGGTGCTCAGCGGCGGCGCCGGCACGTCGGCGACCAATACCGGCACTATCGAAGCCGCCGCGGCCGAACTGCGCGCCGAAGGCGGCAATGTCTATGCCCTGGCCGGCAATACACAGAGTCTGATTCGCGCCACCGGCGTCAGCAGCCACGACGGCCGCATCTTTTTGAGCGCAGGCACGGGTTCAGTCGAGGTCTCCGGCAGCACGCTTACGGCCACCAACGCAAACGATGGCGGCCAGATCGACGTGACTGGCCAAACGATTTCGGTTGCGGCCGACGCGACACTCGATGCCTCGGGTACGGACGCTGGCGGCACCGTCATGGTCATCGCCGACATGGCATCGGGCCAGCTCGACTTCCAGGGTTCAGCGATTGCCAAGGGCGACCTGAGCGGCGGCTTTGTCGAAACTTCGGGCCGTAAGGTCAATTTTACCGGCGCGCGTATCGACACCACAGGCGCCACGTCCGGCACCTGGCTGGTCGATCCGGACGACCTGACGGTTGACGCCAGCGCGGCCTCGACCATTCAGACAAACCTGGCCACGACCAATGTCACGCTGCAGACGACGGCGACGACAGCCAGCGGCCCCGGCAACAGTACGTCGGGTAGCGGCGACATCATCATCAATTCGGACATCTCCTGGTCGAGCGCTAATACACTGACACTCGATTCCTATCATTCGATCAATGTCAACGCCAACCTGACCGTCTCGGGTGCCGGCGGTGTCGTGCTGACCACCAATAATGGCGGTTCGGGCGGCGACTACTACTTCGCCTACGGCAAGTCGCTGAGCTTCACCAATACAGCGGGCGGCGGCCAGTCTCTAAATATCAACGGCACCGCCTATACCCTGCTCTACAGTATGAGCGACGTCTCGACGATGAATGCGTCGACTGGAAAGTTTGCACTGGCCAGCTCGCTTGATGCCTCAGGTACCACCTATACCTCGGCAAACCCGGTCGCGAGTTTTAGTTCCGGTGGGATATTTACCGGCCTCGGCAACACCATCAACAGCCTGACCATCAGCAGGACCAATGGCGCCACTGGGTTGATTGGCACGAATACCGGGACTGTGCGCGACATCGGTCTGGTCGGCGGAACTATATCAACCGCCTCCGCCTACTCTGGCAGCCTGATCGGGACCAACAATGGCACGATTGCCAATGCCTGGAGTTCGGCTTCGGTCAGCGGCACAACGTCCTATCTCGGTGGTCTGGTCGGGTACTCCACGGGCACAATCCGCAATTCATTCACGACCGGCATAGTCACCTCTGCCGGCAGCTATTCCGGCGGTCTCGTAGGCCGGTTGACAGGTACGCTTACCGACAGCTTCTCGACCGCAACGCTCACGGGAAGCGGTAATAACAAGGGCGGACTGGTCGGCCTGATGACCTATGCTACCATCAGTAGCTCTTATACCACGGCATACGGGACCAGCGTT
>CBFGPQ010000078.1:0-15725 GCA_965650705.1 uncultured Asticcacaulis sp. | reverse complement strand
GTCGCGGCGGATATAGCCGTTCAATGTGGTGGTGACGGTCATGAGGCCTCCCTGTTCGTCCAAGATTGGTATCCGAATGCCATTCGGCAAGGCGGCTTGCACACGCACGGCGGACCTGGCACACGTGTGATTGCGGGGAGGGACAATGCGCGCCTATTACACAGCCGATCGCGGCAGGTTCGAGAGCGATTCCGATGACCATATCCTTGGCGAGCTGACGCGCCGGCACAATTTCGCGCTCGAGATCGAGCAGAAGAGCGCGTGGCTTCAGCAGATCCGCATCATGCGCAACGCCCTGGTTTCGATTGACGCCTATACGCTGGCGTTCGAGTTCGCCATTCCGCGCATGGGCAAGCGCGCCGACGCCGTGCTGGTCATCGGCGATTGCATCTTCGTCATCGAGTTCAAGGTGGGTGGTGAGAGTTTCGACCGCCACGCCATCGAGCAGGTCGAGGACTACGCGCTCGACCTCAAGAACTTCCACGAGGGCAGTCATGCCCTGTCGATCATCCCGATCCTGGTGCCGACCAAGGCGACGGCGGCGCGCGCCGTGCAGCTGGAAATGGCGCTGGGGCAGGTGGCCGAGCCTGTGCTGTCGAGCGTCATCGACCTGGCTGACATTATCCGCATGGCCAGCGCCCCTCACCGCCATGTCAAGATGGACGCGGCCGCCTGGGCCGCCAGCGGCTACCGGCCGACCCCGACCATCATCCAGGCGGCGCAGGCGCTTTATGCCAATCACAATGTCGAGGAGATCACCCGGCGCGACGCCGGCGCTATCAACCTGACGCGGACCGAAGCAGCGATCGGGCAGGTGATCGACGACGCGCGGGTGCATAGCCATAAGGCGATCTGCTTCATTACCGGCGTACCGGGGGCAGGCAAGACGCTGGCTGGGCTCAATGTCGCCACCAAGCGCAGCGAGGACAAGACCGCCCACGCCACCTATCTGACCGGCAATGGCCCGCTCATCCAGGTGCTGCAACAGGCGCTGGCGCGTGATCAGGCCGCACGCGAAAACGTGTCGCGAACCTTCGCCCATAGCAAGGTGCGCGCCTTCATCCAGAACATCCACGAATTCCGCGATGAATACGCGACGCGCAGTCAGGCGGCCCCCTCCGATCACGTTGTCGTTTTCGACGAGGCCCAGCGCGCCTGGACGCGGGCGCAGGCGTCGAGCTTCATGCAACGCAAGAAGGGCGTGGCCAACTTCGACATGTCGGAACCGGAATTTCTGCTCAGCGTCATGGACCGTCATCCCGATTGGTGCACGGTCGTCTGCCTGATCGGCGGCGGCCAGGAAATCAATACGGGTGAAGCCGGTCTGTCGGAATGGATGGCGGCCATCCGCGACCGCTTTGCGCATTGGCAGGTCCATGCCTCTGCGCAGATCGTGGAGCCGGATTACGACCTGAACGCCGAGGCGCGCGCCTTTATCTCGCAGTCGCATGTGAGCCTGAATGAAGATCTGCATTTAAGCGTGTCGATGCGATCGTTCCGTGCGGAAACCCTGTCGGCCTTTATCGCGCATGTGCTCAACGGTGAGGGAGAGGCGGCCAGGGAAGCGTCAGCTAAACTCAATCAGTATCCGCTTTTCGCGACGCGCCATCTCAAGGCCGCGAAAGACTGGCTGAGGGCAATGGCGCGCGGTTCGGAACGCTATGGCCTGGTGGCGTCGTCGGGTGCGCATCGCCTGCGGCCGGAGGGATTGCACGTCAAGGCGGGCATCGATCCAGCCAATTGGTTTCTCAACGACCGCAACGACGTCCGGTCCTCCTTTTATATGGAGGAGGTCGCCAGCGAGTTCGATGTCCAGGGGCTTGAACTCGACTACGCTGCCGTCTGCTGGGATGCCGATTTGCGCTATAATGACAGCTGGCAGGGCTGGAACTTCAAAGGTACGCGCTGGCAGGCGATTAATGACCGCTTCCGTCGCCTGTATTTAAAGAATGCCTATCGCGTCATTCTGACCCGCGCCCGCCAGGGCATGGTCGTCTTTGTGCCGAAGGGCGATGCGGCCGATCCCACGCGCCCGTCAGAATATTACGACGGCACCTACAATTATCTCGTTGGCTGCGGCTTCACGCCACTTGTCTAGATCGGAATGGATTTAGATGGAAACTCCATTCCGATCTAAGTTTTGCTTTGTCGCGATATTTTTGGCGAAAACCGCTGACACTTTTCGCCATATCGCTCTAATTCAGCAACGATCCGGCCATGGTGATCAGTGCCTTATCGTCGAAGCGCTTCGGGGGTGGTCGTCGTCGCCGCCACCGACGAGGTCAGCATAGCCGAGTTACGACCGCATTGCTTTGCGGTAGCCATGTATATGCGTTTAAGGCCTTGAACGCTGGTCTTCAGGGTCTCTTATGCATTTTTGGCAATATTTATGACTCAAAAGTGGCGGCTTTTTCACTTGTTAACGGCACATTTCGAAGAGAAAGGGCGCCGTTTTTCGCCTGTTCGGCGAATTGCGCACAGGATTTTTCGCCGGAGTCATCACGCTTAAGTGTGTGATTCAAAAGACTCATTGCCAAAAAATGGCCGTAAAAAATCTGTGAAGTGTCTATTTTCTTGACTCCGGACTCTTGCTCCCGATTCGCAAATCACCTTACCCGAGGGGAGGTGTTAAGCTTAACGAATCTGTAGGGATTTCCTGTTTAGCATGAAAGTTAACAGGACAGGCATCCCGCCTGGGCCGATCTGTTCCCACAAGCCGGGAGGGGCTTAAATGCGCGTATTGCTGATTGAAGACGACAGCGCCACCGCTCAGAGCATCGAGCTGATGCTCAAGTCGGAAGGCTTCAACGTTTACACCACCGACCTTGGCGAAGAAGGCGTCGATCTGGGCAAGATCTACGACTACGACCTCATTCTGCTCGACCTGTCGCTGCCCGACATGTCCGGTCTTGAGGTCCTGCGTCAGCTGCGCGTTGGCAAGGTCAACACCCCCGTTATGATCCTTTCGGGTACCGCCGAAATCGAAACCAAGGTTAAGACTCTTGGCGGCGGCGCCGACGACTATATGACCAAGCCTTTCCACAAGGACGAACTGATCGCGCGCATCCACGCCGTTGTCCGCCGTTCGAAGGGCCACGCCCAGTCGGTCATCCGCACCGGCGATATCGTCGTCAATCTGGACGCCAAGACCGTTGAAGTCTCCGGCAACCGCGTTCATCTGACGGGCAAGGAATACGAAATGCTGGAGCTGCTGTCGCTCCGCAAGGGCACGACCCTGACCAAGGAAATGTTCCTGAACCACCTGTACGGCGGTATGGATGAGCCCGAACTGAAGATCATCGACGTGTTCATCTGCAAGCTGCGCAAGAAGCTGGCCGTGGCCGCTGACGGCAATCACTATATCGAAACCGTCTGGGGCCGCGGCTATGTCCTGCGCGACCCGCACGATCAGTCGGGCACTGTCGCCGCGTAACGCAGCAGCCTGATTTCAAGACAAGAAAACGCCTGCCGCCCTCCTCGCGGCAGGCGTTTTTGCGTCTGGTCATTCTTATCGCAGGGTATTTTCCAGCGCGCGGCCAATCGTTTCCTGAAGCCGCAGGTCAAACTGCTGGCCGGCGACATCCTTCTGGAACTGCGTCAGGTCCGGCACGTTCAGCATGACGTTTACTTCCTGGCGGATGTCACGGTTGTCGGCCGTGTTGAAGATCAGGCCCGAGATCTGATCGCTGTCCAGGCCGTGCAGCACGACTGTTCCGCCATTGTCGCCGGGCAGATAAAGCCCAGTGCCAGGCGCGCCAAAGATATGGATGCCAGCGCCGGCCGCATCCGACAAGTCGGTGCTTCCGTTCGCGGCCGTCGTCGTCTGGACCGCGCCCTGGTCCGTCCAGGTCAGGTGGGTTTGTAGCGCCAGTTGGCCGTCGACATAGGTGCGGACCTCAGCGCCAAAACCGACCTCGAGGCCTGAGGGCGTCTGGAAGCCGCCGACTTCGCGCTCCAGTTCTTCGGCCGCCATGGGCTGGCTGTCCTGAGCCCAGGTGGGCGTAGCGAGAAGGGGGATCATCAGGTACCAAACAGCGTATTTCATGTTTCAATTCCTGCCGATGGAGCCATCGATCGCCGCTGACACCTGGTAGATTGGCGGCAGTTCGCGTGTGAAACCGGAAAGCGAATCATCCGTCAGTGGGCTGCCCAGCGGCGCGATGGCGTAGGGTGTCCATTCCTCGTCGCGGTTATAGGCGGCCTTTGTCTTGTTCGACACGTGGACGGCGAAGATGACGCCGTTCCACATGGCGGCGAATTCGGCCCTGTTATAGGTTTTGAGCCCAAGGGCCGGATCGCCGACGAGGACGCGGCCGTCACGCACGCCCTTGATGACGACGAAGTGGCGATAGGTGCCTACCGTCACCACGGCTATGGCCGGACGATTGATCTTGGCCAGCTGTTCGAAGGTGACACGATAGCCGTCAGCTTCAAGGCCGTGGCTCGACAGATATTTCTTGATATCCAGAAGCGAGAAGCCGACCTTGCGGATACGATCCTTGTCGCCGACAGCGTACATGGCTTTAAAGACTTCAACTTCGGTGACCGGCAGGTCGTAGTGATAGTGCAAAAGCGTCGCCAGCGCCGCCGAGCCACAGCTATAATCGTATTGCTGGCGGACGACCGTGCGGAACGGGATGTCGGCCATGCTGAGCACCGGCACATTGAAATGGATGCCGCCATCAGCAATCATCGCCTGTGCCTGGACGGCGCAGGGTGCGCAGGCAAATAACAAAGCGGTGGTGATGAGCGGGCTTAGTTTCATGTTTTCCAGAACTTAAGGCAGGGGTGGAAGATCGGCGGTATTGGTAATGGTGACGCTGATGCTGCCCTGCAGGTTCGAATTGTTGCCGGTATTGGTGACGAAATTGCCAACGCCGCTGAAGCCGCTCAGCGCTCCGGCCGAGAACGAAATGTCGCCGTTTGTGAGCGTATTGGCGACGATAGTGTTCCCGCTGTTGACGGCACTCAGATCCTGGTCGGAAATTGTGTTGATCTCGACGCCCTGGGCAGCGGTGGCGTCAAGATCTTCGGTGGTCATTTCTTCAGTGGCCACGGGCATTACGTCAGCGGGAGCTGGCCCGGTGGGGGCTGTGACCAGTGTGGCGGCCAACAGAGCGGCCGGGAAAAGTGTAATCATTGGAGATATCCTTGTTTGTTCCCGGAAAACCAGACCCGGACCGGCCGCCTAGCCGGCCCGGGTTAACAGTGTTCGGTAGTTATTGACCGAAGCTGATATTGGCGTTGGCCGAAACGGCCGTTGCCACCTGGTTGATCGAGCCGATACCGGTATTGTTGCTGGCGGTCTGGATGCCGGCAAAGTTGGCATAAGAGCCGCCATCGGTGTCGATGGCGCCGGTGTTGACCTGGCTGTCATTGTCTTGGTCGGTCGACTGATCGATGCTGACGCCGCTGACTGACGCTTGCAACTGCTGGGTGTTCAGGCTGGTATAGGTGACCGATGAGTTGTTGTTCGAGTCGTTGACCGAGTTGTTGTTGTTCGAGTCCGACTGGCTCCAGCTGGAGCTGTCATTGTTCGAGGCATTGACCGAGTTGTTGTTGTTCGAATTGTGCGTCGAATTGTCCGAATGGTCCGAATTGTCGTTGTTCGAGTCATTCGTCGAGCTGTTGTTGTTCGAGTCGTTCGTCGAATTGTTGGAGTTGTCAGAGTTGTTCGAGTGATCCGAATTGTCGGTCGTCGAGTTGTTCGAAGCGTCGTGCGTCGAGTTGTCGGAGTTATTCGAATGATTCGAATTGTCGGTCGTCGAGTTGTTCGAAGCGTCGTGCGTCGAATTATCCGAGCTGTCGGAGTTGTTCGAGTTGTGAGTTGAGCTGTCGCTGGTCGAGTTATCCGAGTTGTCGGTCGTCGAATGATCGGAATTGTCAGCCCAGGTCGAATTGTCGG
This sequence comes from uncultured Asticcacaulis sp., assembly GCA_965650705.1. Taxonomy (GTDB): domain Bacteria; phylum Pseudomonadota; class Alphaproteobacteria; order Caulobacterales; family Caulobacteraceae; genus Asticcacaulis. The sequence goes on along the minus strand of CBFGPQ010000078.1, from coordinate 9,820 downwards.
TGGTGCTGTTGTCTGAAGCGTCGTGCGTCGAGTTGTCGGAGTTGTTCGAGTGATCCGAGTTGTCGGTTATCGAGTGATTGGAATTGTCAGCCCAGGTTGAGTTGTCGGTTGTGCTGTTATCCGAATTGTTCGAGTTGTCCGAATTGTCGGTCGTGGAGTGATCTGACGAATCGTGGGTCGAGTTGTCGCTATTGTCGGCCCAGGTCGAATTGTCGGTTGTAGAGCTGTCGTTATTCGAGTTGTGGGTCGAAGCGTCATTGGTGGAGTTGTCCGACGCATCATGAGTTGAGTTGTCCGAGTTGTCGGTCGTTGAGTGGTTGCTGTTGTCAGCCCAGGTCGAGTTGTCCGTTGTCGAGTTGTTCGAATTGTCGGTTGTCGAATTGTCGTTATTCGAGTTGTGCGTCGAGGCGTCGGGAGCGGAATTGTCGGTCGTGTTGTTCGAGTTGTGAACCGAGCCGTCGTTTTCCGAGTTGTTATTGTAGCTGTCGGTAATGTCCTGCGCCATCGCGCCACCGGCAAGCGTCAGGCCCAGAGCCATGGCCGATGCAGTGGCCAGTAATTTTAAAGTCTTCGAGGTCATTTTAAGTCTACCTTTGAGATTTGAAGCCGGAGGAATGCCCTCCTGACTGGTACAATCTCAATTTATCGACTTAGTTGCGTGTGGTTAAAATTTTTTTAAACAGAATTGAGTGGCATATATTCAGTACGTAAAGCGAGTCTATGGCGCAAGCGCCGTAAATAATCAACCTTTTTACATAAAAAATCAGTTATGTTTTCTGTTGGACCTGTTATTTTCATTCGGGGGTTAGAATTTTACCGGCAGGCTGAACACTGCCTGCATTCCCGGTGCATCCGATGTGACGCCGAACTGGAAATTGTTGGACAGGGTAAGCTTTTCCGTCAGACGGAAAGACCATCCCATCAGGATCGAGCCGACCTGCAGGCTGTTTGATTCCTGCCAGGTCGAGCCGATCTGCGTCTTGGTCGGGAAGATGTAGTTGTGGCTGTAGCCGAACGATACCGAAAAACGCGGATTGAGCGACAGGCCAAAGCCCAAAGACGCGCCTATCGACGCGCCGGGTTCGACGCGGCCGATCATTGCATCGCCGATCTCCCTATTGATGTCCTTAGGGAGGTTGTGCAGGTAGCTTAAAGAGGCGAAGATGACCGCCGGATCGGTCGGATAGAGCATGGTTACGCCACCTTCGATGGCGTCAAAGCCCGAACCGGTCGACAGTTCCTTCGCCACACCGAATTCGTCGTAGTCGACATCGTAGGGGCCGAGCCCGGTCGCCGGCTTGTAGCGTGCATTAGCCACGAAGATTGGCTTGCCTGGCCGGACGTCGTTGATCTGATAGCGCGCCGAGATCTCGATATCGCCGGCGCCCTGGCCATCCAGTTCGATGGTGCGCGAAATCGTTTCGTCACGCTGGGCCACGGTCGTGACACGGTCGTGGCGGTAGACATAGGGAATGCGGCCCTCGATCTCCAAGCGGCGCGTCAGGCCATAGCGCAGGCCTATCGCGCCCACGGCCGAGTCGCGGTCGGCGTCGTTGGCTTCGATTACGCCCAACTGGATGCCCGGCACGATTTCGACACCCCGGAAGACCAGGCGGTTGGAGCTGGAACGGACGTATTCGAACGACGGCGTCATGACGAACTTGCCGCGCGGGGTCAGTACACCGACGCGCTCGGGCAGGGCGGTCACCTCGACCTTACGTTCCGTCGGCGGTGCTTCTCCGACCGGACGTTGCGGCGTGTTGCCCGTCACAGGCTCGACCTGCATGGCGCCAGACGACGCTGCAGCGTAGCCGGCTGATCCGGCACGCACGGTGGCGAGCGCGGCATTGGCGCTGCCGCTGCCAAGCACCGGATCCTCCGGCGTGCCGCCATTGGTATAGGCCAGCACGCGGTCTCGCAGTTTCTCGCGCGCGGTACGGGTATCCGCAGGAGGCGGCGGCGTGTCCAGCGAAGGTGGAGCAACGGACTTGCGTGTTTGATGTGGTTCGCCGCTGGCGTATGCAAGAACCCGGTCGCGCAACTGCTCACGTTCGGCCTGAAGGGCCACCAGTTCGGTCTCCTGGATTCTCAGGCGCGTCTCCTGTTCCGCCAGCTTCCTTTCCTGCGCCGCCAGCCGTTCTTCATACTGACGCAGCATCTGTTCGATCCGCTCCAGCCGCTTGCCGTCGGCATCGTCCGCCATGGCGGGGGAGGCGAGGCTGATCAGGCCAAGCCCGGCTGTCAGGGCCAGCAACGACGGGCGGAAGGTAAAGTGGCGGGTCATGCAGCAATCCTGGAGTAACAGTATGATCAGGCGGAAAGGGCTTGGGCGTCGGCGGTGAGGGCCATAAGGCGGTCACGGGCGCGGCTGACCCGGCTCTTAAGCGTGCCGATAGGGCAGTCGAAGGCCTGGGCGGCTTCCTCGTAGGAAGCGCCGTTGGCGACCACCATCAAAAAGGCATCGCGCGTTTCGGGCGCCAGCCGGTCGATGGCCGCGAGCATCTCGGCATAGAGCACCGACCATTCCTGAGGCGCGGCGACCGTCTGGCGCGCGGCGCAGCGGCCTTCGACGTCCTGGACGGTGTCACGGCGGCGCGAAGCATCCTTGTAGAAGCAGTTCTGCAGAATTCGGCAAAGCCATGACTTCATGCTGGTGCCGTCCTCAAATGTGTCGCGGTAACGTAAGGCGCGCATTAAGGTCTCCTGGACCAGGTCGTCGGCCTCTGTTCGCGACTTCACCAGCCGCAATGCGAAGGATTTCAGGACAGGAATCTGCGCAAGCATGGCCTCGCGGAAGGCGTCAGGCGTCTGCATGGTCTTGTTTCCTCTGGTATCACGTATTGCCGTTGACCTTTTGTTAAGCATTACGAGGCGCGCGGTTTTAATGGATGCAGCGGCGGATTTTTTTTTGGCCGCGCATGCAACCTTTACGGAAAGAGACCGTCTGTTAACCGAGCCACATTGCAAATTTACACGTTCTCCAGGCACATGACGGGCACGCATGGGAGATAACGGACTATGGATTTAACCACCGACCCAGTAGCGCATGCCACCAGTCTGGACAGACTGTTGACCCGTGTTGCCAAGGGGGATCCGTCCGCATTGAAAGCTGTCTATAAGGAAACCGCCGGACGACTGTTTGCCATCCTGACCCGAATGGTGAGGCGGCGCGACATCGCCGAGGAACTTCTGCAGGATACGTTCGTTACCGTGTGGCAGAAGGCGTCCCAATTCGATCCCGAACGTGGCGAGGCGAATGCGTGGCTGTCGTCTATTGCGCGGCGCAAGGCCATCGACCGTCTCCGCGTGTCGCAGCGCGAAATGATTGGCCTGGATGCGGTTGCCAATTGCACTGAATCAACTGAGGCCCGCGAGGAAATTGCAGTCGATCTGGAGACGCGCATGACGCTTTCGCATCTGCGAAAATATTTGAAGCCGGATGTTAACCGTGCGCTTGAACTATGCTATGTCATAGGACTGACACACGAAGAACTGGCGGAAGAGTTGAACGTGCCCCTAGGCACGGCCAAAAGCTGGGTTCGGCGGGGTCTGACGCAACTCAAGGACTCGATGACGGCAGCATGACCAACTCGCTCGATATCCTGGCCGCACGGTACGCTCTGGGCGTTGCCGCGCCGTCCGAGATAGCGACCGCTGAACGCCTGCTGGAGAATGACCCGTCCTTTGCCGCCCTGGTAACGAAATTCCAGATCACCTTCGACGAATTGCACGCCGACACCCAGCCGGTCGATCCGCCGCCTGCGGTCTGGAGTCGGATTGAAGCGGCTATTTCCGGTGATTCCGTGTCACCACTCACTGTGTCATCCGCTACCCTGCCATGGCGTCCGGTTGCGCCCAATCTGGACCTGAAGGTGTTGCATGAGAATGCCAGCAATGGCATCCGCATGGTGTTGTACCGCGCGGGACCTGGCGCGGTTGTCGACCGCCACCTGAACACTGTCGCCGAGGAATGCCTGGTTCTGGAAGGCGAGATTGAAATCAACGGCACGGTGCTGAAGGCGGGGGACATGCAACTGATTGCCACCCGTACCATGCATGGTCCGATTACCAGCGCGAACGGCGCCATTATTTATATCCGCGAAGCTTTATTGGCCTGAGTGTCCGTCGTCAAAGATATTGGGACAATCGGGGTCGCAAAACAGCGGAGGGTTTGGCCTCGGATTGGGTTGATATTAAGCCGCTGTTTTCTGGTGTTGCAAGCGGCGGTGTTCGAGTGTCTTCAGTTTGATCTTCTGCCTTTTGTTCAGGATGGCCTGTGCTCTGCCGAAGTAGGCATCGGCCGGTGTCACATTGCCCAGGCTCTCGTGGTAGCGCTGGTGGTTGTAGTGGTCGATGAACGCGCCGATCTGGGCCTCAAGGTCGCCGGGCAGGTAAAAGTTTTCCAGCAGGATGCGGTTCTTTAGGGTCTGATGCCAGCGCTCGATCTTGCCCTGGGTTTGTGGATGACCGGGTTTGCCGTGCACTTGAGACATGCCTCGGTCAGACAGCCATTGGCCCAGTTCCGCCGAAACGTAGGAGCCACCGTTGTCGGACAGCAGCCGTGGCCGTCGTTTGCCCCTGGCTTTGTCGAGGCCAGTGGCCTCGAGTGCCATCTCGACCGTGGCGGTGACATCCTCGTACTTCATGCCATCGCACAGTTTCCAGGCGACGACATAGCGTGAGAAGTCGTCAAGAATGGCCGACAGATAGAACCAGCCCCAGCCAATGATCTTGAAGTAGGTGAAGTCGGTCTGCCACATCTGGTTCGGCGCCGTTGTCTTGTCGTGATATTCGTCGGCCGCCTTCATTACCACATAGGCGGGGCTGGTGATGAGGTTGCGTTCCTTGAGAAGGCGATAGACCGAAGCCTCGGAAACAAAATAGCTTTTCTCATCGCAGAACTTCACCGCCAGCTCCCGAGGCGACAGTTCCGTATGCTACAGCGCCATCTCGACGATCTGGCCACGGACAGTGTCGGCAATGCGGTTCCAAACACGGGCAGAGCCACCAGTCCCGTCTTCCAGGCCTTCCGGACCATTGGTGAGGAACAGGTCGTACCAGCGATAGAAGGTCGTCTTGGGAATGCCGAGTTGAGCCAGTGTCCGGCGAGCCGGCAAATGGGACTGTTCGACCAGGCGAATGATCTCAAGCTTTTCGGTAGCGCGATATCTCATTCGTCGTCGCCCCCAGTTCCGTTCGCGCTTTTTTTGAGCAGGCGGTTTTCCAGGGTCAGTTCGGCCACGACTTCCTTCAGATCACGGGCATCCTTGCGCAGAACCTTAACTTCGTCCGATGTTGCCTGGCGCGCTGTGTCCCCAGCCAGCCGCTTCTTGCCGGCTTCCATAAAATCCTTCGACCAGGTGTAATAAAGGCTAGTCGCGATGCCTTCGCGTCGAGAGATCTCGGAAATGCTATTCTCGCCGCGCAGGCACTCCAACACGATCCGGATATTCTCCTCGGCGGAAAAGTGGCGGCGGGTCTCACGCCGGATATCTTTGACAATCTTCTCAGCCGAAGGCTTGGTCACTTTCGGCGGCATGGGTTTGCCTCTCATCTTCGCTCCTTGATCAGCTACGATGAGGTCAAACCCTCCTTAACTCAACAACCCAAATATGGCCCATTGGCGCTGACGCCGGACAAGCGTCCGCAGCTTGATCTCCGGCGCCTTAAAAAAGAAGCAGGGTTTGAATGTCGTAACGGAACGAACAGCCGAAGGACCGGTCTACCGCATCGTGGCTGCGAATGAGACGACTGATGCCGGCTAAGTCGACGGATGTATCACACGACCTGTCGGCGCTGGCTGTCGCAGATCGTTCTGTTCTGCTGGAGGAATGGCAGTCACTGTACGGTGCCTGGGTCCCGAAGAATATCAGTACGCTGTTGCTGCGGCGGGCCGTAGCCTATCGTCACCAAGAGAAGATGCGTGGAGGGTTAAAGCCGGCCATACGCCAGTACCTGCGCCAGGTTGCACAGCGTGACAAACATGTGTCGTCGGTGAAGGCGCCCGAGCCAGACTTGACGAAAGGCTCGCGCCTGATCCGTGAGTGGAACGGCAAGACCTACGAGGTCACAAAGCTTGCCGATGATCAGTTCGAGATGGATGGCAAAATCTATCGATCGCTCAGCGAGATTGCCAGGTTAATTACCGGTGCCAAGTGGTCTGGTCCGCGGTTCTTCGGCCTGGTCAAGGTGAAGTCCAAATGACAAAGCCTTTGCGTTGCGCCATCTACACCCGAAAGTCTTCAGATGAAGGATTGGAACAGGACTTCAATTCTCTGCATGCGCAGCGTGAAGCTTGTGAGGCCTTTATCAAGAGCCAGCGGCATGAGGGATGGCAGCTGGTGAAGACTGCCTATGACGATGGCGGCATTTCAGGTGGGACTATGCAGCGGCTGGCGCTGCAACGTCTTCTGGAAGACATCCGCGATCGCCAGGTCGACATCATCGTCGTCTATAAGGTGGACCGCTTAACCCGGTCCTTGGCCGACTTCGCCCGTATGGTCGAGCTGTTCGACGGTCACGGCGTTTCGTTCGTTTCTGTCACCCAGCAGTTCAACACCACCTCGTCTATGGGCCGGCTGACGCTAAACGTACTTTTGTCATTTGCTCAGTTCGAACGCGAGGTTACCGGTGAGCGTATCCGAGACAAGATCAAGGCCTCGAAAGCTAAAGGCATCTTTATGGGCGGGAGAGTGCCGCTTGGTTATCGCGTTGAGGATCGGAGGCTCTTTATTCAGGAGGACGAGGCTAAGACGGTCCTCCATATCTTCGAGCGTTACCTGGCCCTGGGCTGCGTCTCAAAACTGAAGAAGGAGTTGGAGCAAAACAATATCCGCGGTCGCGCGGCGAATGCCATCGACGGTTCTGGCAAAGCGGCCGTCTTCTCCCGCGGAGCGCTTTACGACCTGTTGCGCAATCCCGTCTACATCGGCCAGATCAAGCACAAGGACCAGTGCCACTTAGGGCAGCATAAGCCGCTCCTTAAACAGGCTTTATGGGACGCTGTTCAAGCGCAAATGGACTCCAATCGTAACAGGCCTAAGACGAGCTCGGCACCACCTCGTAAGACCGAGCCGAGTGTGCTGATCGGCAAGATCAGCAATGAGACAGGCGAGCCACTATCGCCGACACACACGGTGAAAAGCGGCAGACGGTACCGCTACTACATCTGTCGAGGACTAAGAGCTCAGGCCGGCGATACAGGGTGGCGGTTGCCAGGCAAGCGCTTCGAAGACCTGGTGGCCAAGGCAGTCCGTCACATCCTGACCGATAGCATTGCACTATCCCTCGCACTTCAAGCAGCGAGCATCCCCGCGACCTCATACGGAGCCATGATTGCAGCGATTAAGCATCGGCTGACGGAGACGTCAGACGAGCGCTTACTTAAACAGGTCGTTGATCGGGTCCAGCTTGAGAGCGGGAGTATGCGGCTGACGCTGGACCTTCAGTCCCTTGTGGATCAACAAAGCGAACCAAACCGACCGCTCTTGGTTGAACGCCTTGTTCCCATCGAGATGAAGCGACGCGGGGTCGAGATGCGGCTAGTCCTGCGGTCCAACGCTAACGTCACTGCCAACGTCGATCCAATCCTCGTCAAGGTCGTTGCCAAGGCGCATGTTTGGTTCGACGATCTCGCTAGCGGCGCCGTCACCAACATCAAAGAGTTGGCTGCTAGAGAAGGCGTCAGCCCGAGCTATGTTGGTGACATTCTGAAGCTCGCCTTTCTGTCGCCAAGAATGGTCGAGCAGATCATTGCTGGCCAGCAGCCGGCTGAGCTAGTAGCCGATCATTTGATCCGAGCCCACGCTCTGCCGCTCGACTGGAACGCCCAAGAGCAACTGCTGGGCTTCGCCTAACTCCCAAAACTCAAGTACTCCTCAGAGTCTCCGCAAACAGGGGCCGAATTGTGCAGGGGGCTGGTCTAAACCCTAGAGTCTCTGATTGGGCTTTCGTGCCAATGCACAGAGAATAGTCCGCACGTTCCGAGGCTTAGGAGCGGACGAGTAAGCAAGTGCTGAGTGACGAGAAAAATCCGTGACGGAATGGTGGAGCTAAGCGGATTCGAACCGCTGGCCTCCTCATTGCGAACGAGGCGCTCTACCAACTGAGCTATAGCCCCATTCCGATCCGGGAGCGCACCTTTTAAACCACGAGACTGGCCTGTCAAGCTTGGTTGGCTTTGGTCAGTGCATCTTTATCCGAAAACTGCCTCACGCTTTGGAGCGGCGTTGCGGTCTGAGAATTCCCGGCTAAAATGTCGAGCTACAAGAAAATCGGGCACCGGGGGACGCGCCATGGCTGCTGTAATCGAGTTAGTCTTTTTTCTACTGAATGGTCTTTGTACGCTGATTATCTGGGCGTTGATTCTGACCGCTATATTAAGTTGCTTGGTCGCTTTCAGAATTATTGACACGCGTGGATCATTGGGAAGACGTATTCACAATTTCCTTTATCGTATTGTCGCGCCTATCCCAGAATTATTCCGCCGCTTCATTCCGTCGGCAGGTGGTGTTGACTTGAGCTTTTTCGTTGCCAGTCTGGTCACTTATTTGATTGGATTTTGGATAATCAAAGCTGCTCAGCTGTACCTTCTGCCTTCATATTTCGCGCTGGTCCCTCTTGTTTCTCGCTAGGCAATAGACCGGTTTAAGGTCGATCGCAGGGCAAGTCCCGATAGTAGGAAGCGCGGATATTTTCGGAACGCGACATGTAGTGCTATGCGTTGATGGCTTTTGCGCAGGAGCGCAGCTTCGAGTGTTGATTGTGTCCCAAGTCGGATATAGCCCGGACCCCACCCCTGATTTTCCTTGGTAATTATAAGCCATATCAATAAGCCGTCCTTAACTTGTACGCTTTACGTAAATGCCTATATTCATAGGTGACTCGCAAAAAGGGGCCGGATGGCATGGTAGAAATAATTGGCTTCATTTTCTTTATCCTCCGGGGCCTGTTTTCCTTCATTACTTTTGCGCTTATCGTCAGTGCCATCCTGAGCTGGCTGGTGGCGTTTAATGTCATCAATACGCGTAATCCCGCAATGTGGCGCATACTGGATATCCTTGACCGCATCACAGCACCGATTCTTGAGCCGTTCCGCCGCCTTATTCCTCCGGTGGGGGGGCTTGATTTGAGCTTTCTAGTTGCTTTCCTGGTCGTCCAAGGTATCCAAGGCTATCTACTAGATCCGGCCGAAATCGCCCTTAAGCAACTCGTCGCGATGTGAGCCGGCTGTTCGTCCGGCTGACGCCCAAGGCTTCGGTGGATCGCATCGACGGCTGGGATGAGGACGAACACGGCCGCCGTTTCCTAAAAGTACGCGTGCGCGCCGCGCCCATCGAAGGGCAGGCCAATGCCGCCTTGATCGTCTTTATCGCCAAGACTTTAAAAGTGCCGAAGTCGCGCATAAGCCTGATCGCGGGCGATACGGCGCGGCTAAAATGCCTTGAGATCGAGGGTGTGGAGTCGTTCGAGACGCTCAGCCCATAAAGAAAGAGCCCCGGAAGCTTTAAGCTTGCCGGGGCCAGTTCACCTTTGCGAGGTGTTCTCTAAACTTTAGATAAGAGCCGTTAAGCGTTGGTCAATGCGGCTTCGCGGATCTGGTCGTTGATCGCCTGGGCGACTTGCGAGCCCGAAGCCGTGCCACCCAAATCGCGCGTCAGTACGCCCTTTTCGACGACGGCGTCGATGGCCGCGTCGAGCGCGTCGGCTTCGGTTATCAGGTTCAGCGAGAAGCGCAGCATCATGGCGACCGACTTCAGCGTGCCAATCGGGTTGGCCAGGTCCTTGCCGGCGATGTCCGGCGCCGAGCCGTGGATCGGCT
>CBFGPQ010000077.1:0-15784 GCA_965650705.1 uncultured Asticcacaulis sp. | reverse complement strand
TAGCGCACCTCTTGACGCGGTCCCTTCGTCTATCGGTTAGGACGTCAGGTTTTCAACCTGAAGAGAGGGGTTCGACTCCCCTAGGGACTGCCATCAAGATTTCGCCATCCGGTGCTGCAAGACACTGAAAAAACGGGCGCATTTGACGTAACGTCAATCTTTTAATCCACACATTTTTAAAGTGTTATCGATCTCATTTTTGAGAACGAGTCGAAAGTGCTCGCAAAAACGGGCCATTTGCCGTAAAATTCGCGACAAATGCGAATTAGTCTCTATTTTGCTCTCCCAAATTGAGATATCCGTGTTATGATATTGTGATCTCATTGATCACATCGAGGGCGTACTAGTTGACGTGGTGAGGAATTATGAGTTTGTTTGATTATAGCAATAAGAGCGATGCCGAGGATCTGATTACGATTTCAGGGCACGTGAAGTGGTTCGACGCGGCCAAGGGCTATGGCTTTATCGTTCCCCAGGATGTTGCGCAGACAAGTATGCGGGACGTTCTGCTTCACATTTCAAGCCTGCGAGACATTGGACGTGACACCGCGCAGGAGGGCGCGCGGATCACCTGTAAGATCGCAAAACGGGCCAAGGGTTGGCAGGTCATCAGTATCGACCATATCGACCAGGCCTCCGAAGTTCCGGCAACCGCGCGGGCGGATCGTAGCGACCATGCGCCGCGTGCGACCCGCAATCTCAATGAGAGCGTGCGCGTTGGCGACCTGGAAGCGGCGACCATCAAGTGGTTCAACCGCACCAAGGGTTATGGATTTGTCGTTCGCGGCTCCGACCCGACCGACATCTTCATCCACATCGAAACCCTGCGCCGGTACGGCCTTGAGGACGTCCAGCAGGGCGACACCATCATGGTCCGCTTCGGCGAAGGCCCAAAGGGGTTGGTGGTTACAGAAGTCCACCCACGCGCCTTGGTCTAAGGGAAACCGAACAGCAAAAAAATAAGGCGCGGGCGGCTATGCTTTCCGCGCTTTCTTTTTGCCGCAGATTCGCCTTGAAAACGGCAGCGGCGGCTATAAGACTTCGCGCGCAACGGGTTGGAGATAGAGGCTGGCCATGATGAAATCAGTGGTTTTGACGGCATGCGCACTGGCGCTGGGTTTCGCCGCTAGCGGATCACTGTCCGCTGCGAACGTGCCTGACCGCGTGGCATCGGTATGCGCCACCATGAATCTCACACCGTACTCGCCGCCCGAACCCTTAAGCGTTCGCAGTGCCAAGGGCACGACCCATTTCAAGGTCGAGGTCGCTGACAGTTTCAAGGAGCGCGAGCAGGGGTTGATGTGCCGCACCGGCCTTAAGGACGACTACGGCATGCTTTTCGAATTTCCGAATGTCGCGGAACGCGCCTTCTGGATGCAGAACACCATCTCGGCGCTCGACATCATCTATATCGCGCCGGACGGCCGTATCGTTTCCATCCAAAAAAATGCCAAGCCGTTCGATACCACGCCTTTGCCATCGAACGGACCGGCCAGCGGCGTGCTGGAAATTCGGGCGGGTTTGAGCGACAAGCTGGGCCTGAAACCAGGTGACCGCGTCGAACACCCGTTTTTCCACAAGCCATAGAGCCGCTTGAGCAAAATCGCGGATTTTCGCACTACAGGGGCTTGCTATGCCGTAATGAAAATGGCATGAAGCGCGCCTCTCGGTCCTCCGGTTGCGGCGGGGTGTAGCGCAGCCTGGTAGCGCAGCTGTTTTGGGTGCAGCAGGTCGGAGGTTCGAATCCTCTCGCCCCGACCATCGGAGCCGAAGATTGAGATATGTCGGGGCGTAGCGCAGCCTGGTAGCGCGTCTGCTTCGGGAGCAGAAGGCCGGAGGTTCGAATCCTCTCGCCCCGACCATTTAAAAAGGCGGCCCCTCGCGGGCCGCCTTTTTAAATGGTAGTGGTGATCGGATGAGAACCTCCTGGTTCGAAACGAAGCGTTGCGGATGCAACGCTGAGTTCGACGGAGCGAAGCGAAGCCTATCCTCTCGCCCGCCTCCGTAGCCCCTAAAATCTCTTTGCCACACGCGGCCTTTGTAGTAACAGACACTGAGCCGGCGCCAACTGAGTCAGGCCCGCAGGAGATCAGGATGTTCGCGCGCATTTTCAAACCCGCCAAGACCGCCATGCAATCGGGCCGCGCCAAGACGAATGACTGGGTGCTGGAATTCGAGCCGCGCTCAGCGCGTACGCCGGACCCTCTGATGGGCTGGTCGTCGTCTGCTGATATGAACGCGCAGATCCGCCTGACCTTTGAAACCAAGGACCAGGCCATGGCCTATGCCGAGCACAACGGCATTCCGTTCCGCCTGATCGAGCCTGAAACGCCGCCGAAGATCATCAAGGCCTATGCCGACAACTTCGCATACGGCCGTCGGCAATCCTGGACACACTGAACCTCTTCGGCTCCGTAGCTCAACTGGATAGAGCATCCGCCTTCTAAGCGGACGGTTACAGGTTCGAGCCCTGTCGGAGTCGCCAGGATTCTTTATTGATTCCCTACCTTACTACCGGCGTATCCAGCGTCTCCTGTCCCCATTCGGCCCACGACCCGTCGTAAAGCCGAGAGGGCTTATGGCCAACTTCCTCCAATGCTAGGGTGATAATCGCCGCTGTGACGCCCGAACCGCAGGTCGTCACCACGGTATGGCCATCGGCAATACCGAGATTACAGAAGATCGCTTCCAGTTCGTCGCGCGGTTTCAGGGCGCCATCGCGGATCAGTTCAGAAAAGGGCAGGCTGCGCGCGCCCGGCATGTGGCCCGAGCGTAACCCTGCGCGTGGCTCAGGCGCGGTACCGTCAAAGCGCGCTTTCGATCTTGCATCCAGCACCAAAGGACCGCCAGCAGTCTCAAGAGCCAGCCGCAATTCGTTGAGTGTGATCATGATTTCCGGCTGTGGCTTAGGCACATAAGTCGTGGCAACCGGCGTAGGAACTTCACCCGTCACGGGCAGGTGCAAAAGCTGCCAGGCCGGCAAACCGCCGCGCAGGATCTGAACGTTGGCGTGGCCAATGAGTTTGAAAGTCCACCACACGCGCGCCGCCGAGAACAAGCCCTGCTGGTCGTAGACGACGACATGATCCTCTGCCGAAATGCCCATCGCTCCGACCGCTGCCGCAAACGCTTCCGGCGAGGGTGCCGTGTGGGGTAGGCCGGTCGAGTGGTCGCTGACGGCTTCGATATCGAAGAAGACCGCACCTGGAATGTGCTCTTTCAAATAAAGAGCGTGCATATCGGTGCCGTCGAGCGCCCAACTGCCATCGACGATCTTGACCGTACCTTCATCGATGAGCTTGCGCAGCGCCTGCGGTTCAATCTGGTTCGTCATGATCTGTCCTTTGCGTGCCGCGGATGTGGCCATAGCTGTCGAGCGCGCGTCGCCGGGCGAAGTCGTGGTCGATGATCGGTTCGCGTGCGCCACCGTTATAGCGCGAACAATAGGTTCCGGCAGGGTCGAATTTCTCGGCCTGCGCAATCGGATTGAACACACGATAGAAGGGCGAAGCGTCGGCGCCGCTGCCGGCGACCCATTGCCAGTTGCCGGGATTGTTGGCCGGATCAGCGTCGACCAGGCAATCCCAGAACCATTGTTCTCCACGCCGCCAGTCGATCAGGAGATGCTTGATCAGAAATGAGGCGGTCACCATACGCACCCGGTTGTGCATATAGCCGGTCTGCCACAACTCACGCATGCCGGCGTCGACCAGCGGGTAACCGGTTTCGCCCCGACACCACGCCTTGAAGCCGTCGTCATCATCCTGCCATTCGAAAGCGTCGAACTCACGGCGCATGTTTTTAACGTGCATCCGCGGATTCTGGTCGAGCAGTTGATGGCAGAAGTCCCGCCACGCCAGTTCGGCGCGGAACTTATCGGCGCCCGATTGCAACGCAGGTTGATGCCGAACCGCCTCATAGGTCTCGAACAGGATGCGCTGCGGACTGATCTCCCCGAAGCGCAGGTGGGGCGACAGGTGAGAGGTCGCGTCCTTGGCCGGACGATCGCGATCGTCCTCGTAGGTCGCCAGGTCCTCATCGATAAAGCGGGCGAGGGCGTGATGGGCAGCAGCCTCGCCGGGCGTGAAGCGGTCGAAGCCCTTGGCCCAATCGAAGCCGGATCGGGTGCGCGTATCATCGAGCTTCAACGAATCGAGACTGACACTGCGCGGCCAATGTTCGGGCGCCGGCCATTTTCGCTTCGTGACGCCGTCGGGCTCGTGCGGTTCGCAGAAACCACCGTAGACCAGGGCGCGATAATAGGGAGTGAAGACCTTGAATGGCGTACCGGACTTGGTCGTTACCGCGCCTGGCGAGGCCAAAAGTGTCGCATTATGGCGCTCAAAATCAACATGTCGGTCGGATAATACTCTTTCCAGGATATCGTCGAAATCCTGCGTCAAAGGCTCAAAAACGGACGAGGAAATGACTGTTTTTGCTTTTGTTTTATCAATGAGATCGAGCAGCTCCGCCCTGGCGTCGCCCGACAGAATAATCAATCTTGAAGAATGGACCTCCAAAGCTTCACCTAAAACTTTAAGAGATCGATGTAGCCACCATTTTGAAGCTGCCCCCAACGGTCGGGTATATATGGCTTCATCGTCGATATAGACCGGAACAATCGGCCGTCCGGATTGCAGCGCCGACCGCACGCCGGGATGGTCTTTCAGGCGCAGATCGCGGCGGAACCACAAAATAACGGGCGATTTGGAATCAACATATTGGTCGGTCATGAAAACGGGACGCTTGAATTGAATGAATCACTAGGAGATCCGCCACGGCAGCACGGCAGCACGGCTCCGGCTCAAGCCACAATACGAAAATTTGTTGCGCTTGGACCTTGTCTGACCCGATGCGGTTGGGCACAAGACGGCCATGACAACACCCGTGCCGATAAGTTGCACCATCATCGCCAAGAATGAAGCCGACCGTATCGGCGAGTGCATCCGGCTGGTCATCAACTGGGTTGATGAAGTCGTGGTCGTCGACAGCGGTTCGACCGATGACACGGTCAGGGTCGCCGAAGATCTGGGCGCACGCGTCATCCATCACGACTGGCCGGGCTATGGTCCGCAAAAGCGCTATGCCGAGGATATGGCGCGCAACGACTGGATCCTGAACCTCGACGCTGACGAATATGTGACGCCGGAACTGCGCGACGAAATCATTGCCCTTATGAAAACCGCCCCGCCGCGCAATGCCTATCGCATGCGCATCCGCAATGTCTATCCAGGGCAATCGAAGCCGCGCTTATGGGCCGACTTCCACAACTATGTCCGCCTCTATGATCGCCGCGTCGTTCGCTTCCGCGACAGCGCCGTCCACGACACGGTCGATACGCGCGACGAAAAGGTCGGCCAGCTCGAAGGCAGCGTCGCGCATTTCTCGGCGCGGACCTTTGCACATATCCGCGAGAAGCTGGCCTCCTATGCCGACCTGCAAACCAAGGTGATGAAAAAGCCGGCCTGGCAATTGTGGGCGCGCGTGCCGTTTGAGTATCCGATGGTCTTTCTACGCTATTTCATTGCCCGCCGTCACTTTACCGGCGGCCTCGAAGGCCTCTACAGCGCGCACCTGAATGCCGAAGCGCGCTTCAATCGCCTGTTCAAATTCCTGAGCGCCCAAAAGAAGGGACAGGGCTGATGGCTGAAA
The DNA here is from genome assembly GCA_965650705.1 of uncultured Asticcacaulis sp. Taxonomy (GTDB): domain Bacteria; phylum Pseudomonadota; class Alphaproteobacteria; order Caulobacterales; family Caulobacteraceae; genus Asticcacaulis. Next base: position 10,132 of record CBFGPQ010000077.1, on the reverse strand, counting down.
AATCCCGCTTCTGGCAGGACGTCGCCTGGGGCTTCGAAGCCCTGTTCTACGACCTCTATGTCGGCTTCATACGCCTGTTGCCGGTCGATACGGCGTCAGACCTGGGCGGTTGGTTGTTCCGCGTGCTTGGGCCGCTGACACCGATGCAGAAGACGGTCGAGCGCAATTTGCAACTGGCCTTTCCCGACCTGGACGACGCGGCCCGCAAACGACTGATCGACAAGCAGTGGGAACTGACCGGCCGAACCATGGCCGGCGAATTCCCCGTCATGGACCGTATCGTGAAAGACCCGAGCCGTGTCGAAGTCGAGGGCATTGAAAAGTTGCGCGCCATCGCCCAGAGCGGCAAACCGGTGATCTTTATCTCCGGCCACATCTCCAACTGGGAGGTAATGAACGCCGCCATCCTGTCGGCCGGCGTCAACTACATGATCACCTACCGCGCCGCCAATAACCCCTATGTCGATGAGCGCTTCAAAGCCGGTCGCGAAGCCTATGGCGTGTCGATGTTCGCGCCCAAGGGCAGCGATGGCGCCAAGGAGCTGCTGATCGCGCTCAACGAAGGCAAGTCGGTCGGGCTGATGAACGATCAGAAGTTCAATCGCGGCGTGCCAACCCCGTTCTTCGGACATGTGGCCGACACGGCGCCCGGACCGACGCGGTTGGCGCAACGCTTCGGGACGGTGCTTCAGCCCCTGACCATCCGCCGCTTGCATAAGGCGCGCTTCAAGGTCACCGTCCACGATCCGATCGAAGTCGACAACACCGGCCACAAGGCGCAGGACATCGAAACGACGGTGGGCAAGATCACCAACTTTATCGAACAGGCGGTGCGAGACAATCCAGAAGAATATTTCTGGGTGCACAAGCGCTGGCCGAACGCGCTTTACAAGAGCCAGGATTAATCCTGCTTGTCGGCCACGTCCGGCCGCCAGTCGAACAACTGCTTCAACACCTCGATCGCCTTGCGGCGCGGCTCCGGCACGGCGTCGCCCTGTTGCAGGATGTACATGGCGTCGCGCGCCGCCATCGCGATCAGGTCGGAATGCGCCACCGGATCGACAAAGCGATAGGCCGGAAAGCCCGATTGCCGTGCTCCCAGAATGTCGCCTTCGCCGCGCAGCTTCCAATCCGTCTCAGCGATGCGGAAGCCGTCTTCGGTGTCGCGCAGCAGTTCCAGCCGCGCCTTGGCTGTGTTACCGAGCGGCGTGTCGTACAGCAGTATGCAGGCGCTCTTTTCGCGGCCACGGCCGACACGGCCGCGCAGCTGATGCAGTTGCGCCAGGCCGAAGCGCTCGGCTTGCTCGATAATGATGATCGACGCATTGGGCACGTCTATGCCGACCTCGACCACCGTCGTGGCGCACAGGATGCGGATCTCGCCCTTGGCAAACCGGCTGACAACAGCGTCCTTGTCTTCCGACGGCATGCGCCCGTGGACCAGGCCGATCTCAATCCGCAGCGCCTCCTGAAGCTCACGGTGACGGGCCTCGACGGCGATAAGGTCGGAGGCTTCGGTTTCTTCAACCAACGGGCAGATCCAGTAGGCCTGGCTACCAGCGGCGAGCGCCGTTTGCAGTCGCGCGATGACGTCGGGCAGGCGTTGCCGCGGCAGGACGGCGGTCTGGATCGGCTGACGGCCAGCCGGCTTTTCATCGAGGATACTGAGATCGGCCTCGCCATATTGGGTGAGGGCGAGCGTCCGCGGGATAGGCGTCGCGGACATCGACAGATAATGGACGGCATCGCCCTTGGAAAACAGCTTCTGGCGCTGACCGACTCCAAACCGATGCTGTTCATCGATAACAGCCAGTTGCAGGGCGTGAAAGTTGACGCCTTCCTGGAAGACGGCGTGGGTTCCGAAAACGACGGCCGCTTCACCAGATTCGACGACGGCGCGCTTTGCGGCGCGGTCCTTAGGCCGGTCGCGGCCGGTCATAATCACGGAGGAAATGCCGAGACCATCAAGAATTTCCTTGGATTTTTCATAATGCTGCCGTGCCAGTATCTCGGTCGGCGCCATCATGACGCTCTGAAAGCCGGATTCGGCCATGTCAATCATCGCAATCAGCGCTACCAGCGTCTTGCCGGCGCCGACATCGCCCTGGATCAGGCGGTTCATGCGGTGCCCAGAGCGCAAATCGGCGCGAATATCCTCGATGGCGCGTTCCTGGGCGCCGGTCAAAGCGAAGGGCAGGGTCCTCAACGCCCGATCCGACCATTCCCGCGCATTCACGACACGTGCGGGCTGGGCCTGGCGATACGACTTGCGCGCCTTTAGTGCCAACTGATGTGCCAACGCTTCATCATAGGCGAGGCGTTGCCGGGGCAGGGCGTCGGGCGACAGATCTAGCTCACTCTGCGGAGTATGACTTGCCTCCAACGCCTCATGAAAGGTCGGCCACAAGTTTTTGTTTCGTAACCCGATATCTATCCATTCGGGAAGTTCAGGCACCGTCGTCATCGCCACCTGGATCAACTTGCGGACCGTGCGTGAGGAGATGTCCAATGTCGCCGGATAAACGGGCTCGCACAGCGGAATTTCGTCCTTGCGCGCCTCATCGACGATATAGTCGGGGTGGGCCATCTGCAGGTTGCCGCCAAAGGCCTCCACCTTGCCCGAAACAAAGCGGCGCTCGCCGATCGGGTGCTGTTTTTCGAAGCCGCGGATAGAATGGAAGTAGACGAGGGTGAGGCGGCCGAAATCGTCGAAAGTGTCGATGCGTTGCGGTCCCTTGGCCGCGCTGCGAAAGCCGGCCATGGTGACTTCCATCGTCTGCACCTCGCCAACCCGCGCCGTGGCGGTGGTCGTCAAAGGCCGGCGAATGACGCCGGATGGCAGCAAAAACACCAGATCGCGCACGTGCTCACCAGCGTGCTGCGCCAGGATCGGCGCGATCTTGGGGCCGACACCTTTGACGGTGCCGACGCCGGCAAAATAGGGGAATAAAATTTCCGGACGCATGGGCTTATCAAGCACCAAAAATGCTTTATGAGAAGCCCGGCCAGCGTTGTTTGCGATATAGTTTTGAGGACAGTTCCATGGATGAGACCGAAGCCCGCGAGGCCAGACGCCGCAAACTGTCCTTCCGCGCGTGGCGCCGCGGCTTTAAGGAGGCCGACATCATCCTGGGCAACTTCGCTGATGAAGCCCTGCCCAACATGTCAGACGCCGATATGGATGTGTTCGAAGTCCTCTTGGAAGTACCCGATCAGGACCTATATGGCTGGATAATCGAACGCGACCCGGCGCCTGCAGAGCACCAGTCGGAAATTATGAACCGACTCAATATCTTCTATAAGACAGCTTACAAACACGTACTGTAATTCCGACATGACGGTCTTCTCCCACATTTCCGACTCCGACACAGCCTTGACGCTTTCGGGCGTGCCCGAAGGCTTTGACGCGCTGGTTACCGCCGACCTGGCGCGCCGCGAAGCCGTCAGCGTCTTCGTCGCCCGCGATTTTGGCCGCATGACTGCCGTCACCGAGGCCTTGCGGTTCTTCGCGCCGGAGCTGGACATCTTACCGTTCCCGGCTTGGGACTGCCTGCCTTACGATCGCATGAGCCCGACGCCGGGTATCGTCGCCCAGCGCATGTACGCCCTGGCGCGCCTGGCGGGCTACAAGACGAAAAAGCCCGAAAAACCGGTCCTGGTGCTGACCACCGCTGCGGCCATGGTTCAGAAGATTCCGCCGCAAGCCGTTGTGCGCGAAGGCTATTTGTCTCTCAAGCCCGGCCAGACCCAGGATATCGAAAAGCTTGAGGCCTATTTCCAGGGGCAGGGTTATACACGCGTCTCAACCGTATCCGAACGCGGCGAATTTGCGGTGCGCGGCGGCCTTCTGGATGTCTTTTCGCCGTCGTCCGAAGAGCCCGTGCGTCTCGACTTCTTCGGTGACAGCCTCGAATCGATTCGCAGCTTCGATCCGGACACCCAGCGGTCGCTGAAACAGATCCCATCGCTCGACTTCACCGCCGTGTCGGAAATCCGTGTTGACGAAGCCGGCATTTCACGCTTCCGCCAGCAGTATCTCGAAACCTTTGGTGCGCCTGGCGACGATCCGCTCTATGCCGCTTTGTCCGCCGGCATCCGCCGGCAAGGCATCGAACACCTGCTGCCGCTGTTCTACGACCATCTCGACAGCGTCTTCGACTATCTGCCCGAACGCACCCTGATCATGCTCGACGCCTTGACCGACAATGCGGTGGCCGAGCGCGAAGCGACGATCCAGGACGCCTACGAGCTGCGCGCCGAAGCGGCAAAAGAGAAGGGTGGCGGTGGTTATCGGGCCCTCCCACCCAAACGCCTCTATCTCGACGACGCCGATTGGAAGGGCGCGCTGGCCGATCATCGCACACGCCGTTTCGAGCCGTTCGACACGGAGGGCAAGACCGTCGTTGATCTGGGTGGCCGGCCGGGACGCAACTTCTCACAGGAACGGCTGCTCGATTCCACCAACCTGTTCACCGCCGTCACCGACCACGCCAAGGCGTTGTCCAAGCAAGGCAAGCGCGTCCTGTTTGCCTCATGGAGCGACGGTTCGTCCGAGCGCCTTGGCCAGATGCTCGACGACCATGGCATGGGTAAGCTGCGCCTGGCGACGTCGTGGGAAGACGCCCAGAGCTTCGGCGTCGGCGGTACCAAGGCCAAGCCGGTGCAGCGCGCCGTCCTGCCGCTCGATCATGGCTTCGAAACCGAATCCATGGCAGTCATTTCCGAGACCGATATCCTTGGCGACAGGTTAGCCCGTCCGCGTAAACGCCGGCGTGCGCAGAACTTTTTGGCTGAAGCGTCCGCGCTTACACCTGGCGATCTGGTCGTGCACATCGAGCACGGCATAGGCCGCTATGACGGCTTGAAGACGCTGGATGTCGCCGGCGCCCCGCACGACTGTCTCGACCTGCAATACGCCAACGACGCCAAGCTGTATCTGCCGGTCGAAAACATCGACCTCCTGACCCGCTATGGCGCCGACAGCGACAGTGCGCAACTTGACCGCCTGGGCTCAGCCAGTTGGCAGTCGCGCAAGGCCAAGGCCAAGCAGCGCCTGCGCGAAATGGCCGATGGCCTGATCCAGCTGGCGGCGGCGCGCGCGCTTCGCGAAGGCACGCGCATCGATCCGCCATCGGGGCTCTACGACGAATTCTGCGCCCAGTTCCCATACGAGGAAACCGACGACCAACTCAACGCCATCGCCGATGTGCTCGAAGACCTCGGCAAGGGCCAGCCGATGGACCGGCTCATCTGCGGCGATGTCGGCTTCGGCAAGACGGAAGTCGCGCTGCGCGCCGCATTCGTGGTCGCCATGTCGGGACAGCAGGTCGCCATCGTCTGCCCGACAACACTTCTGGCGCGCCAACATTTCAAGACCTTCAGCCAGCGCTTCCAGGGCTGGCCGGTGCGTGTCCGTCAGCTGTCGCGCCTCGTCGGCCGCAAGGACGCCGACGAGACGCGCGAAGGCCTGAAAAAGGGCGAGGTCGAGATCGTCATCGGCACACATGCCCTGCTGTCCGAACAGGTGGCATTCAAGGAGCTGGGCCTCGTCATCGTCGACGAAGAGCAGCATTTTGGCGTCAAGCATAAGGAAAAGTTGAAGACCTTCCGCGCCGATGTCCACATGCTGGCCCTGTCGGCGACGCCGATCCCGCGCACCCTGCAGATGGCACTGTCGGGCATCCGCGACATGTCGATCATCGCCACGCCACCGGTCGACCGGATCGCCGTGCGCACCTATGTCCTGCCTTACGATCCTGTGGCGCTGCGTGAGGCGCTGCTACGTGAGAAATATCGTGGCGGCCAGGCCTATTACGTCGTGCCGCGCCTAAGCGACCTGCCGGACGTGGCCGAATTCCTGCGCAACCAGGTGCCGGAGATCAAGTTTATCACCGGCCACGGCCAGCTGTCGCCGACGGCCCTGGAAGACGTCATGAGCGCCTTCTATGACGGCCAGTACGATGTGCTGCTGTCAACGACCATCGTCGAATCCGGCCTGGACGTGCCGACCGCCAACACTCTGATCGTCCATCGCGCCGACATGTTCGGCCTGGCGCAGCTCTATCAGATCCGCGGCCGGGTGGGGCGTTCCAAGTCGCGCGCCTACGCCTATCTGACGACGCCGGCGCATAAGACGCTGAGCCTCGCTTCAGAAAAGCGTCTCAAGGTCCTGCAATCGCTCGACAACCTCGGCGCCGGCTTCCAGCTGGCCAGCCATGACCTCGACATTCGCGGCGGCGGCAATCTGCTGGGTCACGAACAGTCGGGCCATATCCGCGAAATCGGCGTCGAGCTCTATCAGCAGATGCTGGAAGACGCCGTCGCCGAACTGCGCTCGAAGACTTCGGACAGCCTGACCGACCACCGCAGTTGGTCGCCACAGATCAATGCCGGCGCCGCCGTCATGATCCCGGAAAGCTATATCCCAGACCTGAACATCCGTCTGGCACTTTATCGCCGCGTCTCGGAGGCCGAAAAGCTGGCCGATCGCGAAGCCCTGGCGTCCGAGCTGATCGACCGCTTTGGCCCCATTCCCGAAGAGGCCGAACAACTGCTGAAAGTGGTTGGAATCAAGGGCCTGTGCCGGGAAGCGAATGTCGCCAAGATCGACGTTGGCCCCAAGGGCGCGGTCGTCACCTTCCGCAATGACAGCTTCGTCAATCCGATGGGCCTGGTGAAGTTCACGCAAAGCCAGCCAAACTGGCGCCTGCGGCCCGACCAAAAGATGTCGGTGACCGGCGAATGGCCCGATGCGGCTCAGCGCCTGGTCGCCGCCGAAAAGATCGTCAAGGAACTGGCGCGGCTGGCAGCGGAAAACTGATGGATATTCGCGCCGAACAGCCAGACGATATTACCGCCATCTCGGGTGTCGTCAGCGTCGCGTTCGGTCGACCCGATGAAGCCCGACTGATCGACGCGCTCCGTGCCGATGGCGATATCGCTTCTTCGCTGGTGGCTGTGCTCGACGGTAAGATAATTGGCCATGTGCTGCTGTCGCGTGTGCAGGCGCCGTTTTCCGCGCTTGCCCTTGCACCGCTGGCTATTCATCCGGCCTATCAGGGCCAAGGTGTCGGCGGGACTTTGATGCGCACGGCCATAGCGCGGGCGCGCCTGTTGGGCGCTGAAGCGATCTTCGTACTGGGTGATCCGTCCTATTATCAGCGCTTTGGCTTCGAGGTCGAAGCGGCGTCTCGTTTTACATCGCCCTATGCCGGTCCGCACCTGATGGTTCTTGCAATGGGCGGCACGCTATCGGTCAGCGAGGGCGAGATCATCCACGCCTCGGCATTCAGCCGGCTTTAAACCGGCATATTCAGACAGCCTGGCGGCCGCGAGCACCGACAGCCTCGGCGGCACGGGTAAGGGCGACGGCCGCGGGTTCGCCTTCCAGCATCTGCGCGACACCGACTTCGAATTCAACGACATAGGGCGCCTTGCCCTGGCCGGAATCGAACGCCGTGCAGCCAATGACGGCGGCGATGCGTTCAGCGACATTGCGCGCGGCGGGCAAGGGTGTCGCCGGCAAGGCCAGGGCGAACACGTCGTTCGACAGTCGGCCGCCGGTGTCTTCGGCGCGGACCAGACGCGCGATCATCGAGCCGATCTGTGGCACGGCGTGGTCGAGTAGCTTCTTGGCGCGGGCACGAACCACTTCGGGCGTATCGGCGATCTTGAGGACGCAGATGCTTAAGGGGCGATTGCGCGCGTCGGCGGCCTTTGACAGGCGCGCCAGGTGCGACGCGAACAGGTCGCGGCCGAACAGGCCGGTCGCCTTGTCGATTTCCGGATTGCGTCGCATCGATTCGAGCGTCTTACGGATCGTCAGTTGGCGGCGATGGCTGCGCGCCAGACGCATCAGCCGGTCGGCAATCTCCTGAACGCCGGCCTGGGCATTGGCGATGTCGTTGACACCGCGCAAGTACGCGTCGCCCAGATCGAGCTCGACGGCCTCATTGAGGCGCAGCAGCACCGGCGTGTGATAAAGCCGCGTATTGCGCCGCATGCCGGACGCCACCGATAGGGCTTCGGAGGGCTGCTCGCCGCTCCACAGCAAAACGGCATCAAAGCTTTTATCGTGCAGATAATCAAAGGCGCTGTAGCTTGACAGGGCCGCGACCGTCTCCGCGCCCTGACGGCGCAGTTCGTGGGTGAGCGCCAGATATTCCGGATGCGGCTGGCCGATCGACAGCAGGCTAAGCGGCGCCTGATCCTGCATTAGCCGGTCGGCCTGTTCGACGGGAATATCAAAGGTCTGACAGCGCGTGTCGTATTCTTCTTCGGCAACGCAAGCGCGGACCATATGTTCGACCGTCAGCAGGATCTGCTGGGGATGGGCCGCACGCGTGAAGGCCATGTCCCAGCCTTCGGGCACCTGGAAGCCATCGTCCTCACGCGCCATGATTAGGGGCACGCGGCGCGGCCAGGCGGCAGCACGCAGTTTGTCCAACAGATAGGGGGTCGCGATTTGCGTCGCTTCGTCGACCATGACCGCTTCGATGGGCAGGTCGGACAGGGCCGCATAGGCCGCATCAGGATGGCGCGCGCTCAGAGTCTGCAATCCCAGCCGGTCGAGCTCATTGCTCATACCCTGCATCCAGCCATCGGTCTGGCCCAGCAGCAAGAGGCGGGGATTGATACTCACGCGTTCAGCACTCCTGAAGACATCGACTCAGAGATTCAACGAATGGATACCAGTCTTAAGGCGCAACAGTAAACAGACTCACTCATAACTCACACCTTTCCGCCACTGGCTGCACGGCTTACGCGAAAAAGCCAATGACTATCGCGTTCTTCCCGCGTCTCGAGGACGAAGCCGTTCTGCGCACAGAAGTGCGGCACATCGATCTGGGCCATCGGATCGTCCGCTATCAGCGTAACATGCTCAAACGTTTCCAAGGCGCGGCGCAGTTTTAGCGTGGGCACTGGGCAGCGATGACCGCAGGCGTCTATAATGGTGTCGGTTTCAGGCATCAGAAAAGCTTTGGGCCGGTGTACGGGAGGATATCTCGCACAACGGCCCAAAATCGCAATCCAATTTATCAGGCGGCTTTCTTGGCTGGCTTCAGGGTCTTCAGCTTTTCGGCGTGCGCCTTGATCAAGGCCTGAGTCGACGTATCGGTGTTGAAGACGCTATACCAGCCTTGCGGCTCGTGCGGCGGATCACCGACATAGGCGGTTTCGCCACGCAGCATCTTGTAATCCGGGTGCAAGGCACGGCCCGCGCCACCCCAGGCCCAGAAGTTCGAGCCGGCGACGGGCGTGTCGTGGCTGATGGCGTCTTCCACGGCCTTGTAGATCATGGCGTAGAACTTGTCTTTATAAACGGTCGGGGTGCCGGGCTCATAGGCCGTATCATCGCGCGGGAAGCCAAACTCTTCGAATACGACCGGCTTGCCCAGCTTCTCGGCCATCCTGATGTGCGCGTTGATGTAGGTCTGAACTTTCTCGGCGCCGCCATCGAAGGTGCCGGCCAGGTTCTTGCCGTCGACCCATGACCAGTTCTGCGGCCAGATATGCGCCGTCAGGTAATCGATATGTTCGTGAGCCTTTTCAACGATATGCGCCTGGTTGTTCGCACCCATCAGGCCCTCGTGGCCCAGCGAGACCAGGTGATTCTTGTCCAGCGAACGGATCAGTGCCGCCGTGTCCTTGATCCAGCCGTAATAGGCCTGCACGTTGGCCGCGACCGAGGCGTCCGAACCGCCAGGACGGGGCTCGTTCGACAGCTGCCAGGCCATGACGGTCGGATCGTCCGCATAAGGCTTGCCGGTTATGGTATTGACGCGGCTGACGACCTTACGGACGTTGGCGTAGTAGACGTCCTTGGCCGCCTGGCTTTGATAGAATTTCGAGGATTCATTGGCGAATTCGGGCCACGGATGGGCAGGGTCGCCGGCATTGATGTAGTGACCGCCGTTAACATAGTACTGCAACGTCATCATGCCGCCCGACCATTCCCAGAAGTTGGTCAGATAAAGGACGGCGCGCATATCGCGCTTCTTCATCTCGGCCATCAGGAAGTCGAGGCCAACCAGCAGGTCTTCGTTATAGTCGCCGGGCTTTTTCAGCGTCGCAGGATCGAGCGAATTGTTGAGCGGCGACAGTTCCGACAGGGCCAGGACGCGCAGGTTGT
>CBFGPQ010000076.1:0-15899 GCA_965650705.1 uncultured Asticcacaulis sp. | reverse complement strand
GTACCACGCCTATAGCCGGCCGATGGAATCCGGCAACAAGACCGATGTGCGCTGGCTGTCCCTGAGCGGGAGCGGCGCGGGCCTGACAGTCAAGGGGGATCAGCCCCTGTCCATCAATGCCCTGGCCTTTCCCTATGAGGATCTCTACTTCCGCAAGCAGGGCACCTGGAAGTCGTCCGACATCGCCCCGCACGGCGACGGCTCGCTACTTATTGACCTGGTGCAGACCGGCGTCGGCGGCGACACCGGCTGGTCGCTCGATGGACGGCCGCTGGCCAAATACCGGGTGAAGCTTGAGCCGCAAAGCTACAGCTTCACCATCAAGCCCGGGAAATAGACGGCGGGGATCGCCGTCAGGAAATGCGACAAGGCCAAAACGGAGGGCGCTGCTCCACTTCAGATGAAGCGGAGCAGCGCTTATTTCACGCATAACCGAGTCTGAGGCGTCCGCCCCCGTAACCCGATTTTGCGCCCGACTCTGCGTCTGTAAAGAAACCGTCGCACATGCCAGCTAAGCGTAGCCGCCATGCCCCCTTCCCCTGCACCATTTCCTTGGATCGCCGATGAGCATCAGCGCCTGTCGCGCTTCGTGGCAGGCAAGGTTCGCGACCACGCCCTGCGCGAAGACGTCGTCCAGGAGACGCTGGCCCGGGTGGTCGCCTATGTCCGCGACAACAAGGTCGACAATGTCGCCGCCCTCGCTCGACGTATCGCGCTCAACCTGATCAGCGACCATTTTCGTAGCCGGCGCCTGGGTGCCACCGAGGCGATCGATGAAACACTCGCGTGCGATCACCCCTTGCCGGAGCAGGTCCTGATGCATAAACAGCGCCTCGAAGCCTTTACCCGGGCGCTGAAGGACATGCCGCGCTTACGCCGCGAGGTCCTGGTCCGCCGCCGCCTACACGGCGAAAGTTGCGAGGCGATCGCCAGGAGCCTGAACCTCAGTCCGGACGCCGTCGAAAAACATATCCACCGCGGCCTGCGCCAACTGCATGAAACCCTCGCCAAAGAAGAAAAGAAAAGACAGAAATATGATGCCTGAGGGTACGGACACTGATGGCACTCTATGGATCACCGCCGCCCGCTTCGCCGACCAGGCGCTCAGCGTGGGCGAAAGCGGCGAAGGACTGACGTGGCGAGCCGCCGATCCACAGCATGAGACGGCCTATCAGCGCATGTTGCAGGTTGCGCAAGATCGCGCCCTGCTCGACGCCCTGACGCAGTTCGATCCGGCCGTCCGGATCCCGATGTGGCAAAGGCCCAGGGCGTGGGCCAGTGCGGCCGCAACCGTCCTGGTGGCCTGCCTGTGCATCGCCGTCCTGCCCCCTCTCGTCACCGATTGGACGACCGCGTCCACGACCTACACGACCCGTCCGGGCGAAATCCGCGAGATTGCCCTGGGCGACGGCAGCCGCGTCACCCTCAATGGCGGGTCACGCCTTGAGGCGCGCCTGACCGCCTACCGCCGCGGGGTCAGCCTTAACGGCGGCGAAGCCTACTTCTCCGTGACGCATGATGCATCGCGCCCCTTCCTCGTCGAGCTCGAGGGCGGTGAGGCCAAGGTACTCGGCACCGAATTCAACCTCAGCTATCTCGACGGCGGCGTCGAACTTGACGTCTATGACGGTAAGGTCCGCCTTACCGGCGACAGCCGCCGCTACGGCGACTTCACGCGCGGCATGCGCGCCGGCCTCAGCGGCGGCGACATACAGTCCCTGTCGCGCTTCGACCCGGGCGGCGGCGACTGGCGCAAGGGCTGGATCGAGCCCGACAACTGGCCCCTGGAACGCGTGACCCAGGCGCTCAGCCGCCAGTCGGGGGTGACTATCCGTTTCGCCGACGCGAACCTCAGGCAAAAGCGCGTCGTTGGCCGCGTCCGGCTGGATGCGCCGCAGGCCCAACTGGAAGCTCTGGCCATGGTCCACGGCTTTACCGTCGAACAGCAGGGCAACGTGATTGTCCTGCGCTAGTCCTGTCGCCACAGACCCGCGTCATAAATATTTCACCAAACTCTTTGTCCGGTCGGCCGGGTATTTGTCCGTCATATCCACGACGTCGCCGCAAAAGGATGGGCCTGGGATGGCGGCCATTGGGGATAAACCGTGACCTTCACTCGCATTCTCTGCCTGTCGGCCTCGCTGACGGCCCTGACCCTCGGCAGCTTCGCCGCCGGCACCACGCAGGCGCAGGCCATCGCAAGCCGTGCGGTAACACTGGACATCAAGGCCGGCGCGCTCGACAGCGCGCTGATCCAGCTGTCGCGCGCCACCGGCGTGCAGATCGTAGCCGACCCGGATCTGACGCGCGGCAAACGCACCCAGGGCGTCAACGGCCGCCTCGACATCGACCAGGCGCTAACCCGCCTGCTGAGCGGCCAGTCGCTGGGCTATACGCTGAAGGGCGACACAGTCGTCATCCGCGCCGGCCAGGTCCGCACCAGCAACGCAGCGCCCTCCCCCATGCCAACGTCGGCGCCCGTCCCCACTGAGGCCGCCGCGGTCGCCGAAGCCCCTCCCGAGGAGGTCGTGGTCACCGGCTTTCGAAGCTCGCTGGCCAAGGCACTGAGCGAAAAGCGCCGCGCCACCAACGTCATCGACGTCGTCAATGCCGAAGACATCGGCAAATTCCCGGCAAGCAACGTCGCCGAAGCGCTGCAACGCGTCCCGGGTATCTCGATCACCCGCGACCGTGGCGAAGGCCTGTTCGTGCGCGTGCGTGGCCTGGGTCCTAACTTCCAGAACGTAACGCTCAACGGCCGTAGCGCGGCGGTGAACGAAAACGTCCGCGACTCGGGCCAGTCGGGCCGACAGTTCCGCTTCGACACCCTGGCACCGGAACTGGTCTCCGGCGTCGAGGTCATCAAGTCGCCGCTGGCCTCCATGGATGAAGGCGCCATCGGCGGCACGATCAACCTGCGCACCTTCCGCCCCCTCGACTTCAGGGCGCCGACGACCGCCGTCAGCCTGACCGCCACCTATGTCGAACTGGCCGAAAAGACCGACCCTAAGGCTTCGGCCCTGTGGAGCTGGCAGAACGACGCGCGCACCCTGGGTCTTCTGGTATCGGCCAATTACGGTGTCCGCAGCCTGCGTTCGGACCGCGTCACCGGTGTCAGCTGGGCCGCCAGCAAGGTCGACGTCAACGGCGACGGCGTCACCGACACCACGACCACGCCCTTTGGTGTCCGCCCGACGCTGGAGCGCGAACGGCGCGAACGCTGGGGCGGCACCGCTGCCGTACAGTGGCGGCCGTCGGACACGACCGAGGTCAACCTGTCGCACATGTACACCTACCTCGACGACTTCTACGACGAACTGACCTATTCGGCCGACTTCGCCTTCACCAAGATGGTCGCCGGAACAGCGCAGGTGCGTGACGGCGTGCTGGTCGGCGGCACGATCACCAATGGCGAAACCCAGATCGGCCATGAGATCGACTACCTGACGCACGACAATCAGATGACCGACCTGTCGGTGCGGCAAAAGCTGGGTGCGTGGGACCTGACCGCGACGGCATATGTGGCGCGCGCCTACTCCAATACCGACCAGCCGATCACCCGCACCCGTGTCTCGGGCAATTCCGGCACGCTGTCCTTCTTCATTCCTCAGGTCGGCGACGGCATCCCGACGCTGGACTTCAAGACCAAGAAGCTAACCGACCCAGTCCTGCCGTTCCGCCGCACCGAATGGCGCGTCAACGATTCGCTTGACGAGGAAAACGCCATCCAGTTTGACGCGAAGCGCGCGCTCAGCTGGGGACCGTTCACGGAGGTATCGGGCGGGGTGAAGTACCGCGACCGCTCGCGCCGTTATAACCGCCGCGATATCAACTTCACTCGCGATAAGACCGGCAAGACGATCGGCGGCAACAACACCGTTTTCGGGACCGCCTACTATGACGTGGTTGATGTCAGCGACTATCTGAGCGAAGTCGGCGCGACCCTACCGAAGACGTGGCTCAGCCCCAACCGCGACGCCTTCTGGGCCATACTCGATACGTCGGCCATCGCTAACACGGCGCTGGCGCGCGGCGACCTGCGCAACTCCTACTACGTCGCTGAAACCATCTCGGCTGGCTATGCCGCCGCGGCGATCGGCACCGAGGTGTTCAAACGTCCGCTGCGCGGCGAACTGGGCGTGCGTTACGCCGAAACGAAGCAGTTGTCGGAAGGGCACGCCGACACCGGCACCGCCGCCCTGCCGGTCAGCTTCGAGAAGACCTACAACGACATCCTGCCCAGCCTGAATCTCGTCTACGAAGTGTCGGACCGCGTCCAGGTTCACGCCGCCGCCGCCAAGGTCATTACCCGGCCGTCCCTGGCCGATCTGTCGCCGCGCCTGACGCTGAACTCGTCCGGCGTGATCTTCACGGCCGTCGGAGGCAATCCATTGCTCGACCCGTTCGAAGCCAACCAGTACGACCTGACGGCAGAATGGTATTTTGCCCCGGGCTCAGCCCTGATTGGCGGCGTCTTCTACAAGGACATCACCACCTTCGTCTACAACCAGAACACCACCATCGCCATCGACGGCCGGGATTACCTGCTGACCGCGCCGGTCAACGGCGGCAATGCCTGGGTCAAGGGGCTGGAACTGGCCTGGCAGCAGAACTTCCGCTTCCTGCCGGCGCCGTGGGACGGTCTGGGCGCCCTCGCCAGCTATACGCTTACCGATTCCGAAGCCGCTTACTCGGCGACCCTGGTCGACAAGATGCAGAATGTGGCCGAGAACAGCTATAACCTGACGGTGTTTTACGAAAAGGACCGGCTGGGCGCCCGCTTGTCTTATGCCTGGGTCGATGAGGTCCTGGCCTCCGTCGGCACCGGCGGCCTTGCCAGCCTCAACGACAAGGACTATGGCTCGCTGGACGGCAATTTCAGCTACCGGCTCGACGATCGCCTGACCCTGGTCATCGAGGCACAAAACCTGACCAACGAAGCGCAGTGGCAGTTTGCCCAGAATGGCCAGTTCGGCGGCTACACCTACAACGGCCGTTCGTTGTCGATCGGCTTGCGTGGCAAGTTCTGACCGGATCGCATAACTGATCCTTCACAGCCCCGCCGGCTGGCTATGCGTGGCTGGAGCATGCTCCGAAGAAGTGGACACCAGTTTTTTCGGACCAAGCATGCGACGACTAAGAAATCTAGACCATGCTGTGTTTTCTTGGAAACGCAGCATGGTCTAGCGAGGTGTTTTTTCGGGGCGAAAAATGAAGTCTCTTTTCATATGTCTTTCGGTGTCTCTCCTGTGCGTGACGCCCGTAATGGCCGCGCCCCCCGTCTCGAAGGACCTTCAGGCCGCGCTTGACCGCACGCCGAACACGAACCGGGCGCGCAACGTCATCCTGTTCATCGGCGATGGCATGGGCATAGCCTCTGTAACGGCCGGACGGATCTTCGCCGGCCAGAGCCGGGGCCTGGACGGCGCTTCCTATCGCCTCGCCTTCGAATCCCTGCCCTATTCTGGCCTGTCGAAGACCTATTCCGCGGACAAGTTCGTCACCGACTCTGCCAACGGCATTTCGGCCATCACCACAGGGGTCAAGACGATCAATGCCGCCATCGGCGTCGACGCGACCGTCAAAAGCAATGACTGTGCGTCGGCGATGCGCGCGCGCATACCGACCATCGCCGAACAGCTGAAGGCCGACGGCAAGGCGACCGGCATTGTGACAACCTCGGGCCTGACCGACGCGACGCCCGCGGGGGCCTACGGCCACGTGCCGTCGCGCGGCTGGCGGTCGGATACCGAACTGCCGAAGGGCGTCAACGAGGCCGGTTGCCTCGACCTGGCGCGGCAACTGGTCGAGGCGCCCGAGCCCCTGCGCCTCGATGTAGCGTTGGGCGGTGACCGCGCCCGCTTCGTCACGACAGCAGAAGGCGGGCGACGCCTGGACCGCGACCTCACCAAGGAATGGCGCGCGCAACCCGGCGCCAGGGTGGTCACCGACAAGACGGAGCTAATGGCCATCGACGCCGGCCAGACGCGAAAACTGCTGGGCCTGTTCGCCGCTGGCGACTTGCCTTCGGTCGTTGACCACAAGGGTCAGGGCAGTACGCCGACACTCGAAGAGATGACGCGCAAGGCTATCGGTGTCCTTAAGCGAAACGACAACGGCTTCTTCCTGCTGGTCGAATCCGCCGCGATCGACAAATGGCACCATGAGAACAATGCCTATCGCGCGCTCACCGACGTCGATGAGCTGGACAAGGCGGTCAAGGCGGCGCTGGAGATGACCGATGCGGCCGACACCCTGATCATCGTCACCGCCGACCATAGCCATGGCCTGACGCTCAATGCCGGATCGACGCGCGATGAACCCATCCTGGGCCTGACGCGCAAACACGGCGCCATCGAACCCGACCGTGACGGTCGTCCCCGTCTGACCCTCAGCTATGCTACCGGCCCCGGTGCAAGACCGGCGGGAAGTCCGGCCCTGACGCAGGATGAAGCGCTTTCGCCCGACTTCCATCAGGCGGCATTGACGCCGATGTCGAGTGCCCAACATGCTGGGGAAGATGTCCCCGTCTATACGTCCGGCCCATATGCCCACTTATTGGGCGGCACGATCGAGTCGGCACTCATCTACGAAGTCATGCGGTATGCCACCTCAAAGCGCTGAGGCCGCGTGTTCACCGCGGGTATAGCTGGGTACTCCGGCCCAACCGAGACAAACAAAAGAGTGAGGCGGCTTTATACTGCCTCACTCTTTCTCATTCGACTTCACAACTGTCAGAGTCCGTGAGGTCCAGCCTCGAAGCCTCAGGCTCTAAGGCAAGCTCTCACTCCGCAGGCTTACATCTTATAGTTCACGCCGATGAAGAACCGGCGGCCGTTCTTGTAGAATGCCGTTGGCGCTTCCGCGAACGAACTGAACGAGTAGTAGGTCTGGTCCAGAAGGTTCTGACCGTTGGCATAGACAGACAAATTGTCGTTGATCTTGAAGCTCGCCGACAGGTCGACCTGTTCGTAGGAGTCCGTGAAGTCCTTTGAGTTACGACGCCCGATGCCCGTGAAATATTGGGAACGATAGTTGTAGCTCAGACGGACCTGCCATGGCCCCTGCTCATAGTAGGGAATGATATTGATGTTGTCGCGGGACAGGTACGGCATGTTGTAGGCCGTCGTGCCGGTGTCCGCATCGGCGAATGTATAGTTCGCGATGATGCCGAACCCGTACGCAATGTCCTTCTGTGCCTGCAGGGCAAAACCCGTAACCGTTGCGTCCTGCGCGTTGAATGGCGAACTGAAGGAATAGGTCGCGTTGGCGCCGGTCAACCGGTTGAAGAACACCTTATCCTGAGTATCCTGGACAACGTAGGAACTGATCTTGCGGTGGAAGAATTCGGCCGCGAACAGGCCGGACTTGCCGACATACCATTCCACGGACCCTTCGAAGTTCAGGGACTCGTACGGTTTGAGATTGGCGTTGCCGCCGCCGCCGGTAAGCGTACGATCATTCAGCTCGACCGTGCCGGCCAACTGGCTGTAGCGCGGACGGGCGATCACCTTGGCGGCGCCGAACTTCAGCAGGACATTGTCGGATGCATCATAGACGATGTTCGCACTGGGCAGGAACTTGGTCTCCTTTTGCGTCACGGTCATGGGCGTGTAGGTGACGCCGCCATCGGCCGTTTCCCAGTAGTTGGAAACGTCCTCGGTCGAAACCAGGCGCCCGCCGACATTACCGTGCCAGTTGCCCTGGCGGAAGTTGCCTTGCAGGTACGCCGCGACGATATCTTCCTTGACGGTAAATTCCATGCCGTATTTCGGACCGTTGTACCGGGTCACGCTGGCGTCGATCACTTCGAATATGCCGGCCTGGGTTAGTCCCAGGTACTGCATCGCATTGCCGCTCCCGCCCATGTCAGCCCAGAGGCCGTCCGGAGTGTTCTCCGAAGCGAAATCACTGAGATACAGGGTCTTGTTGGCGTAGTAATCCCAGCCCTCGGCATCCAGCGCGTTTTCGTGCTTCGTCAGCTTGGCCCCGAACATGACGGTTTCAAAGACGCCCTCCAGGTTACGCTTGAAATCGATCTGTCCGTAGGTTTCCTTATCGGTCGTGCGGCTCCGTTCCATCCCGCCCATCTGGACGTAATTCGCCGTAACGCCGTTAATGGTGCTGGGCGTCGACGAAGGCGTACGGGCCAAAGCTTTTGCCGTCGTCGGTGCGGTGTCATAGTTGATGTTCGTGCTGTCCGACGTGAACCCGAACGTAAAGCCCGAGTTGAAATCGAAGCTGATCATCCGTTCGGGTTCTTTGCCGCCCGTGGCCTGGGTCCAGCCGACATTACCGCTGATCTTCCAGTCACCCGCATGCCACTTGCCGGCCAGATTGATGCTGTCCGTCTTCACGACCGTGCTGCGCAGGATGGCATCGTACTGCGTAAGCGAACCGGTACCGGCGGCTTTCGCCGGAATATAGGCCCCGCTGATCAGACCGTTGGCCACCGTAAAGTTCTGGGCGTTGGCGCTGTTCCAAACCGGAACCGCGTACATGGACTGGTTATAGTTGGTGTAATCACCTTCGATATGCAAAGCAGACAGATCGAATTCGACGTCCTCGCTCGGCTTCCACTGTACGGCCGCACTCAGGCCTTTGCGTTCGCGTGTCTGGTCAAAATAGGCCCAGTTGAAACAGCAGGGCACATTCGCCGCCGCCAGCTCCGTATATGACGCCACGGTCGGCGCCGCCCCATTGATATTGGGCCCACTCACGGCCGTGACATTGCCCGAAGAATCCTTCGTCGTCGTAAAGGCGCTGTTGAACGCTCCCGCGCCCATATAGCCGAAGTATTCGATACCGGCGCGGTGCAACTGTTGTTTGTCGTAGGTCGCCGCGACAAGGACGCCGAAATTCCGGTTACTGTTGCGCCAGCTATAAAGCGCCGAGCCGCGTATATCGCCCTTTTCCGAACGGTCGTTGTAGCTGTAACCCAGCGAACCGGTCACCGTGCCGGCCTTCAGGTCAAGGGGCTTACGGGTTTCGAGGATGACCGTGCCGCCGAGAGAGCCTTCGTCGATCCAGGCTTCGGGGCTCTTGTAAACCTTTAGCTGGCCGACGATTTCAGGCGCCAGCAGCGAATAATTGAATGTGCGGCTGGTTGGATCGTTTGGGTTGCCGCCCCAGTCCGCCGACGCAATCGAATGGCCGTCGATCAGGATTCGGTTCAGTGCCGGATCGGTTCCGTGAATCGACACCTTTTCACCTTCGCCAAAGTTGCGGTCCACGCTGACGCCCGGAAGGTGTGAAAGCGACTCGGCGATATTCGTGTCAGGAAATTTGCTTATGTCTTCCGCCGATATCGCATCAACGATGGCATCGGTTCGCTTTTTCAACTGCGCCGCTTTTTGAAGGCTTCCGCGGATACCTACGACCACGACCTCCTGGCTGTCATCCACATTGTCCTGCGCAAAGGCCGAACAAGATAGCATGGCGCCGGCGATCGCGGTGCTCATCAATATCGAACGCTTCAATTTCATGTTTTTCCCTTTTCCCGACAGTGTTCTCAAGGCGCGCACATCCTGTTGAGCTGAAGTCCGGCTTTTCGAAGCTGTGCCTAGGACATTGAGCCGCCGCCAACGCACATTGGTCAATATCAATTAATTAATTTGTTTTATTATTTCGGACCAGGGATAAGACCAATTCTAAGGGTCATCATGCGCGCAGCCGGTTGTATAGAACCGTTAGTTGAAATTTTATTCTTTAAAAAACATTTTATTAGCGATCATCGTGCTGCCTTCATCACAAAGTTAGACCAATTTTGCATATTGAGACATATTTGCGACATCGGAGCAAAACCACCCCACCACCCTCTTGCGCTTGCGATTCAAATTCGGGAAGTCTGACTTATCCTACAGTAATTGAAGGGTTTTTGAGTGCGCTGGACACTGGCGGACTCACGCAGAGTCTGGCATTGGTCTGATGGAAAATTTCGCGCCTCTAGGAAACATAGTCATTGTCGGTGGCGGAACAGCGGGCTGGATGACGGCCGCATTGCTCGCGAAACTTACGCAAAACAAACTCGGCAAGATTCATCTTATCGAATCAGAGGCAATCGGCACGATCGGAGTCGGCGAAGCCACGATTCCGCCGATTCTGGACTTTAACCGGCTGCTTGAGATCAGCGAGACCGACTTCATTCGTGAAACGCGCGCTACATTCAAGCTCGGGATCGAGTTCCGTGACTGGAAGCGCCTCGGTGACAGCTATATGCACCCGTTCGGAACGGTGGGCGCCGGCGTGGGAAGAGCGGCATTTCACCATAGCTACATTCGCGCCCGCATGGCGGGCGATCCTACGCCATTTGAGACCTATTCCTTGGCTGCGGTGGCCGGAAGACAGGGGCGTTTCGCGCCGCCTCCCGCCGGTGACCGCGGCGTGCATTCAACGATCGGCTATGCGTTTCATTTCGATGCCGGCCTGTACGCGGCCTTTCTGCGCCGCTACGCGGAAGCACGTGGCGTCACACGCCACGAGGGCCGAATCGTTCATGTCGCGCAGCGGCCGGAGGACGGATTCATTTCCTCCGTCACGACGGAGAATGGCCTGACGCTCGAGGGCTGTCTGTTCATGGATTGCACGGGCATGCAGGCCCTGCTTATGGAAAAGACCCTGCAAACGGGCTTCGAGGACTGGAGCACCTGGCTGCCTGCCAGCGGTGCATGGGCAGTCCCCAGCGCGAATACCGGTCCGTTATTGCCCTATACCCGCTCCACGGCCCATGGCGCGGGCTGGCAGTGGCGCATTCCCCTGCAACACCGCATCGGGAACGGAATTGTCTTCTCGCATGACTTCATTGAAGAAACGAAGGCGTGCGATAGCCTAATGTCACATCTCGACAGCAAGGCGCTTATGGATCCCCGGCTGATCCGGTTTCGCACAGGACGATCAAAAGCGTTCTGGAACAAGAATGTCGTGGCGATCGGACTTTCCGGCGGCTTCATGGAGCCCCTGGAATCGACATCGATCCATCTTATTCACTCGGGTCTGATCAAGTTTATGGACCTGTTTCCCGACGCGGATTTCAATCCGCTGCTCGCAAAACAATACAATACCGCGGTCGGACTGGATTTCGAAACAATCCGCGACTTCCTGATCCTGCATTACAAGGTGACGGAGCGCACGGATTCCGAGTTCTGGAAATACTGCCGCAACATGCCCATCCCCGCCTCTCTCCAATATAAGATCGATCAGTTCGTTGAAAACGGGAGGGTCGTCATGTCACGCGGCGACCTCTTCCAGATTCCAAGCTGGCTCTCGGTCATGTTCGGTCAAGGCCTTATCCCAAAACGCTATGATCCGCTTGCCAACCTCGTCGAATCCAAGGCGCTTGACGACACCCTGACGACGATGCGCGAAACCATTGCAAGCCATAGCGGACGCTTGCCTTTACACTCCCGATTCCTCCGCCAGATGGGTATGGAATTGGCGGGGGATGTTGAGGCGTAAACGTACCGACATCCTTTGCTTAAGTAGAAAAACCGGCCTCACGATCCGCTCGGTGACTCTCCGCCTGATCATTCTCAGGGACGGAACCACGAAGATTGGGAATATTAATTCCACTATATGATAAAATGGAATTGACGTTTCCATGATTTGCTTTCATCCTTGGCAGTTGGAATGGAGGCCAGGAGCTTGAGTTAGGTGCAGCTCATCCTCACTGCCGCACAAATCCCGGCTTTTGTTCGTTATCAGCATCCAAAGGCTATATGACGGAGACGCGAAGATGCCTGATACCGTACGAGCGGCCCCGTCAGAGCCCGACCAACTTCCGAGAAATATGTGGCTTATGGACGCGCTTGGACCGCTGGACCCCGGCGGCAACCGACCGGCCTACGTAATGCTCAAGACTGCTTTTCGACAGGCAATTCGTAAAAAGCTGCTTGAGCCCAATGCAACACTTCCGCCGGAAAGAGAACTGGCGAAATTGCTGAAATTGTCACGGATGACCATTCGCAAGGCGATGGAAGGCCTGGTGGGAGAAGGCCTGCTTCTGCGCCGTCGCGGATCAGGAACATTCGTGGCCAACCGGGCGGAGAAAAACTTCTCAAAACTCACGTCGTTTACGGAAGAGATGATTTCGCGTGGGCGAAAGCCCAAATCGGAATGGCTGGAAAAGACCCGTGTCGTTGCGTCGACTGACGAACTTCTCATCTTGGGCCTGTCGCCCGGATCCTATGTCTATCGCCTGTCAAGACTTCGGTTTGCGGACGGCAAGGTCATTGCGCTCGAATACACGATTGTACCTGCCAGCTGCCTGCCCTCTCTCGAGATGATAGAGAGCTCGCTTTACCGGGCGCTTGAACAGGTTGGAAACCGGCCGGTCAGGGCTTTGCAGAGACTGCGCGCCGTGCTGTTTACACCTGAGCAGGCCGAAAAATTGCGCGTCAGGCCTGGGGATGCCGGCCTGATGATCGAACGCCGGAGTTTTTCAGCAAATGGCCTTTGCTGCGAACATTCAAAATCATGGTATCGCAGTGACGCGTACGACGTAATAGCTGAACTGAGTGATGGCGCATGACGCCCCAGAAGGTCGGGCGCAGATCACCGACTGATTAGACGCATACAGATCTGGCAAGTGCGAGTTTGACGAGTGTCAGTTCCGGGCTCGCGACATCAGACGACTTCGGCGGTCCCGGCGTCGACGGTATAGTATCGCCAAGTGTTGCGGCCTGCGGCCTTGGCGCGGTACAACGCGATATCAGCCGACTTATAGAGCGCGTCTTCGCCTTCTCCATCGTCCGGAAACGCAGCCACGCCGATACTAGGGCTGGTCTGCAGCTTATACGCCTGGAAATGCACCGGGGCCGCGAAGCTGCGTACGATACGCTTGCACACCGTATCGGCGTCACAGTCGCCCATAAGCACGATCGCGAACTCGTCCCCGCCCATCCGCGCCACACAGTCGTTTTCGCGAAGCACCGAACGCAGACGGATCGCCGCTTCCTTGAGCAGCGCG
This sequence comes from uncultured Asticcacaulis sp., assembly GCA_965650705.1. Lineage (GTDB taxonomy): Bacteria > Pseudomonadota > Alphaproteobacteria > Caulobacterales > Caulobacteraceae > Asticcacaulis. Next base: position 2,935 of record CBFGPQ010000076.1, on the reverse strand, counting down.
TCGCCGGCATCGTGGCCCAAGGTATCGTTGACCTGTTTGAAACGATCGAGATCTATCAGCAACAGGCTGAAACCAGTGTGTTCGCGGCGCGCCCAGGCCATGGCCTTGCGCAGGTCTTCGTGGAACATGCGCCGGTTAGGCAGCCCGGTCAGAGCATCGAAGTAGGCCATACGCTCCAGTTGCGCCTGGCTGCGCGTCAACTCCGCAGTGCGTTCTTCAACCAGGGCTTCAAGCTGCCGCTGGCGGCTTCGCAGCACGCTGGTGCGCATCTGGATGACCGCGATGATCGCCGCTACGACCAGGGCCAGAGCGAGCAAATAGAACCACCAGGTCTGGTACCATGCCGGCATCACCTTAACCGGAATGCTGAGTGTCCGGCCGCTCCATACACCGTCGCGGTCCGAACCTTGCAGCTTCAAGACATAGCGGCCGGGCTGCAGATTGGTATAGGTAGCGACGCGGTGGCCGGCATCGGTCTCGTTCCAATCCCGTTCGAATCCATCGAGACGATAGCGATAGCGGTTGCGGTCGGGGGCGGAAAAATCAAGCGACGAGAATTCGACGGACATGTTCTTGCCCGGCGGCACGATCAGTGTGCTGGGCGTGCCGCCGTTGAAGGGGGCGGCCACCTTCGATTCCCCGCCGATGCGGATATCGCTGATGACCAGGGGCGGGGCGTACTCCCAGGTGCCGATCATGTCCGGACGTACGACCAGGACAGCCGAGGCACCACTGAAGACAAGTTCGCCATGCGAAGTGGCGGTGCCCGAACCCACCCAGTAGTTGAAGACGGGCAGTCCACTTTCGCGACCGATGGCGCGGACGGCGAAGCTATCGGGATCAACTGTGGCAAGGGCGGAGTCGGTCGACACCCAGATGCGCCCCTCGCCGTCGGCCAGCAGCTTGTCGACATTAGGATCTGGCAAGCCGTCGCGCACGCCGATATGACGGAAAACGGGCCGACCCTTCGCGTCACGGCCAGTCAGGACATCGATGCCACCGCCGGAGGTGCCGACCCAAAGCCGCCCTTTGTTGTCGACTAGCAAGGTCGTGACAAAGCCGGCGCTTAAAGTATGTTTGCCCTTGTCCGGCAGGATCTTTTCGACACGACCATCGCGTGTCAATCGGTTCAGTCCGTTTTCCGTGCCGACCCATATCGCACCATCGGGCGTCGCCGCCAGGACGCGGGCGCGTTCATCGGTCAGTGCCGTGACATGCAGCGGCTCCGCATCCGGTTTGCCCGGATCAAAGCGCCATACGCCGTCATAACCGGCTATCCAGATGGCCGTACCGTCGCGCATCAGTCCGACGGTATAGGCGTCGGCGTCTCGTCCTGGAGTGTGCACGCGTTTTACCGAGCGGCCTTCAACGTCGCTGCGGTAAAGACCTTGACCCGTTGCAATATAGACGTTCCCCCCCATGGCCAGGAAATCCCAGACATAGTTCTGCGGCAGTGCGGTTTCAGGATGACGCGGGTCCGGAGCCAGGGTGCGGACGCGGCCACTGACGGGGTCGACGATGTCGATGCCCTTGCGCAACAGTCCCATCCATAGCCGGCCGCCCGGCATTTCTCTAATGGCCAGCGCACCCGCTTCGGACATGTCGCCGGCGCGTCCAGTGTCGCCGGTCACAACGGAAAACGCGCCCTGTTCCGGTGCATAGCGGCTGAGCCCCTCACCCGTCGCCACCCAGATCAGGCCCGACCGGTCGCGGTGCAGAGCCCAGACCTGGTCGAAAAGAAGGCTGTTGGCGATGCGGGGATCATGGGTGATACGCCGCATCCGCAGGCTCGCGGTATCGATAACGACGATGCCGTGGCTATAGGTGCCAAGCCAGACTTCGCCAGGCCGGACCTCGGCTATGGTATTGATGCCTTCGTTAGGCAGATCACCGGCGCCGGGGCCTGTTACGACCCTGGCCGCGTTTGTTCCCGGATCGATGATATAGGCGCCGTGCCGCTGCGTGCCGACCCAGATGCGTCCTGTCGAATCGCGATAGATCTGGCGCACGGCCGGCACCGTGCCATCGGGCGTCGGAAGCGTAAGGGTCTGTGTCCATGTGCCACTGCGTCGCGCGAGCCCCGCGGCGGTACCGATCCATAAGTCGCCGGCGGGATCGCGTAGCAATGCGCCGATTTTCTCGCTGGGCAGGCCCTCGACGACGGCTTTTCGAACGGTTCCACTGCGCGGATCGAGATGATCCAATCCGCCCCGCGTGCCGACCCACAGCCCGCCCTTCCCGTCACCTGCCATCGAGGTCACGGTGACGTGGCTCAACCCCTTGGGTCCGGCCGTATAGGTGGTAAAGCTATCGGAGGTATCGTCATAGCGCGCCAGGCCGCCGACATTGGTAGCGAGCCACAGGCGGCCTTCTCCATCGACAAACAGGTTGCGCACGTCGATATCGGGCAGCGTGCCGGCGCGGTCGGGGTCCGGCCGGTACAGCCGGAAACGGTAGCCGTCCCACCGCACCAGCCCGTTCTGAGAGCCGATCCACAGGAAACCGTGACGATCCTGGATCAGCGAGGTTGGATTGCGAACTTCTGAACTTTGCGCGGTGACGTGCTGGAAGGTCTCGGCTGTGAACCCGGTCCACCGCGCGTCGGCCAGCGCCGGCGCGGCGCCCCAGGTTGCGAACAGGGCGAGAAACAAAACGAAGACGACGGCCCCGAACCTAGACCGCGGCCGGGCTTCGGGATCGGTACTCATGCCAGTATCTTGGGCGGTATCGTACACGGCTACGCTTCGAACAGAGCGGCGGGGGCGCCGCGACAGGCCATCGTACAAAGGAAACCGAAATAACCGCTTAGGAGAGAAGGTTAATGAATTCCGCCGCCGCCTTTTCCGTCATGGCAGTTAATACCAAGGGCATCTGGCGAACCTAGAGCGGGATGACGTTTAATTGAATCGGGATGGATTCCCTAACATTGCGAACA
>CBFGPQ010000075.1:0-16068 GCA_965650705.1 uncultured Asticcacaulis sp. | reverse complement strand
CCCCTTCCGTCACGGCGCAAGCGCCGCGCCACCTTCCCCGTAAACGGGGAAGGAATTAGCTATGTCGCATTTCTCTTTTCCTTCCCCGTTTACGCGGGTTTGGCGCCAGTGAAAGTATAGCTTTCGCAAGCCATGGGCATTTGCGGAGCAAATGACGGAAGGGGGGCCTTTCAAGTGAATAGATCACACCGATCCGTAATGTGATTTTCCTTAGAGGCAGTAAGGGACTACGCTGTGGTTAACGTCCGCACTGGAGAATCCGGTGGACAGGAGAGGCGGGCTGGTTTCGACATACCTTGAAGTTTCGCTGGCCTTCCCCCACATCTGTTAACGAAGCGCTCTGGCGGATTCGCTTTTGTTCAACGCGAAAGCACAAGCCCGTGAAGCGCCCTATCTTTAAGACTCTGTAGAAACCTCGGGTTCATACTTGTTAACACGAGACGACTGCCGGTCTTGTCAGGCGGCAGATACACGCCGCAAGGAGTAAAAATGTTGGATCTCGTGACCATCCCCGTCCTGCCGCTGCGCGACATCGTGGTCTTCCCGCACATGGTCGTGCCGCTGTTCGTTGGCCGCGAAAAATCAGTGCAGGCGCTGGACGAGGTGATGAAAGGCGACAAGCAGATCCTGCTCGCCACACAAAAGAATTCTTCCGATGACGATCCCGATCCGTCGGCCATCTACGAGATCGGCGTCCTCGCCAACGTCCTGCAACTGCTGAAGCTGCCCGACGGCACGGTCAAGGTGCTGGTCGAAGGCAAGTCGCGCGCCCGCGTCAAGCGCTTCCTGTCGACCGAGCCCTACTATGAAGCCGAGGCCTATGTGCTCGATGGCGGCGAAATGGAAGGCCCGGACACCGAAGCCCTGACCCGCGCAGTGTCTGAGCAGTTTGAAAACTACATCAAGCTGAACAAGAAGATTCCGCCGGAAAGCCTTAATGCGATTGCGGAAATCAGCGACGCCGACATCTTGGCTGACTCGATCGCCGCGCATTTGGTGGTCAAGATCGCCGACAAGCAGGCGCTCCTGGAGCAACTGTCCGTCACCAAGCGGCTTGAGAAGATCTACGCCCTGATGGAAGGCGAAATCTCGGTGCTGCAGGTCGAAAAGAAGATCCGCAGCCGGGTCAAGCGCCAGATGGAGAAGACCCAGCGCGAATATTACCTGAATGAGCAGATGAAGGCCATTCAGCGCGAGCTGGGCGAACAGGACGAGAGCAAGGACGAACTGGCCGAGCTCGAGAAGAAGATCAAGGGCACCAAGCTGTCCAAGGAAGCCCGCACCAAGGCGCTGGCCGAACTGAACAAGCTGCGTCACATGTCGCCCATGTCGGCCGAAAGCACCGTCGTGCGCAACTACCTCGACTGGCTGCTGTCGATCCCCTGGGGCGCCGTCAAGCCGAAGCCCATCGACCTCAAGAAGGCCGAGGACATCCTGGAAGCGGATCACTATGGTCTGGACAAGGTCAAGGAGCGCATCCTCGAGCACCTGGCCGTCCAGGCGCGCATGGGCACGCTGAAGGGCCCGATCCTGTGCCTCGTCGGCCCTCCGGGTGTCGGCAAGACATCCTTGGGTAAGTCGATCGCCAAGGCTACGGGCCGTGAGTTCATCCGCATTTCGCTTGGCGGCGTGCGCGACGAATCCGAAATCCGCGGTCACCGCCGGACCTATATCGGCTCCATGCCGGGCAAGATCATCCAGAACATGAAGAAGGTGAAGTCTACCAACGCCTTCTTCCTGCTCGATGAAATCGACAAGATGGGCGCTGACTGGCGCGGCGATCCGGCTTCGGCCCTGCTCGAAGTACTGGACCCCGCCCAGAACTCGACCTTCGCCGACCACTATCTCGAGGTCGACTACGACCTGTCGAAGATCATGTTCGTCACGACGGCCAATAGCCTCAACATGCCCCAGCCGCTGCTGGACCGTATGGAGATCATCCGCATCCCGGGTTACACCGAGGATGAGAAGGTCGAAATCGCCAAGCGTCACGTCCTGCCGACCCTGATGAAGGATCACGGCCTGACCACCGAAGAATTCATCGTGCCGGAAGCGACGATCCGCGACGTCATCCGCTACTACACCCGCGAAGCCGGCGTGCGGTCGCTGGAGCGTGAACTGGGCAACCTGGCGCGCAAGACGATCCGTGATCTGGCGCGCGAAGGCGTCAAGGCGATCACCGTTGACGACGAGCGCCTGGCCAAATACGCCGGCGTCAAGAAGTACCACTATGGCGCCACCGACGAGACCGACCAGGTCGGCATCGTCACGGGCCTGGCCTGGACGGAATTCGGCGGTGACATCCTCACCATCGAAGCCATCAAGATGCCCGGCAAGGGCAATATGAAGGTGACGGGCAACCTGAAGGAAGTGATGAAGGAGAGCGTTTCGGCGGCCAACTCCTACGTCAAGGCCCTGGCGCCCAAGTTCGGCATCCTGCCGCCGGTGTTCGACAAGACCGACGTCCACGTTCACGTCCCCGAAGGCGCCACGCCGAAGGACGGTCCGTCGGCCGGTATCGCCATGGTCACCGCCATGGTGTCGGTCCTGACCGGCATTCCGGTGCGCAAGGACCTGGCCATGACGGGTGAAATCACCCTGCGCGGCCGTGTCCTGCCGATCGGCGGGCTCAAGGAAAAGCTGCTGGCGGCCCTGCGCTCCGGCATCAAGACCGTGTTGATCCCGAAGGAGAACGAAAAAGACCTGGTCGACATCCCGGCCAACGTCAAGTCGGGCCTGGAGATCATTCCGGTCAGCCAGGCGGACGAGGTCCTGCGCCATGCCCTGGTGAAGCCGCTGACGCCGATCGAGTGGATCGAGCCGATCATCACCTCGGGCGCGGCCACCACCGCGACCGATGACTCGGACGCGGCAACGGCCCACTAAGGTTGGAAGCGACAATCGAAATGGCCCGGGTCACTCCGGGCCATTTTTTGTTTAGAGATAGCGCCTTCCTTTGCGGCTCGATGCGTTTTAAAGTTGACGCAAGAAGTCCCCCTTCCGTCATTTGCTCCGCAAATGCCACCTTCCCCGTAAACGGGGAAGGAAGAAGTGAAATGCGCTCAGCTAATTCCTTCCCCGTTCACGGGGAAGGTGGCAGCGAGCAAAGCGAGCTGACGGAAGGGGTGATGGGAGAAGACTTGATGTAAGTGCTCTCAGAGGTAGCGCCATGCAGAAGTTGCTGATCATTGCCCTTGCGTTGCTGGCAGCGGTGCCAGCCGTATCGCTGGCCACTCCCGTCCTGCGCCTGGAAAACATTTACGACACCGCGCCTTATCCCGAAGCGCACGCCTCGACCATCGTCCAAACGACCAAAGGCACCATCGCCGCCGCCTGGTTCGGCGGGGAATATGAGCGCCACCCGGACGTGGCGATCTGGTTCGCGCGCATGGAAAACGGCAAATGGCTGACGCCGGTCAGCGTCGCTGATGGCGTACAGGCTGACGGCACGCACCTGCCGACCTGGAACCCCGTGCTGTTTCAGGCGCCGGGCAGCGATCTGCATCTCTTTTATAAGGCCGGCCCTAGCCCGCAGACCTGGTGGGGCATGGTCATCCGCTCCAAAGACGATGGGCGCACCTGGTCAAAGCCGGAGCGCCTGCCTGACGGTATCCTTGGGCCGATCAAGAATAAGCCGGTGGTGCTCGCCGACGGCATATGGCTGTCGCCGTCGAGCACCGAAGACCGCGAAGGCATGACGGGCGCCGGCAATGCGGCGTGGCGGCTGCATTTCGAGCGCTCGGCTGACAAGGGCAGGACCTGGACGAAGACCGCTGACGTGCCATCACCGATCGGCATCGAAGCTATCCAGCCCAGCGTCCTGTTCCATAAGGACGGCCAGCTTCAGGCCATGGCCCGGACGCGTCAGGGTACGGTCGCCATGACCTGGTCGAAGGACAATGGCCGGACCTGGAGCCCGCTTGTGGCCAGCAACCTGCCCAATCCCAATTCGGGCACCGACGCGGTGACTCTTAAGGATGGCCGGCAATTGATCGTCTATAACCCGACCGGCCATTTTCCCGACCGGCCGGGGAACGGGCCACGCTATCCGATCAGCATCGCCCTGTCGGACGACGGCGTCACCTGGCGCGACGTCCTGACGCTCGAATCCGCGCCGCTCAACAGCGGTTACGCCTATCCGGCGGTCATCCAGACGTCCGATGGCCTGGTCCATATTACCTACACCTGGGACCGCAAGCGCATCCGCTACGTCGTCATCGATCCGGCGAAGCTTGAAAAATAGAGGGCGCCTGGGCGATTGCGCCGTCCCGAAGATCAGGTAAACATGGCGCGCATGACCACAGGCCGCTTCCGCTTCGAACGCTTCGTTCTCGATCCCCATGATCGCCTGCTTATGTGCGATGACGTCCCGGTGGAGCTGAACACGCGCTATCTAGACGCCCTGGCGCTGCTGGTGCGCGAGCAGGGAAAGCTGGTCTCCAAGGACCGTTTTCTAGACGAAGTGTGGCGCGGCGTGCCCGTTACCGACGAAGCCCTGACCCAATGTATCCGCACGCTCCGCCGCCAATTGGGCGACGACGCCGGCAAGCCGCGTTATATCGAGACCGTCGTCAAGCACGGCTATCGTTTCATCGCTCCGGTCGAGATCGTCGCGTCCAGCCGTGCCGCCGAACCCACGATCACCGTCCAGCCGATGCAGGCACTGGCAAAGCCTTATGACTGGCGGCAACTGCTTGCCTTAAGCGGGGCAGGGACCGCGGGCGCCGTTTTCGCGGGCATTGTCGGCGGCATGCTTTACGGCTTCAGCGCCTCGTCCCAGCCCATGGTCGCGGGCATGGGCGCGGTTTCTGTCCTGCTCGTCATCATCTGCCTCACCGTCATCGTCGCCTTCCTGGGCGGCTTGGGCGTCAGTTTCGGCATTGCGGCAGGCAGTCTGGCCTCGCGCGGCGCGACGCTCTGGACTATCGTCGGTGGTTCCGCCGGCGGGCTGATCGTCGGGGCGATCGTCAAGCTCGTGGGGCTCGATGCCCTCAACCTTTTGTTCGGCCAGTCACCGGGAAACATCACCGGCGCCCCGGAAGGCGCCATCCTGGGCGCGGGCGTCGGCTTCGGCGCCTGGATGGCGGGCCGTCCGGGAACAAAGCCCTCGCTGCGGCGGTTTGCCCTCATCGGTCTGCTCAGCGGCTGCGCCGCCGGCATCTTTGTCTTCCTGACTGGCGGACGGATGATGGCCGGCAGTTTGTTCCTGCTCAGCCAGCACGTGCCGGCGTCGCGCCTGCGCCTCGATCCCATCTGGAGCACCCTGGGCGAAACCACCTTCGGCCCCGTAAGCCGCCTGGTCACCAGCGGCCTTGAGGGCGCGTTGTTCGGAGGCTGTGTCGTCACCGCAATGATGCTGACAAGAAAGCTGCGCGCTTCCTAAAAAATATTCACCAGCGGCGCGGCAGTTCGACATTGATATGCGTGGCCGCCACAGCCGCCTGTCCGACGGCGACACTGATCTGGTTCAGCCCGCTCACGACGTCGCCCGCCGCATAAAGCCCCGGCACGGAGGTCTGCTGATAGGCGTCGGTCACCAGCTTCCCGGCGTTGTCGCACCTGGCACCCAACGACAATGCCAATGCCGAGCGTGGCCGGCAGCCGAACATCGGATAGATGCTGTCGAAGACATGTTCCTTGCCATCGACCACCGCCGCGGCTTCGCCCGCCTCACTGACCTTCAGCGCCGCGTGTGACGATTCGAGCAGGCCGATCCCTGCCTCCGACAGGCAGTTCCTCTGGTCGGTCGTCAGGCCGTCCATCTCCGGAACATGGATCAGGGTCAGGTCGGCCGTGTAGGTCCTCAGGAAAAGCGCGTGCGCAACCGCGTCACCGGTGCGCGCCATGATCGCTACTCGCTTGTCGATAGTCTCATAGGCATCGCACACCGGACACAGCCGCAATGTGCCTTTGGAAACAGCTGTCGCCCAATTCGGCGTATCCATTCCAGCATCCGCAATCCCGGTCGTCAGGATGACCGTTCGTCCCATGACGCGCTCTGATCCGAAGCAGGCGGTAAACCCGCCTTCGTCCCGCTCCAGTGCATCCGCCAGGCGTTCAAACCGCGCCACCTCGTAACCGGACAACTGCGCGTTAAGCCGAGCCAACAGACTGAGGCCCGTCACGCCATCGGGAAAGCCCGGGAAGTTGTGCGACAGAGGGATGAGCTCGGCACGGCTGCGGCCATCGTCGATCAGCGCCACCGAGCGCCGGAACCGCGCCATATAGACCGCCGCCGTCAGACCTGCGGGTCCACCGCCAATAATCAGGCAATCAAAGGCCGCCGGCATATCTGTTACCCTGGCTGTTTCGGATAGAACCAACCTAGCGGTTTCACCATCTGGAAAGGATAGGGCAGAGCTTCATTGGCATAATAAAAAGGAAAACACCTTGCCTTAGCGCGCCGGCTGATTCTCGAATCACCCTCTTTGGCGGCAAGGCCTGAGGCGAAAAAAGGCGTTTTTTTGCGCTTGACTTCGAATTGATTTGTGTCCGGACGGCGAGAAAATGCATAAAAATCCCGCAAACCCTTAAAAAAACACGGTTTGCAGTGCAAAAACTCCGATTTCTGTTTTGACGCGCATTAATTTTTGGTGTCTCTATCCCGTCACCTGTTGGCGACTCCATGGTCGGTTCGAAACCGCAAACCCAATGGCTGCAACAGGGCGCTTAGCCAACCGCCCGAACTCGGGTAAGGGAGAGAGACAGATATGACCAAAGCTGAACTGGTAGCCGCCATCGCGGAATCGGCTGGACTCACCAAGGATCAAGCCAAGAAGGCCCTGGACGCCTTCACCGACAGCGTCGTCGGCGCCCTGAAGAGCGGCGATGACGTCCGCCTCGTTGGTTTCGGCACCTTCCTCGCCGTCAAGCGCGAAGCCGGCACGGCCCGTAACCCGCGCACCGGCGAAACCGTGAAGCGTCCGGCCTCCGTCACGGCCCGCTTCCGCGTCGGCGAAGGCCTTAAGAGCGCGCTGAACGGCTAATCTGTTCGGGTAGCCGCTCAGGCTATCCACATGTCATTCAGGGGACGTTTCCGCTTGGCGGAAACGTCTCTTGACTTTTTCAGGGGTACGCGGCAAACGGTCCCCTCCTTTGGGCTTCGCCCTTGGACCTCCCCTTGGAGAGGGCGATTAGCTCAGCTGGCAGAGCGGCTCGTTTACACCGAGTAGGTCGGCGGTTCGATCCCGTCATCGCCCACCAGGGCCACAGGCCCTGGACCCAGATCGTTTACGTCACAGCTGACCAAGGTCTCATGCTCACGGCAAGTTACGCAGGCTTGCGTGCGATGAACTGTGTCACCGAGCCGGGCCCCGTGTGCCCCAGGCCTTCGCGGATGTCGTGGACAGTATCCTGCGCCAGGATAATCTCGAAGCCTTCGAACGCCTCGACAAGCGTGTCCAGCGACGTCAGGTAATCTACATCTTTAGGCCCGCCGGTGCAGTAGGAAAGCTGCGCGGCATTATAGCCTTCCAGAAGAAGTACCCCGCCGGGCTTTAAAGCGGCGCTGATGGCGGCATAGAGCGGCGGCCGGTCAAGCGATGACATATGGCAGAAGATCGAGACCACCCCGTCCCAGGCATCGATACCCATCTCGTACTGCGTGAGATCGGCCAGGACATAGTCAATCGATACGCCTCGCGTCTTGGCGAGCCCCAGGGCCTTCGCCTGGCCTTCCGCTGAAAAATCAACGCCGTGTACCCGATAGTTCTGCTGTGCAAGGAAGACGGCATTGCGCCCTTCGCCCTCGGCCAAGCTCAATATCCGGTCGCCGGGCCGGAACAGCCCGGCGTGTTCGCGTAGGAAGTCGTTGGGTTCGTCGCCATAAAGATAGGCTTCGGGCTTGTAGCGTTCGTCCCAGAAATCCGCTCCGGCAAATCCGGCCATGATCACATTCCTCATCTGTTTCAATAATTTGTCCACACATCCTTATGCGTATGGAAACGTGTACAAGCTCAAGCTAACTTGAGGTCAAGGGTAAAATTCAAGGAATTGCCACGTGCTCGACATCGCCGAAGTTGCCAGACAGTCCGGCCTTCCGGCCTCAACGCTACGCTTCTACGAGGAAAAGGGCCTGATCACCTCGATTGGCCGGCGCGGCCTGAAACGCCTCTTCGAAAGCGCCGTCCTCGAACGCCTGTCGCTGATAGCGCTGGGCCGGAAGGCTGGCTTTTCGCTGGACGACATTGCCGCCATGTTCGGCATGGATGGCAGCGTGAACATCAACCGCCAGACACTCACCGCCAAGGCCGATGAACTTGATCGCCAGATTCGCCGCCTGCAATCCTTACGCGACGGCCTGCGCCACGCGGCCAAATGCGCGGCACCCAGCCATCTCGAATGCCCGACTTTTCAGCGCCTGTTGAAGGGCGCCGCAAAGGCGAAGCGCGCTTAATCTCCGCTGGTGCGCGTAATCTCGACCACCACGTCACCGGCCTTGAGCGCCTTGGCTTCCTCTTCCCAGTAACCGTGGATCTTGCCGTCACGGCACAAACGTAAGCCCTTGCCGGTCTTGAGCGACTCAAGCGACTGGCCGGCTTCGTCAGGCGTGATTTTGCGCTCGCGCAGCACGACGCAACCGTCGGCCGAGGCGAGGTCGGCGATATACTCGACGACATGGCGGCCTTCCGAAGCCCGCGCCAGCAAGTGTCCACCCATGCTGACCGGGTTTATGACATTGTTGGCGCCCGCCTGGCGCATCAGGTCTTCGTTTTCGGTTGCGCGGACCGCGGCGCTGATCGACACGGTGGGGTTCATCTGCCGCGCGCTGAGCACGATCAACACAGTCGAATCGTCACGATGCGTCGAGATAATCACGGCCTTCGCAGTGGCGATGCTGGCCGCAGCCTGCGTGGCGTTGACGGTCGCGTCGCCGACGATGCCGGTGACGCCGCGTTCGATGGCGGAAGCGATGCGCTGCTCGCTCTGATCGACTACGACGATGGTCTCAGGCGTCTCGCCCTGGCGCAGCAGTTCGTCAACGACTGATTCGCCGGTCGCGCCATAGCCGTAGATGATGATGTGGTTTTTCAGTGTTTTCCGAATCATGTGCGTCCGAAACTGCTCCCACGTGCTTTTGAGCACCAGCGTGTAGGCGGTGCCAAGAAAGATGATCCAGATAAACAGCCTGACGGGCGTCACAACAAAGGTATCGAACATCCGCGCCCGGTCACTGACCGGCACGATATCGCCATAGCCGACCGTCGTAACCGTTATGGCGGTGAAATAGACAACGTCGCTGAACGACACGTGGCCGTCGATATTGTCCTTCAAACCCTCGCGGTCCAGCCAATGGCCGCCCATGGCTATGCCAACAAATATGCACACCAGCACTGCGCGAACCCACAGCGATTGCCACACATTTAGCTTCGGCTTGCGTTTGAGGACAAGCGGCAGGGTTACGGGCATGTCGGTCGGCCGTACGTTGAACGGTAGGATGCTAAAGCATTTCCCGGCGAAGTGCCAAAGTACGTTTCAGCCGGTTCGCCGCCTGGAAATGCGACAAAACAAGAGCTTAGAGTACGCCTGTTTCATCTGAAGCAGGCGTACTCTAAGCAGATTACGACCGTCTTTCCAGCGTTTGTAAAACACCAGGTCGGTGCGCACGGGCAAGTGATCGGACCCCACCGGCGTGAGCACCTTGAACCGGCCGGCCTTGACGCCCCTGGTCAGGATGTGGTCGATCTGGATGCCCAGCCACGGCTGGCCTTCCGGCCAGGTGTGGGTAATACCTGACCCCGACGGCCATTGCATTTTATTGGCCATAAGGGAATTCAGGCTGCCCGACCACAGGGTGGCATTGAGATCGCCCGCCAGCACGACCGGCCTGGTCTCACGCGCGATCCGCGCCGCCAAGGCATCGAGATAGACGCGGTTGTCGACCGTCAGGATGCTGTTGGCTGGCGGCATGGGATGGGCGACATAGAGAATGAAATCCCCAAAATCAGCCCGCGCCGCCGTCATGCCGCGCGTCCCCAGCTCGAACACTTCCGCTTTGAACGGGCGTTGCGCATAGATGGCGACGCCGAATATACCGAGATCCGGCCCGTAGCGGTAGGGGTAGCGGTCGGAAAGCCCCTCAAGCGCCGCGATCCATTCCGGCGAGGTCTCGGCGGCGGCAAATATGTCGGGCGCCTCAGCCTCGACCAGCGAAATCACCTTGGCGTGCTGAGGGTTGCCGGTCAGCACGTTCGAAAAGACCAGGCTGACGCGTTTCCCGGGCGCCTCGGCGGGCAGAAGCGGCCGGTTAAAGGTCCGCCAAGCCACCGGCGCCAAATTGACCGCCACAACCAAGGCGGCAAGGCTGATCAGCCAGCGCTTTTTCAACAGGACCGCCGCCACCAGTCCGGCAGTCGCCAGGACGAGAAACTGGATGCGGAACGGCGCGATCATATCGCCTGGCCAGCCGCCGACAAAGGCGACAAGACTGATCACCAGCCCCACCGCCAGTCCTGCAGCCATCAGATAACGCGCAGTCTGTTCCATCGCTCCCCGAAATAAAAACCGCCAGCCTTACGAAAAAGCTGGCGGCTTGAAACCTATACCGTGCGTTCCATCTTTAGAACTGGAAGCGCGTGCGCAGCGACACGCTGTAGTTCTTGTAGGCTTCCAGGTCCTGGTAGTTGCCTTCCAGCGAGAAGTAGCTGTACTCGTTATCGGTCGACAGACGGAAACCGGCCACCGGGCCACCTCCGGTGATTTCGCCACCATTCAATGTGAAGGCCGTGCCGCCCTTGAAATTGGCCACCGTATCACCCAGGTCGCCGGCGATGCTCTGCTTCCAGCCAATCCACAGCTCAGGCCGGATGAACCAGCGTGTATAGCTGACGTTCACAAGCGCCTTGGCGCTGGCGATCTTCGAATCGCGGCTGGCGACATCCAGGTTGAAGGAATCGCCGCCGCCAGTCTCTGAGCGCTCTTGTTCGTTGAGACCATAGAAGTCGGCGGTAACCGCCGGCGTGACGTTAAAGAAACCAGCGCGATAATCGACTGAGGCACCGAGGCCGGCGCTGTACGAATAGCCGTTCCACTCCGATTCCGCGACGCGGGTGACGGAACTGGTCAACAGTTCGCGGGTCGATTCGAACTGTGCAAAGCCGGCGCCGACATGGGCCCAGCCCTTAAAGCCGCCATTGCGCATACGCCAGTAACCGCCGATGGTCAGGTCCGACGCAACCAGGTCTTCATTGCCGATAGCGAAGCTGTCGATCGGGGTGGTCGAGGTGTAGGCCAGATAGACGCCGATCATCGACTTGTCGCCCATGGCGGTTTCACGGCCGCCGGCGAAGCTGAAGCCGGTCGCCTCGAAACCCGCGGTTTCGCCGCGCTCGCGCTCGTTGCGGAAGCCGTATTCCTGCAGCCAGTACTGACCACCGTCATTGTTAGGGATGACGGTCAGGCTGCCCAATCCCTGCGTCAGCGATTCGTGACCCTGGGCCAGGGTGATCGCCGTTTCGCCGGAATAGTCCGGCAGATACTGGTTATAGATCGGGTCAAACGCGTCCTTGGTCAGGGTCGACATGATGGCCGCCGTCGCTGCGGCGTCCTGCTTGACCGCCGTCATGACGGGGAGGAAGGCGGCGTATTCGTTGTCCGTGAAACCGGCTTCGGCCTGAGTCTTCAGGCGGAAATTGGCCGACAAGGTTGTCTTGGCAGCGTCGGTCGACAGGTCGGCGTGATAGACGTACGGCGTGCGGCCATCCAGGCTGGTTGCCATGTTGCCAAGGCTGATGTTCGATGCCGTCAGAATCGTAAAGGATTGCGGCGTCAGCAGGACATTGTTCAGGCGGATATTCAGCGCCGCACCATTGTCGAAAACCGCTGTACCCGAAGCGGTAAAAATCGGCGTCGTAGGGGCGGTCGTGTCTAGTGTGATGCCAAGGATCGCCTTTTCGCCGACATGAAGCGTGGTAAGATTCAACTTCGTGCCAGCGGTCAATGTCGCGAACGAAGTGTCGCGGAAATCGAGCGCGACCGTACCGCTGCCCGTTAACTTGCCCAGATATCCGGCAGCGCCCGTGAGCGTGTAGCTGTTGGCGCCGGCGCCAAAGTCGATGTTACCTGAGATCAGGCCACCATTCTGCACGATGGTATCGCTTCCCGAGCCCAGCAGGATGTCTCCGGCGATGAACGGTGCGGCAATTGCCTTATCGGCGTCGGAATCGCCGGGCGCCGTGTCGGTCTGCGTCAAGGTCAAGCCAACGGTGTTATTGCGCGTATCGATGGCAATGGGGCGATTGGCGACTGTGTCGGCAACGCCGTCGCCATTGTCATCCGTCGCGGTTATGGAAGCACTGATGATGTTTTTATTGTTTAGCATCGTCAGGGTGTTCGACTGATCGCGAATGACGACGGCATTGGCCGTGGAACCGGCTGCTGTCGCCTGGAGGGACGAACCTGCGGCGATGTCGATAATCGGCAAGTTGGCGCCGGCAGCAATATCAATGGCCCGCGCTGTGGTACCCGCACCGACCGTACTGTAGGTCGTGGTACCGCCGGTGGTCGTCGACGTCGTAATCGTCGCGATAGTGGCGCGAATGGTTCCCTTATTGATGTCGAGACGTGGCGTGGTGACGCCCGAACCGACCAGGAGGCCTGTGGCATTGCCGCCCGCAGACGTCGCCGTGATGACGCCGGTTGAGTTGTAAACACCAATGCCATTGGCGATGTTCACAGCCTGACCCATGCCACCCAGTTGCACAGCCGTGCCGTCGATGCCCGTGTAGACGCCAAGGCCGTTGATGGCGCCGCGAATCAGCAGGCCGTAGTTGACGGTGGGCGGTGAAACAGCGGTCGCGGCATAGGTAACGCCACTTAAGTTTGTGGTGGCAGACGCCGAACCGATACGCAGGGCAGGGGCCGATCCGTAGTTCGTGATGGCCGCGGTTCCCTGGTCGCTGTCAACCTGGCCGTCCCCGTCCTCATCCGGATTGCTATCGACGGACGTGGTGTCAGTATCGACATTGTTCGCCTGAGCCGCGCCGATCAGCACGCCCTTGGCGTAGTTGCCAGCCAGGCTGACCGTCGGGCCGCTCTGGTACATGTCCTCGGGCGTCGCTAACACGGCCTTGATCTGATCCGCCGTGAGGCTGGACGGCGAGGCCGTGGCATAGCCCGTGGAAGTATAAGCGCCATCGATGATGACCGAACCGCCAAAGTCGCCGTTGAGCTTGGCGACGCTCGAATCCTTGCCGTGCACGCCGGCCGTGCCGGAGAGAATTACATTACCCGTGGCGCCGTTTTCGAGAGCGATAGCGGTATTATTGTCGCCTTCCATGGCGATGGTGCCGTCGGTCTTGAAGGCGCCGTCGATCTTGTTCTCGAATCGGACGCCATAAGAATTGTTGCCTTCAACCTTAATATTTGCCGCGCTGGTGATCGTGACATTGCCGACGAAGGGCGTTGCCCCCGTCGAACGGACGCCATGGCGGCCGGTGCCTTGCGCGAAGGGGCCGTCCAGCACGCCGTCGCCCGTGTTCTTGGTATCGGTGGCCGTATAGTCGTCCGTGACCGTGATGGCGCCGCCGATCGTCAGGGTCGAGGTCCGGCCGCCATCGATCAGGATCGCTGTAGAATTGTCCGCCGACTTCGCCATGTCGATGGCGCCGTTCATGCTGACGGTATTGTTGGAGTTCACCGTAATGGCGGTGCCAGAAGTCAGGGTTATCTTGCCGTTCGAATCAACCGTCAGGTCGCCGGTGGTCGTCGTGTTGACGGGTGCGGTGGTGGCGGTCGAGATCGTCGTCGCGGCCAAGGCCTGTCCGGCGGTAAGGCCCGTCAGGATAAGGCCCAGAGCTGTGGCGGACAGAAGTTGGTGTTTGCGCATGGTCTAAAAGCTTCCCTGAGGTGCTTAACTTCGATTTTGATAGATACGGCGACGGCGGTCGCTGCGTTCGCAAGTGATGTGTGCGGTCTTCCTTAGCCTTATTTTCGCCGCCGGAAAAGCCCGCGCGCAACGCCTGACGTTACACCGGCCGACGGCGCACACCCCGGCGTACGCTTACCCCACCCGCAAGGCGGTCAGAATTCGAAAATAAAGAGGGCGTAATTATGTCCGCCGGCTGTCAGCGCCGCCGCGAACGCGTTTTTCGCCTTGAAAGGCGATCTGCCATTTTTCAATTGTAAGGAAAGAAAAGGAGGGAAATGCGGAGCCACCCGATTGCTTTTCAGCAGGGGTGGCGCGAGTGACGGGGCTCGAACCCGCGACCTTCGGCGTGACAGGCCGACACTCTAACCAACTGAGCTACACCCGCATTCCCTTGTCTCGACTGCGAAAGCGTGTCCGCCGTCGAGAGGTCGGCTTAGTATGCGGGGGCGGCGCGGCTGTCAAGCGCGATATCGTCAAACCTGTGAGTAATTTCGGATTTCCCGACCTTTCTGCGACTGATTTTCATACGCACCGCAAGGCCTGCGTGTTTTCGCCGCAAACGGTACGAAAAACGGCGATAAGGAGGCAAAACTTCAAAATTTCGTACCGCAAAGGTTTGAAGCCGGGAACCAACTGGTCTAATAGCAGGTCGATTGAGTCCGTGGGCACGGTTAACGTCCACGCGGTCGCGTACGTGTGCGCGGTATTGTTGAGGTGTCGAATGGATGCTGAGTTTACGAAATTCCTGCTGAACTATCTGCCGGTCATCATATTCTTCGGCATCGCCACGGCGCTGGGCCTTGGTTTCATCATCGCCGCCCTGGTCCTGGCGCCCAAGGCACCGGATACCGAAAAGTTGTCGGCCTATGAATGCGGCTTCAACGCTTTCGACAGCGCCCGCCAGAAATTCGATGTGCGCTTCTATCTGGTGTCGATCCTGTTCATCGTCTTCGACATCGAAGCGGCCTTCCTGTTTCCGTGGGCCGTCACCCTGTTCGAAATGGACATGTCGTCCATGCAGTACGCCTTCTGGACCATGATTATCTTCCTGGTCGAACTGGCGCTTGGCTATATCTATGTATGGAAGAAGGGAGCCCTGGAATGGGAGTGATTGTACCAGCAGGGCAGGCGGGCCGGACTACGGTCGAAGGCTATAACCCCGACGTCCATGACAAGTTCTTCGAGCAGGTCTCGGCCGAGCTCAACGAAAAGGGTTTCCTGGTCGCTTCTGCCGACGACGTCATCACCTGGGCCCGTACGGGTTCGCTGATGTGGATGACGTTTGGCCTGGCGTGCTGCGCCGTTGAAATGATGCAGGCCTCGATGCCGCGTTACGACATGGAACGCTTCGGCATGGCGCCACGCGCCAGCCCGCGCCAGTCGGACCTGATGATCGTCGCCGGCACTCTGACCAACAAGATGGCGCCGGCATTGCGTAAGGTCTACGACCAGATGCCCGATCCGCGCTACGTCCTGTCGATGGGGTCGTGCGCCAACGGTGGCGGCTATTATCACTATAGCTACAGCGTCGTGCGCGGCTGCGACCGCGTCGTGCCGGTGGACGTCTATGTTCCGGGCTGCCCGCCGTCGGCCGAAGCGCTGCTCTATGGCCTGCTGCAACTCCAGAAAAAGATCCGCCGCACCGGCGGTATCCGGCGCTAAGGGAGCAACTTGAATGTCCATTGAAAAGTTGCAGGCCCTGGCCGAACGCGCGCAAGCCGACTTCAAGGAAGCGATTCTCGAAACCCGCCTGCAATACGGCGAACTGACGCTGACGGTCGAGCGCGAGCGCATCGTCGACATTCTGTCGAAGCTGAAGCGCGAGCCTTACCGCTTTCACCAGCTTATCGACCTGACCGGCGTTGACCACCCCAAGCGCGAACGCCGCTTCGACGTCGTCTACCACCTGTTGTCGATGACGCAGAACATCCGCATCCGCATCAAGGTGACGACCGACGAGGTTGTGCCAGTACCGTCGGTGCGCGAAGTCTATCCGAACGCCGACTGGTATGAGCGCGAAGCCTTCGACATGTACGGCATGATGTTCTCAAACCATCCGGACCTGCGCCGCATGCTGACAGACTACGGCTTCCAGGGACATCCCTTGCGCAAGGACTTCCCGATGACGGGCTATGTCGAGGTCCGTTACGACGAAGAGCAGAAGCGGGTGGTCTATGAGCCCGTCAAGCTGGTTCAGGAAT
>CBFGPQ010000074.1:0-16519 GCA_965650705.1 uncultured Asticcacaulis sp. | reverse complement strand
GCCGCACTGGCTTTTCCGGCGTTTTTGCGCTGCGTAATCGCCTTCGTGTACTTCGCGTATTCCGCCGTCAGCCGCTTCTGCCTCAGCACGCCGCCCCGGCACCGGAAAAAGCTAAGGATCGTGCTCCGCATCCCGGCCCATTCGGCGTCGCTGCATTGGGCCAGCCGCGCCAGGCGATCATCGTCGGCCGGAAGCCTGCCGCCGCCCCGCCACATGGCCATGAGCAGCAGCAGATAGGCGCCGTGCTCCGACCGCGTCAGATGCGTGGTGTCGGCCAGGTAATCGCCGACATAGAACGGGATATAGGGCGCGGTCATGCCCTGCCCGCCTGCTGGGAAAGCTCGGCGGCAACCGCATCGGCGCCGTACTGGCGGATCAGGCACGCCACGCCATCGGCGATGTCGGTGTGCCTGATGACGCGCAACGACCGCGACTTGCCGGGCGTCCGGGCGATATAGCCGAGATAGACCAGGCCGTGGACGTGGCGGAAGACGGCGGTCTTGGCGATGCCGCACATCCGGCCGATCTCTTCGTAGGATGGCGCCACGCCCTGGCTGGTCAGCTTGAGGATGGCGTCGAGGCAGCGCCGTTCGGCGGGGGTGATCCCGTTCATGCGCGCCCCCTGTGGACCAGGTTCGCGACGCCGGCGCCCACGGCTTCGCAGGCATAGAGCGGCCACAGCAGCATGTCCGCCGCCCAGCCCCACAGGCAGATGCGGCGCGCCCGGTCGGTGTCGGTGCCGGTCAGGCTTTCGGCATAGATGTGGCGGTGGCCGTCCAGTGCGGCGGACACAACGCCGCCGATCGCGAAATAAAGCGCTGGACTCATAACACTGTTCATGAAATGTTCCAATTGTGAATATCCCTCGTTGAGTCGATCGAAAAGGCGCCCCGCGCCGTGATGGACAGCGCAGGGCCAGTTTCAGGGAGTCAGTAGCTTTGGCGGAAAATTCCGCCTATGGAGTGTAAGTCACGGTCGGACGCGGAACTGCGGCCGGCCAATCCTCATCAGGCCAGTTGTTGGAGAACCAACTCATGACCTCGTCGTACTTGCGGACCGTAAAGGCCCGCCCGTCCCTCAGGCGCCCGAAAAAGCGCCAGTCTCCGGCGGACATGTTGCCGACCGTCGCGTCCCTGAAGCCCCGTTTGGCCGCAAAGAGGTGCGCGCATGTCAGCAGATGAGTCCGAAGTTCGTAATCCACCTCCGCACTATAAGCGGATACTTCCGCTTTTGACAAGCGGAAAGATACGCGTTGCGGCCGATATTTTTAAAGCGGATATTTCCGCCATGACTGAGACATTGACCGAATCCTTGCTGGCCCGGCGAATCCGCGCCCGCCTCCCCGTCATCGGCAAGAGCGCGGCGCGCGCCTCCATGGACGCCGGCTTTGGCAAGGACTTCATCGCCGACATCTTCAAGGGCAAGAAGGACAGCATCTACGGCGACAACCTGGCGGCCCTGGCGCGTGAGCTTCAGGTGCCGGCGGCCTACCTGACCGATGAGGACTTCGTGCTGGATGGCGGCCCCATCGCCATCCGCGACAGCCGCGTCGAAGGCGATATCGTCAAGGTGCCGCAGATCGACCTGCGCTTTGGCATGGGCGGCGGCCAGCCGTTCGACGAAGCGGTGACCGAGGACGTGATGGACTTTCCGAAGAACTGGATCCGCCAGTTCACGACCTCGTCTCTGACGCAGCTGTTCTTTGTCATCGGCGCGGGCGATTCCATGAGCCCGACCATCGGCGACAGCGACATTTTGTTGTGCGACCGGACGCAGACACAACCCAGCATGGGCGACAAGATCTGGGCGATCACCCAGTACGGCCACGGCCAGATCAAGCGCCTGCGGCCGACGCAAAACGGCTATCAGATCCTGTCGGACAATCCCTTGATCCCGCCCGACATGGCGGCGGATGGTTCGATGGAGATCATCGGCCGCGTCATCGCGATCGTGCGAAGGGTCTGATACTCCGTCCCTCCCCATGCCTCAGGCATGGGGAGGTGGCATTTGCGCCAGCAAATAACGGAGGGGTCTGTCTCCGCTGCCTTAAGAAAAACCACGAACCACACGGACAGGCACGAACGCAGCGCCGCGTTCCGGCTTTTCCATACCGCCCCACTTGTGGGGCGGGGGACCGTTTGGCCGCCAGGCCAAAGGGTGGTGGGGGCCTTTGTGCGGACACGCTCAGATCGTTGGGGCCCTCCCCGCGATAATTCCCTTGAAGCGTGCACGGATATTTCGCACCATGCCCTGGGCTGAAAACGGGAGGGGCAGTTGCGGGGTTCCAGCGACACGAAGAACGACTACGATATTTCGCTGGAGCGCATCGCCGCCGAGGCCAGGGATTGAGCCATGGTTGTAAGGCTCGTGACCGCGGGGCTGCTGGCCGGGCTTATGCTGCTGGCCCTTCCCGCTTCCGCCCAGGTGTCTTCAAGCATTCCGGAGGTACTGAGGGTCCCTGGCGATCTGGAACGCCCGACCTGGAAGGCCTTTCCGGACTTTAATGACCACTATGTGCTGCCGCAAGAACGCAGCGATGGCGAAGACCTGGAATATACGATCATCGTACGCTGCCGCATCATCACGGCGGCGGGACGGCTGAGCTGTTTTGTGGTGGCCGAAGACCCGGCGGGCTTTGGCGTCGGCCGCCGCACGGCCGATGTCCTGACACAGTACGGTGTCATCGACATGTCTCCCGGCAAGGGCGCGCGCGTCGGCAGCGTCTTCAACCAGGTCGTCCGGTTCGAAATACAGGACTGAGGCCAGACGCACGACAAGTCTCCCCTAACCGTCATCGCCAACACCTGGCAGCCGCGCAGCCTGGACGACTTCTACACTTACGCCTTCGACTGACGCAAAAAAGCTGCTTCAGGCTTGCAATCTCAACGCGAACATGCTCATGTACAAAACATGAACATTCGGCAGAAATGCTGATCATCTGTGGGGGGGCAGGCTTATGACAATCAAGGCATGGGTTGGCGCGGCGGTGATCGCCGTCTGCGCGGTGCCGGTCACCGCCATGGCGGCGCCGGACCAGTGGGCGTTCGCGCGCAAGATGTCGGACATCAGCGACTTCCTGTTCGCCCAAAGCATGTGCGAAATGGCCGATTACAAGGTCCACCCGGAAAGCTTCGCCAAACTGTGGGACCCGGCCGTCATGGACGCCGTCCAGTCCGGCATCCCGGTCGCCACTGTCACCCAGATCTCAGGCGCGGCCTTTGATACGCGTGAAGCCGACAACAAGCGCGTCGTCCAGGACTTCATGGACAAGGTCTGGAAGGCGTTCACCGACGAAGGCGCCGACGCCGTAATGGAAAGCGTTGAGGATCATTTCAACTATGTCGATGCAAAATGCCGCGGCTTTGCCGAATCCGCGCAGTTCGGGGCGCTGATCACGGCGCCCGCCGACCCGGCCAACAAGGCGGGTTTCGTTCGCGTCGCAAGATCGGTATCGGATAAGCTTAAGGAAGCGATCGAACAATGAGACATGGCGTTAGATTATCCGCCCACTGGACCATCGCCGCCGTGATGGCCGTGGCGGTGCTTAGCCTGCTGCTGCCCGCCCAAGGCTCCGCCCAGGAGTTGTGGCGGGGCGCGCGCGCCGGCGATACGCCCGCGCAAGTCCAGACCAAATTCCCAAAGGCGACGGAGATCGATTATTCCCCGGAAGAGCGGGCCACGCTTTCCACCGCGCCCGGCCGCTCCGAATTGCGGCTCGAGGATATCGATGTCGCCGAACGCAACGGCAAGGTGACCTTCGTGTTCACCGACAACCGGCTGATTTCGGTCATCGTCTCGGTCGAAACCAAGGATATGTCGCCTGGCGAGGCCAAGGACGCGTTTGACGACCTTGCCGGCCTGCTGAGCAATAAATACGGTCCGCCGCTGAGCTGCGGCATCCTGGGCGGCTCGGGGTCCAAATGCCGCTGGCTGGCCGGAGAGACCTATATCGGGCTCAACCGCTACGGCATCGTAGACATTGTAAATGTCTGGTACATGGCCAAGCCGGATTCGCTTGACGACAATCTTTGACGGAAGACGGACGGAAGCCGCCAGACAGTGTCACGGCCTTCGGGCGTATGACGCGGCGATAATCGATCCGACGCCCGTCAGGTGGCCGGCGACAGCTTCAGCAGGCGGCCATCGCCGTCCTCCAACAGATAAATCTTGCCGTCAGGCCCCTGTTCGACATCGCGGATGCGGGTCTCCATGTCCCACTGATCGGCCTTGGTGGCATTGGCGCCATCAATATCGACCCGGATCAGGGCCTGGCCGCTAAGGGCGCCGATAAAGGCGTCGCCCTTCCATTGCGGGAAGGTGTCGCCGGTGTAGATCATCAGGCTTGACGGCGAGATCGACGGGTTCCACCACGCCTTGGGCGCTTCGAACTCCGGGCGGGTGGAATGGTCGGGAATGTCGGTGTCGTCATAGTCGCTGCCGTTGGAGACAATGGGCCAGCCATAGTTATGGCCGGCGACGATCAGGTTCAGTTCGTCACCACCCTTGGGTCCCATCTCGTCTTCCCAAAGCCGGCCGTCGGGCGTGAAGGCCAGGCCATAGACGTTGCGGTGACCATAGCTCCAGACCGCCGCGGCGTGTCCCCCCTGCCCCGCGAACGGATTCCCCGGCGCGGGCCGGCCATCCGGCAGCAGGCGCAGGATCTTGCCGAGGTCGGTCGTCACATCCTGCGCCGGCGTCTTCTGGTTGCGTTCGCCGGCGGTGACGAACAGGTACTGGCCATCGGGCGAAAAGGCCAGTTTCTGCGAATAGTGATAGATGGCGTCGGCCACCTTGGTCTGGCGCCAGATGACGGTCAGGCCCTCCAGGCGTGGATTGCCATCAAGCACCAGCTTCGCCCGGCCAACCGCCACGCCGTTGCCGCCATCGCCGGGTTCGCTCCAGCTCAGGTACACCATGCCGGTCGCGGCAAAGTCGGGCGCGGCCAGGACGTCGCCCAGCGAACCCTGGCCTTCGTCATCGACTTTCGGGAGCCCGGCCACGTCTTTCACAACGCCTTTGGACAGCCATTTCATCGTACCGGACTTTTCGGTCACCAGCATGTCGCCGCCGGGCAGGAAGGTCATGGCCCAGGGCGCATCGAACCGGGCGACTTCGGTAACGGTAAAGGGCCGGTCATCGGCCGCGAAAGACGGCGACACCTGGAGAAGGAAAATACCGAGGGCGCCCGCAAGGTTGTGATTGAATTTATGCAAAGGTCAGGGTCCTTCAGAGATCAGGCTCAGTTGCGCGTGACGCGAAACTTCGCCGCTTCCACGGCCCTGGTCGCGCAGGCCGTGTCGAATTCGACCGATCCGCCCGACACTCCGACGCCGCCAAGACCCGCGCCCTGGCTGTCGAAGACCGGCACGCCACCGCCAACGGTTGCGATATGCGGCGCGGTCGGGACATTCCACCGGCCGGTTTCGGCGGAGGTGGTGAGATACATCGCAGCCGACCTGCCCTTCCATTGCGCCACATCGCCGATGGCCGTGGCGACCTCATCCATGCGGGCATAGCTGACCAGCGCGCCGCCGCGGTCGAAAACGGCGATGGCGACCGTGACGCCGGCCTCGCGCGCCTGTGCGATGCAGTGATCGCGGATCAAGGCGGCGGTGCCGAGGTCGAGGCCCGGTCTCGGCGTCTGCGCTCCTACGGGTAACGCCGCACCCATGGCGAGCAGGAGCGCGGCATGGCGCAGGACGTTTGATAACATGGGATGCCTCCATTGGGCGTGGGTGATTTAGGGTTGCAAAAAGCACGCGGCCGGCGCAGCGTATTGTAAAAATTCGGCACGCATCGCACGGTTTGCGCAGCCCTTCGTGGAGAGGTCAAAGTTGCGGCCGACGCTGGTTACGCCATCGATGAACTACTGGCTGCTGCCGCCCGACCCGGCGCTGCGGCCCTTCGTTCAGTGCTACTATGTCGCCGAACCCCGGCCAGGCGGCGCGCATCACCCTGACTTCCGCGAACTGGAACTCATCCTCCCCGACGGCTATGCCGAAATCGTCTTCTGCGGGCGCGGATGTTACGAGCGCTGGCCGCTGCATAAGCCCGGCACGGTTGAGCGGGTCGGCGCCAGCCACGTGATTGCCGGCCGGACGCAAAGCGCGGTAACGCGGGACGTGGAGCCGGTCTGGCTGGCCGGCGCCAAGATCGACCCCTGGGTCCTCGCGGCCCTGCTGCGGACGCCACTCAACCCGATCGCGGGGGCGCTGGTACCGGTCGCGGACATCGGCAATGCCCGGCTAAGCGCGCTCGAAGACGCCATATTGTCCTGCGCTTCTCCGGGACGGATCGGCGCGCTGCTGGACGGATTTTTCCGGCGGGAACTGGCGGACATCGGCCATTGCGATCCGATGGTCAGCCATTTGCGGCAGGCGGTGGACGCCACCCACGGGTCCCTTGCCATCATGAACTGGGCGCGGATGCACGCGGTCGATGCGCGCACGGTGGAACGCCGTTTCGCCGCCGCCATGGGTATGACGCCCAAACGCTTCGCGCGCATTGTGCGCTTCCGCCGCGCCTATCGCGGCGTCTTAGCGCGGTCATCCGCCAGCGCGACGGATATAGACGGGTTCTACGACCAGTCGCATTTCCTGAAGGAATTCCGCGCCTTCACCGGCTCCGCGCCGTCCCTGCGCCGGGATGGCGCGCAGCCCCAGGGCTTCAGCATATCCGACCACCTCATCGATGCGGAATGCCCTGAGCATGGAACGCCCCTGGACCGCGCCGGTCGGGCAAGTATTTGTGGCAGTCTGCCCCATACCTTGTTGCCGTTTTGCCCTATGCCGAGATGACCGCTTTTGGCGCTTCTAAGTCACTTGGCATGGTCGAACTGAAAAGAGTTCCGTTTATTGAGGCTGGTTCTGCCTCCAGATGACTAAAACAAATGAGTTCAACAACTTTCAACGGTCACGTTCCATTCTTATGAGCCGAGACCAACGCCGAACAGCACAGCAACAAACAGGATCAGTCTAGTAACAAGCTCAATTGGATAGTGAAAACCAAGGACGACGGCGACCTGCAGGGCAGCGAAAGCAGCGATAGTTGGATTCGTCAGGGATTTCAGGCGGTGAGCATGCAGGACAAAGGCCGGCACGAGCAGAAGCCCTGTAAGCCGCAGGAACTCAAACCCGGCATAGTGCGCGGCTTCGAGGCGCCATAAAAGGTATTCGGAGGCCAATCTAACGAGAAGCGTCAGTGCAATATAGACGATAGGAAGGCGGTAGAAGGTCATGATGCGCCTGATATGATAGGCACGGGCGGGATGTGCATAACGCCTAAAATGATTGTCAGCGGCGCGACTACGATGGCGCGATACAGCCCCACTCCAGCCGTAGGTATTTGCCCCACTACCTGGCGGTCACAGTTAAAGGCGTCGTACAATGCGTCCATGGTCCCCTCCCTGAGCTTATCCTAGGCAAGACGACACAATCTGACAACGAACGCTTTCAAGTAGGCCCGCACGGCCTATCGGCGGGCATTCACGGCGCAGCACCCGGTCTTCGTGGCTGCGGCGGGCGGATGACGACGGCGGTTCCTGTTCGGAAAAGAAACCGCTTTCGCTTGTCAATTTGCGCATCTCGGAACATTTAATGAATTTGTTTGCGTCTATTCTTCGGGTTCAAAGGTCGTCATGACGCGGCGTACCTCGTCTTTGGTCATGCCGGGCAGAATGGCCTTGGTCCACACCCGGTCGATGCACGCCATCCCCAGCTGCACATGGACGACGCTCGGTATCGGGACCGAAAACTGAGTGTCGGGAAGCGCGAAAATACCCCATGCCCCCTCAAGCGCGATCCCGGTCTTGCTCAGGCAGATTTCGACGGGAGCGATGTGCTTGGCGTGGGCGGCGTTTCTGGTTTCGACCGAGACGTCGGCGCTGAATGCGGCTGCGCCTGCGTCGTCCATGCCCACGACGATAATCATGCGGTTGATCTTGCCGTTGTCGTGCTCGGCATAGACCGTGCAGGGGCCGGAGTGCACCGTTTTCAAGCGGTCGGCTGGCACGGAGACGACAGACTGGTAGACAGTGCGATACTGCGCGGGCGCCTTGGCCAGATCGCTCTCCTGGTTGACGCCGAACAGGTAGATTTTCGGATTGTTCCCTTCTTCGCCGATTTCGCGAATAAAGGCGCTGGCGTTCATGAAGACCATTTCGGCGTTGTCTGGCTTTGCCAAGACGCGTGGGGTGATGTGCGCGCCGGTGAGGTCGATGCGCACGCCTTCGACCTCACCGGCGAAGGCTATGACGTGCCGACTGTCCGACTCGGGAAACAGGAGCTTGATATAGGTTTCGACGGCTGCCCGCTCACAGTCGGTGTATTTGATGTTGCGCGTTTCCGCTGGCGCCGAGGTGGCCAGAAGCGCGCCGACGGCAGCACAATAAGCAAAAATCGAGAAGCGGTTGCGTGTCATCTATCCCCCCTGCTTGCCGCTAACCGTAACAGGCCATGGAGGAATTTCAAAGCGATTGACGGAGATCAAAGCATCGGACAGATAACGCCCCAAGCCTACTTGCGTATCCCCGTGATCATCGGCCGGTTGTCGCTCAGGGTGACGTCAAAACTGACTGTCTGTCCTGCTTCTATGCCATTGAGCAGCGCCGGATCATTGACCGGAAAGGTCATCGTCATGGCCGGCCACCCAAGCTCCGGCATCGGCTGGTGCTCCAGCGTGATCTTGCCCCCTTTTGCATCGACCGACTTCACGACGCCTGAGCCCGTTCCGCTCTTCACCTCGACGACGGGAACGGCTTCGGACATGGCCATGCCGTCATGTCCGTCCTTCGTGCCAGGTGCTGGATTGCAAGCCGCAAGGGCCACGGCCAGGATGGCCAGTGCAAAGTGATTTTTCATCCAAATGCCCCTTTACTCATCGCGCGGCTTTTCGAGGTCGCGCAGGTCTAGCCCGCGCGTCTCCTTGCCGTAACGGATGATCAGGCCCAATGCGAGCGCGATAGGCGCCATGATCATCAGCGCCGCCATGCCGAGCGCCGGCACCAGCGCGGTGATGCTCAAGGACTGCGCCAGCACGCCGCCGCCTTTGGTGCAGGCCGCCACCCAGCCCGTCGCCCGCCCGCGCACCTTGAGCGGATAGCATTCGGACGTATAGGGCAACAGGATCGCCAAAAGCCCGTTCGAACCCACGATCAGGAGCGCCACCGGAAAGACCGGGCTGCCGCCGAACAACTCAAGGCCCAGCACCCAGGCCAGGCCCGCCAGTGTCACGGCGATGGCGGCGGTCAGCGCCCATTTCGTGCTCCAGCGGCTGTAGAGAAACGCGCAGAGAAACACGGTCGGAAAGGCGATCAGCGCCGATGAGGCCAGCAGTTTCGACGAGGTGCCCATGTCGTAGCCGCGTTCGACCAGGTCGGCCGGCAGCCACAGCAGAAGCCCGAAATTGATCAGTCCCCAGGCGATGGCCGCGATGGACAGCGCCGCCGTCTCGCCGATCAGGCCCGGCGTCCATAGTTTGGGTTGCGGGCCGTCGTGATGGGCGTGGGCGAAGGTGTCGGCTTCGTCTTCCTCGCCCGCGGCCAGGGTGTGGCTCTTGGTGCCGAAGCGCGCCATGACCCTGAAGGCTTCCTCTCGGCGGCCGCGCGACAGCAGGAACTTGGCCGATTCCGGGATCAGCCCGCCCATGAGCACCAGAACCAGGCCCGTCGGCAGGTTCAAAAGCCACAGGATGCGCCAGCTCCAGTCGGGCACCAGCAGGGCCGAAAAGCCCGATGCCGCGAAATAGCCACCGACGCCGCCCAACCCGCCGACCAGGACCAGCGCCCAGCCGCGATGCTTGGACGGCATGGTTTCGGCCAGAAGCGCATAGGTGACCGGCAGCATGCCGCCCGCCCCCGCCCCCATCAGGAAACACATGCCGATGTTCCAGCCAAGCGACGGCATGGCGCCACAGATCGAGGTACCGACAAAGACCACGGCCGACAAAAGGATCGACGCCTTGCGGCCATAGATGTCGGCGATGATCCCCCACAGGATCGAGCCCGTCACCGTACCGACCAGGGCGAAGAACGGCACAAGCGCCGCCTGCGATTTCGGCACGCCGTATTCGTGCGTCATGCCGGGCATGACGAAGCCGAGACTGGCGGGCTTCATGACGTCGATGACCAGCGCCACGGTCAGCACCGCCATCAGGCCCCAGTGGGCGGGGCTGAGCGGTGCGTCTTCGGGCGCGTGGACCGAAATGCGCGACGCGGCTTCCATCTGGTTGCCGACGGCTTTCGGCAACAGGCCGTAGGCGGCGACGCCGATGCCTGCGACAATCAGGAACATGCCGAGGATCATGTCCCAGCCCATGGCCATGCCGGCCAGGTGGAAGCCCATGTCCTTGCCCATCCAGAACATGGGAATGTGCATCAGCACACCGATGGTGACGAATACGCACCCCAACGCAAAGGCCCATACGCCCCTGCGGTCCATAAACACTTTTGCGTCCATAAGCTCCCAGCCCATTTTGATTTTTCGGCAGGCTAGCGGTTTATTTGCAAAAATAAAGCTTAATTATCATGAGCTTAGGAAACAGAAGCATCAAGAAAGTAGTTACTACGTAGCAACATAATGTAATTTCAAAGCCTTAAAGAGAAATCGCTGTTCTGTGCTCCGCCTAATAGTCACGGCCTGAGGATCACTCCCATGTCGCTGGCTTTCGTAATGACAGGTTCCGGGTATTTTCACGAAGAAAGCCCCAGGGCTAAACCTGCTGCGTCCGCAAACACAAAGCCTATGCGGACGGCACTAAAATAATACCTCAACCTATCCGGTAAGCATGTGGAAACATTGCCCTGCTATCTTGTGTGACTGAGTGGGGATTTCCGAAAAGTCACGTCATGGATCACGTCTTGTCATCGGCCCTGCTGCCGCGTTACCGCAAGCTCGAAGCCGGTGATCCCGCGCCGTGGTTCCGTCAGGCGGCGACCTGCCATCCGCAGTTCGACTTTTCGTCGCTGGGCGGCCGCTACATCCTGCTCGGTTTCTTCGGCAGCGCCGGCGATGACGCCGCACGCGCCCAGTTGAAACTGATCGAGGATCGCGCTCACCTCTTCGACGACGCCAATGTCTGCTTCTTCGGCGTGTCTGCCGACACCACGGACCAGAGCGAGAACCGCCTTACGGAGGTCGTCCCCGGGCAAAGGCATTTCTGGGACTTCGACCGGACGATTTCCAAGCTCTACGGCGCGGCCGCTGTCAGCGGTCAGGACAATGCCTATCGCCGCTTCTGGGTGCTCATCGATCCGACCCTGCGCGTCATGAAGACCTGGCCCATGGTGCCGGACGCCGCGAATCTGGCCGCCATACTCGACATGATCGCCGCCCTGCCCCCGCCCAGCCGCTTCGCTGGCCCTGAGATCATGGCGCCTGTCCTCTATATGCCGAACGTCGTCCCGCTGGACCTGTGCCAGCAGCTTATCAAAGCCTATGAAGACGGAGAGCCACAGGAAAGCGGCTTCATGCGCGAGGAAAACGGCCTGACCAAGGTTGTGCAGGACCACGGTTTCAAACGCCGCCGCGACTTCACCATCGAAGACGAAACGACCATGCAGACCCTGCGGATGTGCGTGCACAGACGGCTGAGGCCAGAGATCCTCAAGGCCTTCCAGTTCGACGTGACGCGCATGGAACGTTACATTGTCGCCTGCTACACCGCCGAGGACGGCGGCCATTTCCGCCCGCATCGCGACAACACCACCAAGGGCACGGCCCACCGCAAGTTCGCCGTGTCGATCAACCTCAACGATGATTTCGACGGCGGAGACCTGACCTTTCCGGAATACGGCCCGCGCAGCTTCCGGCCGCCGGTGGGGGGCGCGGTCGTCTTCTCATGCTCGCTGCTGCATACGGTATCCAAGGTCACGCGGGGACAGCGCTACGCCTTTCTGCCGTTCCTGTACGACGACGCGGCGGCCAGGCTGCGCGAAGCCAACAACGCCTTCCTCGATAGTTCGGTCACGCCGTACACAGGTAGCGAGTAAGGCCGGTTCCGCCGGCGCACGCGAAAACGCTTGTCTTCGTTCAGCGATTCTGGAAGGTACGCACCTGATGCAAGGGGGGCATGATGACTCACGGACAGACGGTCGCGGCGATTTCCAAGGGGCAATGGCAGCCACTGAAGGCCTTTGTGGCCCAGGCGTCGCCCGAGGCATCCTACGAGCGCATCAAGATGGCCTTCGATGCGTGTCCGATGGATTTGGACCTCAGCGGCGTGGTCGCGGGTCCCGACGACCTGATCGGCCTGACGATCCTGGGCGCTTTTCTTATGGGCATTGGCAAACGCCACCGCGGCATGAACGTGGCCGCTGCCGTCAAGGAAAAACAGGCGATGCTCTACATGCAGCACCTGTTTGAAGCCAAGGAAGCGCTCGATGCGGCCCTGGCCATCGACCGCCGGTTCGGTCTTGCTGCCGCTTTCAACATGGCCGTGGCCATGGACGAATGGGAGGAGGGCCAGAAGGACCAGGCCGAAGCCATCCTGCTCGACGCCCGCGATGTCCCGTTGTCGGGCTACGGGAACCTCCTGCAGGCGCGGCTGGAAAAATGGGGTGGTTCGCACGCCGTCATGTTCCGCATCGCCAGGTCACGGATGCTGAGCGACGCGCCGGCGCAGAACATGCTGATCGCCCGCGCGCATTGGGAACGCTGGCTTTATTATGCAGCCTTCGACGAGAGCGACCAGGCTGCGGAAATGGCGGCGGCCTACTTCACGGGCGAGGTGCTGGACGATCTAAGGGCCGCTTCCGAAGCGGTACTTGACGCCCGGTCGGACCCCGCCGAACTGCGCCTGGCGCACGGCTGGCTTGCCTTTGTTCTGTCGGAAGCCGGCCAGCACAAGCGGGCCGTCAGGCATCTCGACCGCATCAAGGGGCACAATGATCCATCCGTGTGGTTCTTCGGCCGCACACCGCCGCCAGTGACCAAGGGCCTTATCCGCCTGAAGGCGATGTTGTCCTGACCCGCCTGCGCCCTCCGGCGCCGTTTCCCAAATCTTCACGCTTTTGCTGCTTTTCTGTCATAAACGACAAAAGAGTTCAGATGCGTACGCCCACAGGCTTTGGAAAAGACAGGAGAGGCAATGCCGCCACGGTCATGGCGCTGTGTGCCGTGCCGGTCCTGTTCGCGGCCTTTGGTGCGCTTGAAATGGTCAACACCCACTCGGAACGCGCCCGCCTCCAGGACGCGGTCGATGCCGGGGCACTGGCCGGCGCCGGACGGCTGTCGGTAGCTTCGACCACCGACCAGGGCCCCGTCGGCACCGCCGTCGGCACCGCGCAGCGCGCCATCAAAGACGCCGGCATAAAGTCAGAGGTTCAACTGGTCGCCACCGTCGCCGCCGACCGCCAGTCGATCACGGTCGATGCCACGGCCGACCATAAGGCGATCGCCGGCTTCCTGGACTTCGGCGATGCTGAAATCAAGGTCACAGCCACCGCCGAGAACCTGGGCTCGATCCCCCTGTGCGTGCTTCAGACCGCCAGCAAGGGCAAGGGCGGGATCGACATCCGCGACCAGGCGCGCGTCCGCGCCACGGGCTGCGCCATCCACGCCAATTCGAACGTGACCGTGAAATCGGGCGCCATGATCCAGGCGACCAAGACCCAGGCGGCAGGCCAGGTCACCGGGCCGGTATCGCCGCAGGGCAATTCCGGCGCCATGGCCATCCCCGACCCGTTCGCGTCAATGAACCTGAACCCATCGACGGAATGCGAAGGCAAGCCTGAAAAGATCAAGGAAGAAAAGGGTACGACGACCTTCCTAGCTCCGGGCGTCCACTGCGAACACTTTATCATCGAACAGAACGCCACCCTGGTGCTGCAGCCGGGCGAGCACTGGTTCATGGACGATCTCGAAGCCAAGAAGAACGCCATCATTCGCGGCGACGACGTGACGCTGATCTTCGGCTCGACCAAGAAGATCAACTTCGCCGACCGGGCCGCCGTGCAACTGGCCGCGCGCAAATCCGGCCCGTTCGCAGGCTTCCTGCTGGTAACCACGCGCGACAATACCCAGTCGTTCAGCATCGCCTCGGACCGCGTCTCGAAACTGCTGGGCACGATCTACATCCCCGGCGCCGAACTGAAGGTCTCGACCGCCGGCAATGTCGCCCAGGATTCGGCGTGGAGCATCGTCGTCGCCGACACGATCACTGTCGAAAAGAACCCGACCCTAGTGATCAACAGCGGCTATGGCGGCTCTGGCGTGCCGGTCCCGGATGGCGTCGGCCCGAAACGCAACAACGCGACGCTGTCGAAGTAGCAAGCTACCGTTACGGAGTGGCCAGGCGGGCATGCATCGTCGTGAACAGCGCCATCAAACTGCGGAAATCGACACCCTTGACGAAGAAGGCGTGGCAGCCGGCCGCCGTCGCTTTCTGGCGCAGGGCGGTGTCGGAAAAGGCGGTATGGGCGACGACGGTCGCCTGGGCCGTCTCGGCGTCGGCGCGCACCGTGCGGCAGACCTCGGTGCCGTCCATGTCGGGCAGCTCCATGTCCACGACCACGAGATCGGGATGGATGGCGCGCGCCGTGGCGATCGCGTCGCGGCCATTATGACAGACGCAGGCCTCGTCGCCCTGCTCTTCAGCGACCCACATCAGGGTCTGGGCCAGCATCTGGTCGTCTTCAACAATCAGTACGCGCATGTGCAAGGTCCCCTCGGTGGCGATTCCCTATAAGGTATCCGGGCGTCCGTAAGTTTGCAGCGCCGCGCGTCCGCCACTTTATAGCCAGGCCCTAAGCGCCGAATATTTGGGCATTTTATGAAACATCCCGGCGGCTTTATTTCCGGATAACGGGAATATTTTATCGCCCTGCCAAAGGTTTGAGGGACGCGAGCAAAAGCTTATGCCCGCACCATCATCGCCACATCGCGCCTTTACGCCGTCCGTCCGATGATACGCATGCGTCCCCGAATAGGATTCGAGTGACGCGTCCTCACTGGCGGCCCGGGTCCATTGCCCCCCTCAGCATCCGGGCCGCCAGCTGAGATGCTTAAAGCTTGAGCGAGGAACACGACGTGGCCGACGCCCTGACACCCGACCTGACCGCATGGATCGACTGCGCCTGGCTTATCGGCGCCGCCATGCTGGCCACGGCCAGCCGCTTTACCGAACCGAAAGAGTAGTCCGTGCGCGCAGGGGTTGGGACTGCATACGGGCAGATGGATGCGCCTGAGGCGATGCCTGTCATCGAATTTACTGATGACTTCGCCGACAGCCCTGAAGCCATCGCGCGCGGCCAACGTTACCTGGCTTGGACGGCGGGCGCCGCACTGACCTTCGTCCTGGCCGCGACCGTTACCGTACACGTCGCCCGCGAGAAACACGAACGCGCGGTCTACCGATCGAACCAAAACGCGGTCATGCTGGCGATCGGCAGCGGCATGTCCCAGCCGTTTCCGATGCCCTGAGACGATCGAAGACTACCCCATCATTTGTTCCCCAAGTCGTCTGCCCTCCCCATTTCTTGGGGGCACAGCGACTACCTCGCCATAAACGCCTGGCGCATCTGGGCGCGGACAGAGTCGGGATAATAGCCCTCCATCCGCGCCAGACAGGCATTCCGCCCCTTGAGAAAGTCCAGCAGGTAATAGCGTGGTGCACCCGCCGTCTGAACATGGCTGTCAAACCGCAACACGGCAGCCATCAGGTTCGGGTTCTGGAAACCGCTGTCAGCAAGGTCGAAGGGCGACAGGACCGCGCCGTCACGGAAGGTGATCTTGTACGTCGGAACCTGCCAATCCGGTCCGAACCACCTCCACAACGCCCGCCGATGACAGCCGACTTCGACTTCGACGACGTCGGCTGCGCGATAGGTCCGGGCCTCGACGCCAGTCATCAGGGACCGCACCACGATCCGGTCGTCATAGATCGCGTAGCCGGCATAGAGATCGCGCCCGACCAGAAACACCAGAAAGGCGGCGGGCACGATCAGCGGCACGAGCGGATGCCGCCGGACGAATTTATAGATCGTATCGGAGGTCTGGGAGACGATAACCCAGACAAACATGACCAGGGCGGCCAAAGCGGCGGTTTCGGACGCGTTGAGGTGCACCCAGCGATGCCAGTATGTATAGGACTTGTCGCTGAGCCCGGCTTCGAACAGCGAGGGCAGCCACGCGGACACGTCTTCGTGGGCAAAGACGTAGGCAATGAGAGCCACCGACAGGAGGACCTGCACGACGGCGACCAGGGGCGATGCTGGCAGTCTGTTGATGCGGCTCATCTTACCCCTCCCCTCGTTTCCTGGAGGGTAAGCCCGATCCGCCCTGTGCGCAAGAGAGGGTTAACGCGGCTTCTCTGCGCCGTGCAGCGAGATGAAGGCCGCCGTCAGCATGACCGCCATGCCGATCCAGCTCAGCCACGCGATGCGCTCGCCCAGGACCACCGCCCCGGCAATGACGGCGATGGCCGGCGAGACGAAGGCGAAATTGCCGGACTTCGACGCGCCAAGGTCGCGCAGCAACTGCATGTAGAGCGCGAACGCGATCAGCGAGCCGAACAGCATCAGGTA
>CBFGPQ010000073.1:0-16675 GCA_965650705.1 uncultured Asticcacaulis sp. | reverse complement strand
CAGGTCACGCATGACGTCATCCGCAACGCCCGCGCGCGCGCCTGTGCCCGAAGGCTTCAAGCCCCCCAAGGCCAGCCTGCATACCCGCGTCCTTCCGGGCTTCAAGTCGTCGCTGGGCGTCACCCTGACCTATCTGTCCCTGATCGTCCTAATTCCGTTGGCGGCGCTGGCGGCGCGACCGTGGGAGCACGGACTTCAAGGCTTCCTGTTCAACCTGACCGACGGTCGCGTCCTGTCGGCCCTGCGCCTGAGCTTCAGTGTCGCGGCGGCCGCCGCTTTTCTCAACCTGTTCGTCGGCCTGGCCATCGCCTGGGTGCTGACGCGCTATGAGTTCCCGGGCAAGCGCCTGATGGATGCACTGGTCGACCTGCCCTTCGCCCTGCCGACCGCGGTCGCCGGCATCGCCCTGACTGCGCTCTATGCCCCCAATGGCTGGATCGGCTCCCTTCTGACCCCTCTCGGCATCAAGGTCGCCTATACGCCGCTCGGTATCTTCATCGCCCTCGTCTTTGTGGGCCTGCCCTTCATCGTCCGCAGTGTCCAGCCGGTCCTGGCCGAGTTCGACGCGGAGGTCGAAGAGGCCGCGCGTACACTCGGCGCCACACCCATCCAGACCGCCATCCGCGTCATCCTGCCGGGCCTGACGCCCGCGCTGATCTCGGGCTTTTCGCTGTCGCTGGCGCGCGCCGTTGGTGAGTATGGCTCAGTGATCTTCATCGCCGGCAACAAGCAGAACGTCACCGAGATCGCGCCGCTGCTGATCATCATCAAGCTGCAGGAGTTCGATTATGCCGGCGCCGCCAGCGTCGCTCTGATCATGCTGATGATGTCGTTCGGCGTGCTTATCGTGCTCAACATGGTCCAGCTGTGGATTTCCAGCCGTGGCCAGGGAGCTGCGAAATGACCGCCCGCGCCCCTACCCTGCCCAAGACCGCCGGCGCCATCGGCCTGACGGCCACGGCCATCCTTTGGCTTGGCCTGATCATCATCCTGCCTCTGGTCGTCGTCGTGGTCGAAGCCCTGAAGGACGGCCCGTCGCCCTATCTCGCGGCGCTGACCCAGCCCGACACCGTCGCGGCCGTCAAGCTTACCCTTCTGGTCGCGGCTATCGCTGTGCCGCTCAACGCCGTATTCGGGCTGGCTGCCGCTTGGTGCATCACGCGCTTCGAGTTCAAGGGCAAGGGCATCCTGCTGACCATTCTCGACCTCCCCTTTACCATCTCGCCGGTCATCTCGGGCCTGGTGTGGATCCTTCTGTTCGGTGCCAACGGCTGGTTCGGCGGCTGGTTGCGCGAGAATGACATCAAGATCGTCTTCGCCCTGCCGGGGCTGGTGCTGGCGACAGTCCTCGTTACCCTGCCTTTCGTGGCGCGCGAACTGATCCCCCTGATGATCGACCAGGGCACGGACGAAGAGGTTGCCGCCGTGACGCTGGGCGCGCGCGGCTGGGACGTCTTCTTCCGGATTACCTTGCCCAACATCAAATGGGCGCTGCTGTACGGCGTGCTGCTGTGCACCGCCCGCGCCATGGGAGAATTCGGCGCGGTCAGCGTCGTGTCCGGCCATATCCGCGGCCTGACCAATACCCTGCCCTTGCAGATCGAGATCCTGCACTATCAATATGAATCGGTTGCGGCCTTTGCCTGCGCCTCCATCCTGACGGGCCTGGCCCTCATCACCCTGGTCCTGAAGACCCTGCTTGAGTGGCGTTTTGCCGGCGAACTGGCCGCCCACCGGAGACACTGAAGTTTATGTCTTTGATCGTCCAAAACGTTTCCAAAAGCTTCACCAACTTCGCCGCCCTGCACGAAGTGTCGTTCGAAGCGCGCCCGCGCGAGTTCCTGGCGCTGCTGGGGCCGTCGGGTTCGGGGAAGACGACGCTCCTGCGCCTTCTCGCCGGCCTCGACCAGCCGAATTCGGGCGCCATCACCTTCGAGGGTGAGGACTTCCTCCAGCTCAATGCTCGCGACCGCCGCGTCGGCATGGTGTTCCAGTCCTACGCCCTCTTCCGTCACATGACGGTCGCCCAGAACATTGCCTTCGGCCTCGACGTCCGCCCCGGCAAGGAGCGTCCCTCCAAAGCCGACATCAAGGCCAAGGTCGAAAGTCTGCTAAGCCTGATCCAGATGGAAGACTTCGGCAAGCGCTACCCGACCCAACTGTCTGGCGGCCAGCGTCAGCGTGTTGCCCTGGCGCGCGCATTGGCCATCTCGCCGCGCCTGCTGCTGCTCGATGAACCCTTCGGCGCGCTCGACGCCCTGGTGCGCAAGGACCTGCGTCGCTGGCTGCGCAAGATCCACGATGAAACCGGCGTCACGACCGTCTTCGTTACCCACGACCAGGAGGAGGCGCTGGACCTCGCCGACCGCGTCGTCGTGCTGAAGGGCGGCGAGATCGAGCAAATCGGCGAGCCGCTGGAACTTTATCGTCAGCCCAAGACCGCCTTCGTCTTTGACTTCCTGGGCCACGCCAACATAGCGCAAGGCGCCTTGTCCGGCGGCAAGGTGACGTTTGACGGCTTCTCTGTGCCGGCGGTGTCGTCGGCCGCCAATGGCCAGGTGACGGTGCGTTTTCGCCCGTTCGACAGTGAGGTCTCGCGCACGGGCCCGGGCTTTGCCGGCAAGGTCCTGTCAGTCCTTCCGGCCGGCGCCAACCTGCGCCTGGAAATCCGCCTTGGCGACGGCACGGTTTACGAGACCCAGCACGCCCACAACTCCGACGCCTCGACCCTGCACGCCGGCGACGCTGTCTTTGTGCGTCCCACTAAGGTCTACGCCTTCGCTT
The DNA here is from genome assembly GCA_965650705.1 of uncultured Asticcacaulis sp. Lineage (GTDB taxonomy): Bacteria > Pseudomonadota > Alphaproteobacteria > Caulobacterales > Caulobacteraceae > Asticcacaulis. Next base: position 13,891 of record CBFGPQ010000073.1, on the reverse strand, counting down.
AAGTCGTCATAGACCGAAAAAAAGCCTTCAAGTCATGGACTTGAAGGCTCGGCCTTACGAATGTTCTGTTGGCTAACTCCGCCGTAGGGAACGGCGTCCGGTCTCAAGTAACTTGATCATACACATCAAATTTCGTGGTCTTGGCGATACATTCTCCGGCCAGGTCTTAATTTGCTGGGATGAGCATATGCGCCGTCGCTGCCGCACACGCGGTAGCTCATGGGTAACGACACAATACTGGAAATCCCCAGTTCAAATTCACATGAAAGAACAACGTTGTCAACGAAATTGATAGCGCTACCTTTCATTTATAAAAGTTTGTATCTCATATGATCGTAAACCACCGGCCTGTTTATGGTCCGCGAATGTGTGGCTTCGATTAGCCAATCTAAACCCGATCCTTAATATAAACCAATCTAGTAGAGATTAAACTTCATTGACACAGTTTGGACTAAATCATATTAAATCAGTGTAGATTAAATACGGCAGCAGGAGAGGCAACACATGCTATCCATGAAAGCCAAATACGCGTTGAAGGCGCTTATTTACATGGCTCAGAGTGACGCTCCCCAACTGCCCAGCAAGCAGATCGCGGAAGCGGAAAATATACCCCAGAAGTTCCTGGACAATATCCTCCAGGAACTGCGCCAGAACGGCATCGTCGATTCCAAGCGCGGGATCTTCGGCGGCTACTTCCTGGCGAAGTCCCCAAAGGACATTTTTCTGGGTGACATTATACGCATCATCGACGGCCCGCTGGCCCCCATTCGTTGTGCATCTTTAACCGCCTACCAGAAGTGCGAAGACTGCCGGGATGAAGCGGCATGCCGTCTGCGCCACGTCATGCTGGATGTGCGCAACGCCATGTCGGGCATTCTCGATGGCCGATGTCTGGCCGATCTTATCGGCGTCAAGGTCGCCTAACACCGCCTGATTTCATAGTTTCACTGCTCTTCAAGACGAGGATCACATGAGTGTATCGTCCATCGCCTCCGCGCGCCCAGACGTCGCCGAACTGAGCGACATCGAACGTCACATCCTGCAAAGCCTGCAGCAAATCCGCTTCGGCACGTTGGAGATCGTCATCCACGATTCCCGCGTCGTCCAGATCGAACGCAGCGAAAAGGTGCGCTTCGACGTCAAGGGCAAGCCCCTCTCAGAAAGTCTGTCCTGAACATCAGGACAAGCAAAAATAAACAAAACAAACAAATCGCTGACCGGACCACGGAGGTGATGTGCACATGACCATAGGAATATCCTCCATGAAAAAGTACATCCTGGCCAGCACCGCGCTAAGCGTCGTCTTGGGCCTGTTCCTGACTGGCGCGCCCACCTGCGCCGCCGAAGCCGGCGACGCCATCCTGCCCGACGAAACCAACGGCGAAGTCCTTGTCACCGCCCGCCGCCGTTCGGAAAGCGTCCAGACCGTCCCCGTCGCCATCTCGGTGGTCGGCGGCGAACAGCTCGACAAGACCGGCGTCAACAATATCGACCAGCTTCAGCGCTACCAGCCGACCATCCAACTGATCACCTCCAACCCGCGCAACACGGCCACCACCATCCGCGGCCTGGGTTCGACCATCGGCTTGACCAATGACGGCCTGGAACAGGGCGTCGGCATCTATGTCGACGAAGTCTTTTATGCCCGTCCGGGCTCGGCCCTGATTGACCTGGTCGATATCGAGCGCATCGAGGTCCTGCGCGGTCCGCAAGGCACGCTGTTCGGCAAGAACACCACCGCCGGCGCCATCCACATCGTCACCCGCGCTCCAACCTTTACGCCTGAAGCCAATCTTGAGGTCTCGCTGGGCAGCGAGAACTTCGTTCAAACCAAGGCGATGCTCAACGGACCTTTGATCGACGGCAAGCTGGCCGGCCGCATCGTCTTCGGCTCGACTCGCCGCGACGGCCTCCTCTACAACGTAACGACCAAAACCAAGCAGAACGACCTGAATAGCCATATCCTGCGCGGCCACCTGCTGTTCACGCCCTCCGATACACTGAGCATCAAGCTGTCGAGCGACTATTCGCTGTCGGACCCGGAAGCCAATACGCAGGGCTTCGTGCGTTACGGCGCAACGCTCCGCAACGCCAACCGCCAGTTTCCGTACCTGTCAGCCCAGGCCGGCTATACCCCTGCTTCGCAAAACGTCTATGACCGCCTGGTCGATGTCGACGGCGAGATCCAGGCAAAGCAGCGCGTGAAGGGGTATTCGGCGACCGTCAACTGGGACCTGGGCGACGTCACCTTTACCTCGATCACCGCGCACCGCGCCTGGCAATGGTGGCCGCAGAATGACCGCGACTATACCTCGCTGAAAATCCGCACCCGGTCCTCCAATCCGTCGGAACAACGCCAGCTCAGCCAGGAATTCCGCCTGGCCTCGGACGGTGACCAGCGTCTCAACTGGGTCATTGGCCTTTACGCCTTCACCCAACGCGTTGAAACCAACGGCACCGAAGCCTGGGGTGCGGACGCCGCGCGCTGGCTGATCGGCAACACGACCGGCACGCCGGCTGTCGCAGTACCGACCAACCTGCTCGATGGCTACACGCAGAACATTCACGCCGTGTCGAATACGGACTCGTTGGCTGCCTTCGGTCAGCTGACCTGGAAGGCTACTGAAAAGCTCAGCGTTACCGCCGGCTTGCGCTACACCACAGAGAAGAAGAGCCAGGTCTACGAACAGGTCGCAACAGGTGGTCTCGCCACGACCGATCCGGCGCTTATCGCCGCCAAGAACGGCGTTTCGCGCACCTATTCCTATACGGCCGACCTGGAAGACTCCAAGCCATCGGGACTGCTGAGCGCGTCCTATAACGTCACACCGAACGTGCTGACCTATGCCAGCTACTCCAAAGGCTTCAAGTCGGGCGGCATCAACGCCGCGGGTATCCCTACCAACTCCGCCGGCAATCCCATCCTGGCCAGCGCCGTGCTGCGCCCGGAAGAGGTTGACGCCTTCGAAGTCGGTCTGAAATCGCAGTTCTTCGATCGCCGGGCGACCGTCAATATCGCGGCCTTCACGACCTCGATCAAGGACTACCAGGCCAATGTCGTCGACTCCGGCTTAGGAAGCTTGCGTGGCTACCTCGCCAACGTTGAGAAGGTCGAGGTCAGCGGCGTCGAACTCGACACCCGCTTCCGCGTTTCGGACAATTTGAGCTTCTACGGCGCCCTGGCCTATACCGACGGCAAGTACGCCTCGTTCAAGAACGCACCGGCGCCGCTGGAACTGCAGGCTTCCGGCAACTCGGTCGCCGACCTGTCGGGTACGCAGTTGCCGGGCGTGTCCAAGTGGGCCGGCGCCTTGGGCTTCGACTACACGATCGATGCACCGTTCAACGGCATCGACGGCCAGGCCTACCTGAGCGGGGACGCCAACTACCGATCGGACTGGAACTCGGACGCTTCGGCATCGAAATACGCCGTCATCGAAGCCTCGACGGTCGCCAACTTCCGCCTGGGTTACCGCACGCCGAGCGGTCTTGATACCTACTTCTGGATCAAGAACGCCTTTGATGAAGAGTATCTGACGATTCTCACCATCCAGCAGGGCAATTCCGGCGCCATCTTCGGCCAGCCGGGTGATCCCCGCACCTTCGGCGTCACAGTCCGGAAGAGCTTCTAACCCAATAATTACATAGTGCGGCCGGAGATTTTGCCCTAGTCTCCGGCCCGATCAAAAAACAGGGCGCTCGCAAAGAGGACAAACTCATGCACCGCAGACATCTTCTCCTGGCTTTCGCCGCCACCTCGCTTACCGCCGCCGGCTGCGGCCAGAAGCCCGCCGCAAAGGGCGGAGCCGTCGAGTTGCTGAACGTCTCTTATGATCCGACGCGCGAACTGTATGAGCAGTATAACGCCGCCTTCATCAAGCACTGGCGGGCCAAGACCGGCCAGACTGTCTCTGTGCGCCAAAGCCATGGTGGTTCCGGCGCCCAGGCGCGGGCGGTCATCGATGGCGTCGACGCCGACGTGGTCAGCCTGGCGCTCGCCGGCGACATCGACACCATCTCGCAAAAGTCGGGCCTGCTGCCTGCCGACTGGCAGACGAAGTTCCCGCACAATTCGTCGCCCTACACCTCGACCATTGTCTTCCTGGTCAAGGCCGGCAACCCCAAGGGCATCAAGGACTGGGGCGACCTGGTCAAGCCCGGCGTCGAAGTCATCACACCGAATCCCAAAACTTCCGGGGGCGCGCGCTGGAACTACCTGGCCGCCTATGCCTGGGCCAGGCAGACCTACGGCAGCGACGTCAAGGCGGAGGAATATCTCAGGACCCTGTTCCAGCACGTGCCAGTGCTGGATGCCGGTGCGCGCGGCTCGACCGTAACCTTCGTCGAACGCGGCGTCGGCGACGTGCTGATCGCTTGGGAAAACGAGGCGCACCTGTCAGTTAACAAGCTCGGCAAGGGCAAGTTCGAGATCGTCGTGCCTTCGGTTTCCGTCCTGGCCGAGCCGCCGGTCGCGGTCGTCGACAAAATCGCCGCCAAGAAGGGCTCGAGCGAAGTCGCCAGGGAATATCTGAACTATCTCTACAGCCCCGAAGGCCAGGAGATCGTGGCTCAGAACTACTACCGCCCCACAGATCCGGCCATTGCCGCCAAGTATGCCGACCGCTTCCCGCAAACCAAACTGACGACGATCCAGGACTTCGGCGGCTGGGCCAAGGTTCAGAAGGAACAGTTCGACTACGGTGGCGTCTTCGACCGCATCACCAGGAAGTAGGGATCAAATAACGGCGGGCTCTTCGGAACCCGCTTTTTTTCTTCACCTCTCCCCGTTTACGGGCTTGGCGCCAGCGAAAGTATAGCCTTCGCCAGCCATGGACGAGAGCGGAGCCAAAGCGATGCGATCGGGTGAGGGGCTTTCTACCGTAGAAACGAAGTCCACAGATTACACAGATTTCGCAGATGAGATGTCGCCACAGTGATGTGCCTGGAGCATACACGGATACTGCCCCTCACCCGATCGCCTTCGTTACACTCGGCTCTCGTCCTCTCCTCCCCCAAGGTGGGAGAGGTGAAGGCTCCAACAATTCTACGCCTTTCCCGTCTCCAGGTTCTCGCGATACCGGCGGCTACCGAAGATTTCCCGGCCGTCGGTCATGCGGATACGCACGTCACCTGACGGCGTGCCTTCAAAGCCCACGATCCGGCCGCGATTGAGCAGCTTTGAGCGATGAACGCGGACAAAGCCGTGCGATTTCAGCTGCGCCTCGAACTGATTGAGCGTCCCGCGCACCAGCAAAGCCTTGTCCGTTCCGGCGCGATGGAATTCGACATAGTTGCCCGCGGCTTCTACCACCAGCACGTCGACCGGATCGAGATAGAGGGTGCGGCCGTCGGCCTTCACTTCCAGCCGCCCTGGCGCAGGCGGCGGCGGCTGACGTGTCATCAGCCGGTCCTGAACCCAGCAGGCGGCAAACAGGACGAGATAACTGATCGCATCCTTCCGCATTTCGTAAATCAGTTGCAGCCCAAGGTCGCCTTGCGCAAAGTCATAGCGCGCAGCATCCAGCGCATAGCCCACGATGCGGATCGCCACCATGATCCCGATATGCCCCAGCGAGAACAACACGGCGATGCCGGCATGGATGCCCAACGATTGCCATAACGGCCGGCCGCGCCAGTGCAGACGCCAATAGGCCATCCAGATCAGGGGGAAGAGGCTCAAGATCGCAACGACGCTTGAACCCTCCCACAGGACCGGCTCCCAGACATGGAAGTTGCGCTCGCCCGGCGGATCCTCAATCAGGATCGAGGTGACGTTGACGGTGCAGGCAAACAGAAGGAAGGCGGCGAGAAACAGCCACAAGGCCGGGAATCGCTGCCACGGCAAGCCTTCCCCGCTCGTCCCTTCCCGTCCGCCGCCTGTCCCGGAGGTCTCCCCGCTCATCCCAGCCTCAAATCCGTTCGTGTCTCCGAGCTTAGCGCAAAAGATACGGCGTGTCAGGAGGTGGCCATCAACGGGAGCGTTTCATGATTACGTCCACACGCCGCTATGACCTCGACTGGCTGCGCATCATCGCCTTCGGGCTCTTGATCTTCTACCACATCGGCATGTTCTACGTGACCTGGGGCTGGCACGTCAAAAGCGACCATGCCGGCCCCGCCATCGAGCCGCTGATGCTGTTGGTCAATCCATGGCGCCTGGATCTTCTTTTCTTTATCTCAGGCGTGGCGACCGTCTTCCTGGTGCAAAAACTGGGGACTTTACGCCTGGCCGGCTCGCGCTTTAGCCGGCTGTTCTGGCCGCTTGTGTTCGGCATGCTGGTAATCGTGCCACCGCAAAGCTATTATGAGATCGTCTCCGACATCCAGTTTTCCGCCGGCTATCTCGACTTCTACGGCAAGTACCTGACCGCCTACAAAGGCTGGTGCGACCAGGACGGCTGCTTGACCGTGCCGACCTGGAACCACCTATGGTACGTCGCTTACCTGCTCGCCTACAGCCTGGTCTTCGCCGCCCTGTGGCCGATGCTGAAACGCATCCCGCTGAATTGGGCCAGCCAACTGCCCGCCCCCGTCTATTTCGCCATTCCGATCGCGCTCTACTGGTTCGCACAAGCCGTCGTACAACCGCGCTTCGAAGACACGCACGCCTTCGTCAACGACTGGACGGTCCATACCCACTCCTTTGGCTTCTTCCTGCTGGGCGCCTTGGCCGCACGTTTCGATCGCCTGTTCGACATCGCCGCGAAGTCGCGATGGCTGAGCCTCGTCACAGGTCTGGTCGCCTATGCGGCGGTTAGCTGGCTGCGTCATCTCTACTACGCCAATGCCCTGGCCATGCCGCTCGACGTCGCCTGGATCGTCGGCACCTTTGCCGAAGCCTGCCACTCCGTCTTCATGATGTTTGCCCTGCTCGGTTTTGCCAGGCGCCATCTCGCCCATGCCGACGGACCGATACGCCGGACACTGACCGAAGCCATCTTCCCCTTCTATATTGTCCACCAGACCCTGATTGTTGTTTTCGCGTACAACCTCAACCGGTTGCACCTGCCGGTCGCCGTCGAGGCTGCGATACTGGTCGTTGCGACCGCAGGCGGATGCTGGCTCAGCTACCTGATCGTCAGGGCGATATTACCGCTGCGGCCCCTGTTTGGACTACCGCTTTTCAAGGAAAAATCGGGCTCCGCAAGCAATGCTTGAGCATTTCAGGGAATCTGCCTAGTGTAACCGTGGTATTTACAGGTTCAATGAGGCGCGTCCCTTGTCTCTGCTCCAACCCACCCCGGTCGCCCACCCTCTGGTGCTTCGTGGCCGACAGGCCTATCAGGCCCGCGACTTTTCGGCGGCGCTAAGCCTGTGCGGCATGCGGTTGAAGGAACACCCCGACGATCTCGACGCTTTGGAACTGAAGGCCGTGATCCTTCAGGCGCGCGGCGACGTCAAAGGCGCCGAAGAGGCTATGCGCCAGGCCATCCGTTACGATCCGGCTTGTCCGTGGGCGCTGCACGACCTGACGCAACTGCTGCACGGCACAGGCAACCGCAAGGGCGCCGAGATCGCCGCCCGCCAGGCCCTGATCGCCCGGCCGGATGATCCGCAGGCGCACCTGCAACTGGCCGTCATCCTCGGCGAAAAAGACGACCTGCCGGCGGCCGAGTTCCATAACCGTCGCGCGCTGGAACTGGCCGGTCCGCACCCGCAACTGCTCATCAACCTGGCGCTCTGCCTCTACAACCAGGGCCGCCTCGATGAGGCCGAGCCACTGCTGCTCCAGTCGTGCCGGATGGAACCGCAGGCCATGACCATGGCGCACCTGTCGCGCGTGTATGAAGCCAAGCGCGACATGGTCAATGCCTGGCTGTGGCTCGACCGCGCCGAGCAGGCCGGCAAGAAGACGGGCGAGGATTTTACGCTGTTGCGAGCCCTCTATCTCAGCAATGGCGACAAGGTGAAGGACGCGCTCGACCTGCTCGACAAGCGCGGTCCTCTCAGCGCGGCGGCACAGCTGGATCGCGCGCGCCTGCTCGACCGGCTGGAGCGGCACGAAGAAGCGTGGGCGGGCTTTGTTCAGGCCAAGGCGCGGCTGGCGCGCGAAATGGGCGCGCACTATGACGCCGCCCAGGTCGAGGCCGAAGCCGCAGCGTTGAAATCGGTCTTTACGCGCGAGACTATTGCCCGCTTGCCGCGCGCCACCGTTCGCACCGGTCCGCAACCGATCTTCATCCTGGGCTTCCCGCGGTCGGGCACGACCATGATCGAGCAGATGCTCAACAGCCACCCGGATGTGGCGGCCGGCGGCGAGCTGCCGTTCGTGCATGAATGGCGGGGGCTGCTCGAGAATGTGCTGCCCGGCACGGATGCCTTCCCGCATCGCCTGGCGCACATCGAGGCGGCCGATTATCATCACATCCCTGGCCTGATGCGCGACTATTATCTCGGCCGCGCCGAGACCTACGGAATTACGCGCGACGCCAGGCCGATGTTCACCGACAAGATGCCGCTCAACGATTCGCACCTGCCACTGATCCGCCTGGCCTTCCCGCACGCACCGATCATCCGCATGGTGAGACACCCGCTCGATGTGGCGGTGTCGATGCTGTCGCATAACCTGACGCATGGCCATAACAGCGGCTACGCGGTCGACAGCATCATCCGTCACATGGCGACCATGCACGACCTGACCGTTCACTATGACGAAGTTCTGGATCACCCGGCACTGACCGTGCACTATGAAGCCTTCATTGCCGATCAGGAAGCCGTGACGCGGCGGGTGCTGGATTGGTGTGGCTTGAGCTTCGATGACGCGACACTACGCTTCCACGAGAACCGCCGCCATGCGCCGACGCCGTCCTATGCGCAGGTGTCGAAGCCGTTGAATGACCGCTCGGTCAGCCGGTGGCGCCACTATGAACGCCAGCTGTCGCCCTGGTTCGGGCAGATCGCGCCGGTTGTCGAGGCGCTGGGGTATAGTTTGTACGCGAATGAAGCGTAAACTCTAAAAGACCCAGCCAGCCATTTGGTCGGCGGGGCCTTGTTTTACTTACCGGGCACGGTCAACCGGATGCTCTTGACCACCCACTGCGGTGGCGGGGCTTTCTGACCGAAGCTGAAGCACAGGTCGTTGGTGCCGTCTGTCGCGGGAATCTTTCCCTTCAGCACTGAAATGCCCGGGTTCTTGCCGGCATCACCCAGCGGCAATGACGCCACCACCGCGCCGTCACAAGTGCCCACATGGACATTCAACTCGCCTGCCTCTGAAACAGGCCTGTCGACCTTAGGCGCCTCAGGATGATTACCGAGCTGGAAGTTGAACGGCATGCTGCCGACCTCAGCCGTCACCGCCAGCCCCTTCGACGTATCCGCGCCGCGCCATAGCCAGCACGGATGCAGGATATCGGTCAAAACCACCGCGCGTTCGTCACCATCGTCCTCAAGATTGAGCACCAGCTTGTTGTCGCAAGTGCCCATCTGCTGGCTGGTGCGCGTCTCAATCGCTTCCTGGCTGAGCATAAAGGTCTTGGGGCTTCCCAACGCCTGGCCGTCCAGGAAGGTCCGCGTAGTCAGCTTCGTACCCACCGGAAGAGTCAGCGGCGCGCTGTAAATAGGCGACGCGGCTGTGGGCTCCTTGCCGTTGGTCGTGAAGTGCACCTGCCCCAGCTCAAGGCTGCGGCTGAGGCTGACCGACACAGCGCCATCGCTTGCCGCCAAAGCTGGGACAGGATCGAACGGCGTTCTGTTATAGCGGATGCCGAGCCTGTCCAGCCGGTGGAGATTGGCCGGCAAACGCTTGGCAAATCCCTCCCATGAGCGAACGTCGGCCGCGCTCCAGCCGACCTCGGCCAGGGCCGTCAGGCGCGGAAAGACCTGGCGCTCAACGCGTTCGGTTGTTCGGGCATGTTCGGTCCAGATATTGGCCTGGAGCCCCAGAATATGTTTGTGCGCTTCGGGATCGATCGCGGCGGGCTCCGGATTGAAGCCGTAATAGTCCTTGAGCGTCACGACCTGGCCACGGCCAGGCGGTTCATCCCCCGACAGGCTCTGGCGATGATTGAGATAAAGGTCGGGCGCCGGCGAGAGGACGGTATCGTGGCCCATCTTCGCCGCGGCGACCGCGCCGTCCAGTCCGCGCCAGCTCATGATGGTGGCGTCGGGCGCGATGCCGCCTTCGAGGATCTCGTCCCAGCCGATCATGCGCCGCCCCTTGTCCGAGATGTGCTTGCCGATACGGGTGATGAACCAGCTTTGCAATTCCATCTCGTCCTTCAGGCCCAGTTCCTTCATCCTGGCCTGGATTTCCGGGCTCTGTTCCCACTGCGGCTTGATGGCCTCGTCGCCGCCAATATGGATGTAGGGACTCGGGAAAACAGCCATGACCTCGTCCAGCACCGTCGTCAGGAAGGTGAAGGTCTCATCCTTAACGTTATAGAGGTTGGGATAAACGCCCCAGTCCGACATGCCCTGCTTCGGCTGCGCGCCTTCGCTGCCCAGTTCCGGATAGGCGGTAATGGCGGCGGTGGCGTGCCCGGGCATGTCGATTTCCGGCACGACGGTGATGTTGCGCGCAGCGGCATAGGCCACGATTTCGCGCGCCTCTTCCTGGGTGTAGAAGCCGCCATAACGGACGGGCTTGCCCATAGCGTCGAAGCCGGCGGCACCCGCCGGCTGACGCCAGGCGCCGACCTCGGTCAGCTTCGGGTAGGCATTGATATGCAGGCGCCAGCCCTGGTCGTCGGTCAGGTGCCATTGCAGGATGTTAAGCTTTTGAGACGCCATGGCATCGATGATTGTCTTGATGTCGGCGGGCGTCTGGAAATGGCGCGCGGAATCGATCATCAGGCCGCGCCACTTGAAGCGCGGCGTGTCGAAAATATTGACCTCCGGTAGCTCCATCTTGCCCTTGCCGGCTTCGGAGGTCGCCAGTTGCCACAGCGACACCGCCCCGTAAAAAGCCCCGGCGCGGCTGACGGCGCCTATGGTGACGCCATCGGATGCTACGGTCAGGTGATAGGCTTCGTTGTCTTCGGCGACCAGGGTCTGAATGCGCGTCAGGCGGATGGCACCCTGCCCTTCCTTCGGGGCGGCCGTGGTGATTTTCAGCTTCAGGCCGCGCTGAGCCTTCAGCGTTTCGCGCAGATATTCCGCGACCGACAGCAATTCCGCGTCGCCTTCGGGGACATGGATCGGCGTGGCGTTGCTGAGGACGAAGGCGCCGTCATTGACGGTCATCTTCGCCGGCACGGGCGTAATGGCGGGCGCCGGCGTTGCGAGCGCCGGCGCGGCGAAGGCCAGGACGGCCAGCGACACGATCAGCGGGCGGATAGAGGTCATCGGCGGTTCCCCTTATAGATTGTGAGCATAGACGTCGGGATCGTAAGCGTCTCAAAAAAAGAGCAGGTCCACTGGGTGGAACCTGCTCATCGAGTCGATCCAAAACCGCCCCGTACGTGGCCGGTGCGGTGGCGGGCTTTGGTCTGACCTTTCGCCATCAGAGGATGGACACACAGACAGCACACGGTCAGACACCTGCCACAGCCGATATACGCGCAGCGCGGGCTTCGGATGTGCCGCACGGCGAAAGAGGGACGCCGTGCGGCAAAAAACGGGAAGAAGACAAGGGGACCGGGCCGGAGGTGCAACGCTCCGGCCCGGGTACGCATTACTTAGCTCAGTACTTGAAGCGGGCGCCGAGGTAGAAGGACTGCCCGTTGTCGTAGATGGCGCGCGGAATGTCCGGCGTGCCGACGAAGTAGTAGAGGTTCTCACCCAGCAGGTTCTGGGCATCCAGCGTCAGGGCGACGTTTTCGTTCAGGTTATAGCTGAACGAACCGTCCAGAGTGCCGTAGTCGTCCTGCCACATGACCGTGCCGCGATCCTTGCCCGAGTTGAACTTGGAGCGGAAATTGTAGGCCAGGCGGGCCGAGACGGCGTCGTTTTCGAAGTAACCCGTGAGGTTGAAGGTGTTCTTCGAGTTGCCATCCAGCGGATCACCGTTGTCGTACTTGGCATCGACATAGGTGTAGTTGAAGATGAAGCCGAAGCCGTAAGCCAGCGGCTGCTGCACGCTGAACTCGAAGCCCTTCGCCGTCGCCTTGCCGCCGTTGGCGGGGCCGGACATGGTGAACAGGGCGCCTTGCGGCGTCTGTTGCGTCGTGAAGAACTGCGTGAAGGTTTCGGTCGTGATGTAGTTGTCGATATCCAGGTTAAAGACACCGAACGACACCAGCGATTCCGGTGCATAGTACCATTCCGCCCCCAGGTTGGTCTGCCATGCGCGATACGGTTCCAGGTTCGGGTTGCCGCCCGCCGTGCCTGTCAGGTTCGAGTCGACCAGCGAGAAGGCACCGGCCAGTTGGGCATAGCCCGGACGCGTCATGACCTTGGCGGCGCCGGCGCGGATCAGCAGCGTATCCGAAGCGTTGTAGACGAAGTTGGCGCTGGGCAGGTAATCCCAGTATTCCTTGTCCGTCGTTTCCGAACCCCAGGACCCGAAGACGTTCGTGACCGACTTGACCGGCGCATTGGCCGACCATTGGGTCGAGCTGGTTTCAGTCTTGACGGCGCGCAGGCCAACATTACCGCGCCAGTTGTCACCACCCAGCTTGGTCATGGCGTAGTAAGCGCTCGTCTTCTCTTCGACGCTGAAGCTCAGTGGCGGATAGAAGGCAAAGGTGCGGCCGCCATTGTTGCTGTCGAGATAGTCATAGACAGCGTCGGCATCGGCGTAGGAGTAGCCGGGGATGCTGCCGATGTCGTCGGCGTAGTTGTCCGGAGTCATACCGCCCTTGAAGACCGAACCGAGGTCGGCAACCGATGCCCCGCTGTTGGCGCCGTTACCGCCCCAGGCATAGGCGAGGTAGTCGAGCACACGGCTGTGGTCGGTGTAGCGGGCACCGAATTGAATCGACTTGAAGATGCCGCTGTTGAGGTCATATTTGAAATCGACCTTGGCATAGGCTTCCTTGTCCGGCGACTTGATGGTGCCGCCCCATGACCAGCTGAACTTGTTGTTCAGGTAGGCAGCGGAGGTCGGATCGGTCGGCAGGCCGGCAAACGCCACATTGGTGACCTTGCCGAGCGTATAGCTGGCGCCGACATTATCCCAGTAGGTTTCCCACGCGGCGGTGTCGTCGGTGACGCCTTCGCCCGAGGTGAAGCCCAGTTGCGCGTCCATCGAGAAGCTGTCGGTGAAGTCGTAGCCGATGTCGAGGTTCATCACGTAGGTGCTGGAGTGCGCCTTGCGGAAGATATCGTCCTGGACGATGGCACCGCCGGCGGCAGCGGCATCGGCGGCATCCCAGGTCGCCGACGTCACGAAGCCGTCCTTGACGGTGTAGCTGTTCGGCGTCTGGCCTGACAGCCTGGAGCCCCACAGCATGAAGTTGTGGTTTTCGTTGTCGGCTTCGAGGTGCGTATAGAGTCCCGAGAAGGCCAGGTCGAGCTTGTCCGACTTCCACTGCATCATGAAGTTGGCGCCCTTGCGGACGCGCTCCTGCGTGAAGTAGGCCGAGCCGATCAGCGACGGCACCAGCAGGGTCTGGCCCGAGCCGGCAAAGTTGGCAACCGAAGCGTAGCCCAGAACTTCCTGGCCGTCGCGGCGGAACTGGCGCTTCTCATAATAGCCGCCGATCAGGAAGCCGAAGTCCTTATTGTCGTTCTTCCACGAATACATGCCCGATACGTTGGGCGTCCACTCTTCGGCAAGTGTCGCATAGAGCGCTTGAGCCGAGAAGTTCAACTGGCCGGCCTTCAGGTCCAGCGGCTTGCGGACGTGGACGTCCACCGTGCCGCCGATACCGCCTTCGGGCAGGTCGGCCGACGACGCCTTGATGACTTCCACCGTACCCACGACTTCCGACGGCAGCATGGTGTAGTTGAACGAACGGCCGCCATTGGTCTGATCCAGCACGAACCAGTCGCCGGTCGCGACATTGTG
>CBFGPQ010000072.1:0-16768 GCA_965650705.1 uncultured Asticcacaulis sp. | reverse complement strand
GCAGCCTTATTAAGAAAGCACCGCCCTTGTCCATCCCCGTTGAGATGAAAAGTTTCAATTTTCCAGATGCGCCGCATAGGCGGCGTCTTCCGGATCACAGCGGATATGGGTAAGCCGCGCGGCCCCGCAAGAGGCAATGTCCCTAAAAAATTTAGGGACTGGGCGGCTTTTTCAGACCGTCACGGGATGGCGCTGCGGCAAGTCCGTCGTCGCCCCGGGCGTAGACGGCGATTTGAGCGCCACAGCGGCAAAGGCGGCGATAGCGCGATTATAGGCTTCGGAACGCTCGACAAAGCCCATGTGATTAACCTCCTCGACGATTTCGAGGCCGGCACTGGGCGTGGTCGCGGCGATGGTCCGGCTGGCTTCGGGCTTGGTGACGATGTCGCCCTTGCCGCCCAGAACCAGCACGGGTGCATCGATGCCTTTTAGTGCACCTGTGGCGTCCCAGTGGATCATAGACAGGTTGCCTAAGGCCTGGGCGCGCTGTGAATTGCGCGTCGCCAGAAGCGTCACACAGTTAAGCTGGCTGTGCGTGACGTGCGGTCCGAAGCCCAGCCGGTTGCCGATATGCGCCGTGCCGTTGAGATAGCTTTGCCAGGCGCCGAGAAAGGCCAGCGGCTCCAGCCACGCCGTCAGTCGCAACTGCAGGACGATCAACGGACGCAGGGCCTGCATCAAGCCGCTCAGGATCATGGTCTTCAACGGATTTGTATGCGTCGTATTGATCAGCACGCTACCGGCGATGCGGTCATTAAAGAAGGCTGGATTGTCGCGCGCCAGGGTCTGGATCGTCATACCGCCGATGCTGTGACCGGCAACGACGACCTTGCGCGCCCCGGCATAATCGATGACGCGCTTGAGGTCGTCCGCGAACGCCGACAGGTGTACGCCATCCGGGCCGGCGCGCGAACGGCCCATGCCCGGCAGATCCCAGACAACGACTCGAAAAGTTTGCGACAATTCACGCTTGGCGTAGGCCCAGATGGTGCTGTCGAGACCCCAGCCGTGGGTTAGGACCAGACAGGGCGCGTCCTTTGGGCCGATCTGTTCGACATAGAGTTTCGCCCCGCGCGCACCGTCGATCACCTCGCCGTCGCCGCGATGGGGTTCAAGCGGCTTGCGGTCGGGCTTGGCCAGGATCGGACGGACGATGAAGCCGCCCAGGAACGACCAGGCCAGTAGACCCAGGCCCGTCCACAGCCGCCAGTCTTCACGGAAAGTGGCCAGCAGGCCATCCGGCCTCAGAGCCTCTTCACCCTGGTACCACGTCCACAAAAGATAGGCAGACGCCCCCAGAACGACCCATGACAGCATGGACAGCCAGAAACGGACGATTATCAGGAGGGGCATGGCAGGCATCCTTATGCGGCGCCGTCATGTGCCCAGATTTCCCGTAAGTTTTCAGTGGGAAGGATGCTTTATTTCTTCTGCAATTCCGTTTTGAACGCCTCGAGGCTGAGCGGCCGGCCAAGGAAGTTCTGGATCAGGACGTTGGCGTCCTGCGAACCGCCGGGTTCCAGCACCAGCTTGCGATAGCGGGCAGCGACTTCCGGGTTGCGGATGCCCGCCTTGTCGAACTCGGTGAACAGGTCGAGCGCGATCGCCTTGGACCAGACATAGGTGTAGTAGATCGCCGAATAGCCATCGAGATGCCCGAAGCTTGCATAGTCATGCACGCCTTCCAGCGGCGGGAACTGCGAATAGCGCGCCGTCTGCTGGTCGTACATGCTGTCGAGGTCGAAGTCCGGCTTGCGGTTATAATAGTTGAGCGAGACAGCCGCGAGGCCCAGTTGACGCTTCCACAGGCCAGGTTCGCCAAAGCGGCGGCCGGCGTTCATCTTGGCCACCAGGTCCTGCGGGATTGGCTGCCCCTTGTCGTTCGAGGCGAAGGTCTTCAGCGTATCATAATCCCAGGTCCATTCCTCGAGCAACTGCGACGGCGCTTCGATGAAGTCCCATTGCAGATTGCCCATCGACTGGACGCCGTATTGTGTGTGGCCGGAATAGAGCGCGTGGATAAGGTGGCCGAACTCGTGCAGGAAGGTCACGACGTCGTCGTGGTCCATCGGGCCAGAACCCGGGAAATTGCAGATCAGGGCGCCAACCGGCACCTGACGGCCGGCAATGCCGGTGCGGATCGGGAACTGGGCCGCGTGGTTGTACTTGCCCTCGCGCGGATGCATGTCGAGATAGAAGCGGCCGATCAGCTTGCCGCTGTTTTTGTCATAGAGTTCCCAGGCGGACACGCTCTTGTCCCAGACCGGCGTGTTCCACGGCTTGAACTCAGCGCCGAACAGGTCGCCGATCAGGCCGAAAATGCCGGCCCGCGCCTTGTCATAGGTGAAATACTGGCGAACCTCGGCGGCATCGACTGCATATTTCTGCTTGCGCAGCAGGTTCGAGAGATAGCCATTGTCATAGGATTGCAGGGTCGTGATGCTCGGATCAACTGTCTTGGCAAAGGCCAGCAGTTCAGCATAGTCGTCCTCGGCGCCTGGCTTGGCAGCGACATTGACGTCATCCAGGAACTGGGCGGCGCGCGTCGGGTTGCCGATCATCTTGTCGGCAGTGACCAGGGTTGCGTAGTCCGGATAGCCCAGGGTCTGGGCCAACTCGTAACGCTTTTCCAGCAACGACTTCAGGACTGTCTCGTTAGCGGGCCAGGCACGGTTTCGGAAAGCCGCCATGACGGTTTTACGCGTCTCGCGCTTGCTGGCGAAATCGAGCACCGGAAAAACGTCCGGATAATCATAGGTCAGATGAATAAAGCCATCTGCGGCGGGCTTGTGCGCGTCGAGATAGTCCTGCGGCAGACTGGCCAGGTCTTCGGGCTTCAGCTTGATATCGCCCTTATCGTCGCGGATATTGGCGGCGAACTTGAGGCCGATCTGCGTGATTTCGGTTTGAAGCGCAGTGACCTTGGCCCGCGTGGCGTCGTCCTTGTCGACGCCTGACAGCTTGTAATTGGTCAGCATCTTCCTGAGCGTGAAAGCCGTCTTGTCGTCCAGTCCCGTGGTCGGAATTGTGGCCAGGCGATCGAAGATCGGCCGCGACAGCGAAATGGCGGTCGACAGGTCAGACAGCTTGGGGATGCAGGCCTCGGCGGCTTCGCGCGCCTCTTTTGAGGTCGAAGTCTGCGACACCAGGTACATTTCGCCAAAGCCGTCGCCGAGACCCAGCAGCAGGGTATCGAAGGCGGCGAAGTCGTCCTTGATCGTCGCCGGCCCTTTGCGCGCCTCGATCTCGGTCTTAGCGCGGTTCGACAGGTTGTAGATGTCGTCACAACGCGCGGCAATCGCGGTCGCCGAGACTTCGGCGACCGGCAAGGTCTTCAGCAGCGCGTCGACATCGGCATCGGTCTGGGTGACGGCGATAGCAGGGCTGGTGAACAGGGCACCAGCAAGGAGCGTCGCAGCAATATGAAGACGTGACATAATGGTTTTCCTCGAAATCGTTTCAAGAGGAATAGAATGAGAAATTCACGCTGGCAATGCCCGTTTGTTTACTTCGGTTGAGCGAATTGTCTGGTAGAATTTGCCCTGTTTCCATCGCGCGTAGAAAGGCGTTTCATGGTTTATCAGCTTATCTACCGCAGCCGGTATACCGGCACCCAAGGCAGTCTTTCGACCGTTCGTGAGATACTGACGGCGTCGCAACACAACAATTCGAGGCATGGCATCACTGGCTTCCTGATCTTCGACAAGACAAGCTTTTTACAGGTCCTGGAAGGCGACGCGCCGGCGGTGCTCGAAACCTATGAACGCATCAAGGCGGACGAACGCCATGCGGACCTCAGCGTTATCGCGGCGTCCGAAGTCGATGCGCGTGCTTTTCCAGACTGGGCGATGGGCGGATTTCTGCGGTCCCCGGAAGTGCAACCTATCTATATGCGTCACGGCTTCGATAAAGGCATGGACCCGCAGGATCTGAAGCCGGAAACCATTATCAGCCTTGCACACGATCTGATGGCGTTCGAAGTGCAACGCCACGGCGGCCGCGTCATCGATGTCCTGTCACCGGATCATCGTTAGCAGCACTCATCGCTAGCTGCTGCTAACATGCTGTATTTAAAGATAATTTATCTTGAAATTCGGCGAGAGTGCGATACGCTTTTGACTGGAAGGAGTCAAGTCATATGCGTGTTTCGCCCGAGTTCCAACTTCAGATGATGGGGTATGGCCTGACCACGGCCCATATCCTCTACCACATGCCCGACTTCCGGTCCGTGCTCCAGACCTATGTCTGGCAGGACTACGACATCGCCCCGGACTTTCCGGCGCTAAAAAAGTTTCTCGACTTCTGGGAGGCCAATCTCGACGGGCCGCTGCATTCGGTGCGCTATGCCCACCAGAAACTGATCAAGCCTGGCGAATGGCGGGCCGTGGATGGCGAATTCACGCTGCACTAGTGAAGCTGGTTGATCAGCCGTGACAACACGCTTTCGAGCTGTTTGGGATCAAAGGGCTTTGGGATAAAGTCGTCCATGCCGGCTTCGAGGCACTTGTGCTTGTCACGGTCGAAGACGTGGGCGGTCATGGCGACGATGGGCGTGCGATGGATGCCGCGTTCGCTCTCCATCTGACGGATACGGCGGGTGCTTTCAAACCCGTCCATGCCCGGCATCTGGACATCCATAAGGATCAGGTCGTAGGCGCCGCGTTCGACCCGCCGCACGCCTTCCATGCCGTTGGTCGCAACATCGTAACTGTAGCCCAGTTCATCCAGGACGCTCGACACCACCAAAACGTTCGGCTCGAAATCCTCGACCACCAGCACGTTACGGTGAACCTCGACCGTTTCCATGTCGGCATTCATTCGCTCATCGCGTGCGCTGTGGGCCAGACAGATATTGACGGTAAAGGTCGAGCCCAGGCCCGGCGTGCTCTGGACCGATATGGTTCCGTCCATGGCTTCGGCCAGCGCCTTACAGATCGACAGACCAAGCCCGGACCCGCCATGCGAACGCGCGACCGACGCATCAGCCTGCATGAACTTGTCGAAGATGATATCGACCTTATCTGCCGGTATGCCAATGCCGGTATCCGCCACCAACAGGCTAAGGCAGGAGTCGTTGGCGCTTTCGGATTTGAGCGCGACCTTGACGTCGATACGGCCCTTATCCGTGAACTTGATGGCATTGGCCAGCAGGTTGGTCATGATCTGCTGCAACCGCAGAGGATCGCCGACATAGTATTCCCGCAGCGGCCCTTCATAGGTCAGCCCGAGCGCAAGCCCTTTGGACCGGACCTCGGCATCCATCATCATCACGGTCTTTTCGATTGTTTCCGGCAGGTCGAACTCGATGGCTTCGAGCTGCAGTGAACCGGTTTCGGCCTTGGAATAGTCGAGCAGGTTGTTAATCAGCGCCAGAAGCGTGTCGCCGCTTTGGCGGATCATGCTGACGCACTGCTGTTCGCGGGGATTGAGCCGCTCGGACCTGGACAGGATGTGCGCCAAACCGATGACGGCGTTCAGCGGCGTGCGCAGTTCGTGGCTCATATTGGCCATGAACTCGTCGCGACGACGATTGCTTTCGTCCAGCAGCGCTTCGATCCGCTTGCGTTCACCGATATCGCGCGCCACCTTCGACGCGCCGATGATCCGGCTTCTCGAATCGAGGATCGGCGATACGGTAACCGACAGGTCGACCAGGCTGCCATCCTTGGCGCGCCGCACCGTTTCAAAATGATCGACTCGCTGGCCCGCCTTGACCTTGGCGAGGATGCCATACTCCTCCTCGATCTTGTCGGGAGGGATGATCAAGGTGATGTGCTTGCCGATCGCTTCTTCCGGCGTATAGCCGAAGACGCGCTGGGCGGCGGCATTCCACGACGTGATGATGCCGTCGAGGTTCTTGGACACGATAACGTCGTCCGAAGACTCGACGATGGCGGCCAGATAGGCACTGGTCCGTTCGGCGGATCTGGCCACCCGGATATCGCGGGCGACATTCGACGCGCCTATGACATTACCGTCGTCGTCGTGGATCGGCGAAATCGTCAGCGAGACATCCACCAGGGTGCCGTCCCGGGCGCAGCGCATCGTCTCAAAATGTTCGATCCGCTGGCCTGCGCGCACCTTGCCGATGATGATATATTCTTCGTCCAGCCGGCTCTTGGGAATGATGAGTGAAATGTGCTGACCGATCGCTTCTTCGGCCGAATAGCCGAATATGCGTTCCGCCGCCGCGTTCCAGGAGGTGATAATGCCGTCGAGCGTCTTGGAGATAATGGCGTCATCGGAAGAGTCGACGATGGCCGCCAGGTAACGCTTTGTCGTCTGCGCATCGTCCTGAGTTACAAAATTCATATTGGACGTCCGGTCCCCATCGTGCGGATGGTCTTACCTGCATGTCACCCGCGAAAGCCAGAATTGACATGGAACGGAATAAAAAACCAATAAGACTCTGATCAGGCGGAAGAACTTATACGCCAAGCTTCTTCCAGTAGATCATCGTGCCGGTAAATCCGCCGTGTGGCTTGAGCGCATAGTCGGGAATAATGCCGGCCGGCACAAAACCCAGACTTTCGTATAAGCCCATGGCGCCGCCGTCGGTGGCCGTGTCCAGCACCAGCAGCGTCCGGCCTGCCGCCATCGCGCGCGCCTCGGCTTCGATCAATAGCGCCCGTGCATAACCACGGCCGCGATGGCTCGGCCGGACCATCAGCTTCGCGATCTCAGCTCGATGCGGCTGGTTGGGCGGGCAGTCGAGCAGCAATGTCACCGTTCCGGCCAAAACATTGTCCTCGAACACGCCCAGTACGATGCGTTCGCCACGCTCGGCTGCCGCCAGCGACTGGTTCCAGAAGCGCGCTGCTGCATCGACCGCCAGCGGATGCATGAAGCTGACCGAACCGCCATTTGCCACGACCTCGACGAGGATATCGCTTAGGGCTTCGCGGATGGGAAGCGTGGCGCCGAGCGCGCGAATATCCATGACCTAGCTCCGCGCCAGAACGACGGCATAGGTACAGGTCCTGCCGCCTTCATTTGCGAAGGTGGTATCCGCCGGCGTTCCAAAACCCAGACAGTCGCCGGTCTTCAGTTCGAAGCGCTCACCGCCTTCGGTGATGACCATTTCTCCGTCCAGCACCCATACCGCCTGGCGGATGCGGGCATAGGACGACGCCGGCAAGGTCACGCTCTTGCCCGCCGGCATCTCAACGCGGACGACTTCGACCGGATGGTCGGGGCGGACGAAGACCTGGCGGCGGAGATAGCCGGTTTCTGGATCGGTCCACAGCGGCTGGTCGGCGCCACGCGATACGCGTGAGGCGCTGCCTTCGGCGCGCAGCAAAAGCCCGGCAAGAGTCAGGTCAAAGGCCGCCGACAGCTTGACCAGCAGGACGGCGGTCGGGCTCATTTCCCCGCGTTCGATCTTGCTGATGCTGGCCTTGGCCACGCCCGACCGCGTCGCCAGGTCCGCCAGCGACCAGCCGCGCACCTCGCGCTCCAGCCGTATGCGCCGCGCAATGCGTTCGCCTGTGTCGTCTACAGAATCGCTCATTCGTCTCTTATAGTAGACAAATCGAGTTTAATGCAAGAAAAAGCCCCCGCCGCGGGAGACACGGCGAGGGCTGAGTTGGGTCAAAGGGTTGAGACCTATTCCTTGACCTGAAAGTGACGCGCGGTGGTCGGGTTGCGGTCCCAGACCGCCTTGTCCCGCAGACTGCGCAAAAGCTTGACGTATTCGGCGTGGCTCCACGCCAGCGGCGTGGCGCTTTCCGTGCCTTCGCCGATAATGTATTCATGTGGACCGGGTGAACCCACGCCATCGAACACCTGTTCCGGCAGCATCAGGCCTTCGTTGGCGAAGGCCTCCATGCCGCGCACATAGGTGGCGCGGATCGCCTGGATGTCGGCATCAGTGGCGCCACCGGGCTTCAGGGCATCGGCCGCCAGTTCGTAATGACCGCGCTCGCCGGTGAAGATCGGCCACACGCGGCCGCGCTGGTCCGGCGTCATGTCGCCATAGTCGCCGCCAGAGGTCTTGTCGCCATAGCCGTCATTGCCGTAGCGGCGGAAGCCGGGGACGGTCAGGTCGCCGAACTTGAAATCGTAGCGGACACGCAGATTGTCCGGCAATGTCTGATCGTCGAGTACGGCCAGCGAACTGGTGATCTTGCTGTCGTTGGCCGGACGAACGCCATAGCGCACCAGTTCCAGAAAGCCCCCATCGACCATCAGGTCGGCGCGCAGGCCCTTCAGACCGTTTCGCTCGTCGAGCATACCGGGATTGTTGGCGTCTTCGCTGCGCGAAATGCGCAGATAGTAGGTCGCAGGCTTGTCCTCGCCACGCACCTTGCCCGTCGTGGTCAGCAGACGCTGGTCGAGTTTCTGCGAATATTCGTCGGCCTTGGCGGCGTAGAGTTTGGCGCCTTCGCTGTCGCCGGCTTGCGTCGCTATGTCGGACGCGGCAACCAGGCCGGCGATGATCGCCGCAGTCGTTGAGGGTGAATGCCCCTCCTGCTCTTCCCAGCGTTCCTGCTGGGCATAGGGCGGAGTGATGGTCGCGGTATTCCAGTCGAGCCCGACCTTGCCGCCATTGCTCAGGAAATCGGCCGCAGGCTTCAGCATCGTCTTGTACGACGACAGCAGCTCATCCTTTTGGATCAGGCCCATGGCTTCCAAACGCGCGCCAAGCAGGATCGGCATGGCGGTCTGGTCAAGCTGGACGCCAACCCATTCCAGCGTGCCGTCAACGTGGGTCTTTTGCAAGAACCAGCCGGTGGCGCCGGTATTGCCCTTCATCTTGTCCGTCACCTGCACGGTCGGCAGGTAGCGATAGGCGGCGACCGGGGTCTGTTTGTCGCCGAGCGCCGCCAGCGCCATGGCGACCTGGTAAAAGTCGCGCGGCCAGACGGCCTTATAGCCAGTGTGCGAGACATCGGTCTTCAGCGCATCGCCCCACGGATTGGACAGCGAGGCGATCAGGGCGCCGGCGTAGGTGCGATCCTCCTGAACCTTGAGCGCAATCGCGCTGGCGTACAGCAGCTTGCCACTGTCGCCGGTCAGCGGCACCAGGCTTTTCAGCTCAGTCAGCGAGGCCAGATAGCCATCCCAGTCGGCGTTGAACTTCGCCAGGACCTTGGCGTAGCCGGTCTTCAGCGTGGCGGAGGCTTCCGAGCTGGCGGCCTCAGCCGAACCACCGAAGCCGAGCGCGAAATCCTGGGTCGCGGCCTTAGTGACGGGCGCCAGCTGCGCCACCATAAGGATATTGCCCTTGCCGTCCTTCAGACTGCTGTTGAGCGTGCCCAAGGCCTGGCTCTTGGTCAGTTCGGCGATATTGTCGGAGACGCCGGTATAGCCGACGCTGGCCTTCTTGAACGGCAGATTGCTGCGCAGCGAAATAGCGGCCTTGCCCTGCCAGGCGATCAGGGCGTCGACATTGGCGCGGCCTTCGTCGTCGCCCGACGTGTTGGCGACCGACGGATCGAGGATGAGGTACGGTGTGACCGGGCCCTTCAGGGCCTTGACCGTCACACGCAGGACCAGTGACTGGTGGTCCGGGTCGGTCAGCACGTCCTTGATGATGACGAAGCGGCCTTTCTTATCGGTCGTGGTGACACGATAGGCGGGTGACAACGGACGGCCCGCGGCGTCGGTATGGATATAGGCGACGTGCGAGGTCGTGTCAGCGCCTTCGAACGCTGTCCAATCCTTGCCGGTAACGGCGAACTTCAGCTCGCGGATCTGCGCCTGGTCGATGCGGCCGAACATGGTCTCGGTGACAATGCCCTGAGCCAGGGAGAACCACACCTTCGACACCTTGCCGGTCGCAGCGGTGTCCGAATATTTGAAGTCCTTATAGGCCTCGTGGGAAGACCCGATGCCCTGCTTCATGGCGTTGGACCACGGCGATGCCATGCCAGGACCATTGCTTGCCGGGCCGGTGGAAACTATGGTCGGATTGTGATCGCCGAAGAATTCCTGCGCCGCAGCGGGTAGGGCAATTGCAAGGGCCAGCGCCATGCACGACACACCGATAACGCCAGATTTTGTGCGCAGCATGGACACGTTTTTCCTCACACCAATTCCCTGACCTCCGGCCGCTTTTGGCGCCGCCTCGAGGCTTAACACTTCGTTGACACCATCTATGCCGCAAGCCGGGCAATGAGTCTCACGGTATACGTATTCATGAGCCGAGTTTTTTGCAGCCACTGCAAAAAACAGCCCTCAAAGCCTTGAACTTACTAGAGCTGGCTTTGCAAAAAGTGGCGATGTCGCGGCATGAATACGTATTCCGCCTGTTTCCAGCCGATAATCACGAGATTACAGTCCCACTCAGCTTAAGTGGCACGGGAACCAGACTTAAGCCTGACATCAAGCGTGTGCACACACACCCAGAGGAAACACCATGCAGGCCCTTATTCGTCCCTCGGCGATCGCCATCTCGCTTGCCCTGAGCCTGGGCGCCGGCAGCGCGCTGGCACAAGACGCCGCGCCCTCGGCTGACGTCTCGCAAAGCTCTCAGGCGGCGCCGAAATACCAATCGATCGCCGGTGCGGATTCGCCGGATAAGGTGCTGCACGTCGATGTCCTTTTAAGCGGCGACGGCAACCTGTCCTATCAGGTGCTGCGCAACGGCGCGCCGGTCATCGAGCCCTCGCGCCTCGGTCTGATCCTGGCCAATGCCCCCAAGCTCGACCGCTATTTCAGCTATGACACCAGTGCGACCACCTCCCATGACGAAAGCTGGGAGTTGCCGTGGGGCGAACGCCGCGTCGTCAGGAACCGCTATACAGAGCTGCGCGTCGATGTCGTGCAAAAGAAGTGGCAGGATCGCAAGATGACGGTCGTATTCCGCATCTATGACGATGGTGTAGGCTTCCGTTACGAATTCCCCGACCAGCCGCAGCTGAAAAAACTCGAGATCATGGACGAGCTGACCGAGTTCGCCGTTGCCGATCCCGCGACTGCCTGGTGGAACGTCGCCGGCGAGTGGAACCGCGAGGAGTACGTCTACCAGAAGACCCCGCTGAAAGAGGTCGCCGAGGCCCAGTCGCCGCTAACGCTGAAGACGGATAAGGGGCTTTATATCTCTTTCCACGAAGCCGCCCTGGTTGACTACGCCGCCTACTGGCTCCGCCGCGTCGACGGCCAGCGGCTCAAGACCCGCCTGGCGCCTTCGGCTATGGGCGCGCCGGTCGTCCGCGAAGCCCCCTTCCCGACGCCGTGGCGGACGATCCAGATCACGGATTCGGCGGCCAAGCTGTATAATTCGTCGGACCTGATCCTGAACCTGAACGAGCCCAACAAACTGGGCGATGTCTCATGGATCAAGCCGTACAAATATGTCGGCATCTGGTGGCAGATGCACCTGAACACCGGTACTTGGGAATACGGTCCGCGCCACGCCGCCAATAACGAAAACACCAAAAAGCATATGGACTTCGCAGCGAAGAACGGCTTCCGTGGCGTCCTGGTGGAAGGCTGGAACAAGGGCTGGGAAGACTGGTTCGCGCGCGGTGACGACTTCTCGTTCACCCAGTCCTATCCGGACTTCGATCTGCCGGCCCTGTCAGCCTACGGGCTGAAAAAAGGCGTCCACCTGGTAGGGCACCACGAAACCTCGGGCAATGTCGCCGTCTACGAGCCGCAGATGGAAGACGGCTTCAAGCTTTACGCCAAATACGGCGTCGACTCGGTCAAGACTGGTTATGTCGCCGATGCCGGCGGCGCCAAGGTCAAGGCCCCGGACGGCAGTATTCGCTATACGTGGAACGACAGCCAGGAAATGGTCCGCCACTACCTGCTCAACGTCCAGACGGCCGCCAAGTACAAGATCGCCATCAATACGCACGAGCCGATCAAGGATACGGGCCTGCGCCGCACTTACCCTAACTGGGTGTCGCGCGAAGGCCAGCGCGGCATGGAATACAATGCCTGGGGTGATCCGCAAAACCCACCGGAGCATGAAGCTATCCTGATCTTCACGCGCATGCTGGCCGGTCCGATGGACTTCACACCGGGCATCCTGTCGCTGCAGGGTCAGGGCAGGCCGATCGCCTCCACCCAGGCCAAGCAGCTGGCGCTCTATGTCGTGCTCTATTCGCCGATCCAGATGGCGGCGGACCTGCCGGAAAACTACGCCAAGTATCCCAAGCCCTTCCAGTTCATCAAGGACGTGCCGGTCGACTGGGAACAGTCGATCATGCTGAACGGCGAGGTCGGCGACTTTGCGACGATCGCGCGCAAGGACCGCGCGTCCGACAACTGGTATGTCGGCGCGGTCACCGACGAAGAGGCGCGCGATGTCGAGGTGCCGCTGAACTTCCTCGATGCCAACCGCAGCTATACGGCGCAGATTTATCGCGACGGTCCCAATGCCGGCATGGAAGGCGATGCCCGCTTCGATATCGTCATCGAAAGCAAGCCGGTCACCGCCGGCGAGACCCTGAAAATCCGCCTAGCACCCGGCGGCGGCATGGCGATCCGCCTGGTTGCCGGCAAGCCAAAAAAGTGAAAAAATCGGAAGTGATCCGTAGCGCCCTGTTCGCGGCCCTGCTGCTTGCTTTTCCGGCTATAGCCGAGCCGCGGCTCGACCGCCATCCGGCCTTTGCGTCAAAGCATGTGGAGCCGCGCGATGTGACGGTGTTTGTGCCCGACGAATGCCAGGGCGCGACGCGCTGTGCCGTCCTCTACATGCTGGACGGCCAGAACCTCTATACGCCATCACAATATAGCGGCGCTGACTGGGGCGTGAAGGACACGATCCCCAGACTGATCAAGGGCGGCCGCATTCCACCGACCATCGTCGTCGGCATCGACAATATAAAGGAAAGGACACGCGAATATATGCCAGAGCGCGTCTATCGCCTTCTGCCCAAGGACTATCAGGCCCGCGTGCGCGCCTTCGAGGACGGCAAGGCACCGAATTCCGATAACTTCCTGAAGTTCGTCGTCAACGAGCTGAAGCCTTTTGTCGACGGCAGGTACCCGACCCTGATCGATCCCAAGCATACGGCCATCATGGGATCGAGCATGGGCGGACATATCGCGCTCTATGCCCAAGGTGAATATCCGTCCGTGTTCGGCGCCTCGGCATCCCTGTCCATGCCATGGCTGATGGCGTCGTGGGCCACAGACGAGGCGCACATCAAGGCCGATGCGGCGGTCTTGCGGACCGCCTGGAGCATGTGGCTAAAAACGTCCAAACTGAAGCCTGTACAGAACCGCATCTATACCGACCAGGGCACGCTGGAACTCGACGCCCAGTTCACGCCCTACGAAACCGCCATCACACCCGTCTTGCCGGCGGCGGGTTGGACGGAAGGCCATGACTTCAAGGCCGAGATCTTCGAGAACACCAGGCACTCCGAAGCCGACTGGCGCAAACGGCTGGATATCCCGCTGGTGTTTATGTTGGGGCGCTGACCCGAGAAGCGGAAGATCAAGCCCGAACCACACGAACGGAAACGAACGATTGCGCATGGTGTTCGTGTTTGTTCGTGTGGTTCGTGGTTAAACCCTTGGCGGCAGCTACCGATTTGCTACAATTGGCGCAATGACACGGTCTCCCCACATGTCGAGCCTGATGAACTCGACCGCACCTTTAAGCGAACTCGACGCTCGGGCGCGCGATATCTTCCGCCATGTGGTCGAAACCTATCTCGAGACCGGCGAACCCGTAGGCTCGCGCACCCTGTCCAAGGGCGGCGTGCATCTGTCACCTGCGTCGATCCGCAACACCATGCAGGACCTGTCGGCGCTTGGCCTTCTGTCCGCGCCGCACACCTCCGCTGGACGCCTGCCGACCCACCAGGGGCTGCGCCTGTTTGTCGATGGTCTGCTGGAGATTGGCGACCTTAGCGAAGAGGCCAAGCGCGACATCGAAACGCGTTTGACCGCGCGCGGCAATACATTCGACGCAGCCCTGCATCAGGCCGGCAACCTGCTGTCTGGCCTGGCTGGCGGCGCGGGGCTCGTCATGACCCCGGTTTTCGAAGCCGGCGTCAAGCACGTCGAATTCATCTCGTTAAGTCCCGAACAGGCCCTGGCCGTGCTGGTATATGACGACGGACGGGTGGAAAACCGCCTGATGCCGCTGCAGGGCGGCATGACGCCGTCGGTGCTGCAGCAGGCGTCGAACTATCTCAATACCCGCCTGAAGGGCCGAACTTTAGCCGAAGCGCGCATGGCGCTGAAGACCGAGCTCGAACAGGAACGCCAGATGCTGGATGAGGCGGCGGCGACCCTGATCGAGGCCGGACTGGCCGTCTGGTCGGGTGGCGACAAGGAGAAGCGCTCGCTGATCGTGCGGGGCCGCGCCAATCTGCTCGACGGCGCCGAAACCCAGGAAGACCTGGAGCGCGTCCGCTCTTTGTTCGACGATCTGGAGCAGAAGGAAGAGCTGATCGACCTGCTCGACGACGTCCGCGAGGCGCAAGGGGTGAGAATTTTCATCGGCGCCGAGTCGAAACTGTTTTCTTTATCGGGCTCGGCTGTTATTGCAGCGCCCTACATGATGAGCGACGGTCGTGGCAACGGACCCAAGGTGGTCGGCGCTATCGGCATCATCGGCCCGGCCCGGTTGAATTATGCGCGCATCATCCCACTTGTGGACTACACAGCCAAGATTCTGGGCCGCCTGCTCGATTAAGGGCGGCTAACCTTTGAGGACCTATTCGATATGAGTGAACAGACGGAAACTCCTGAAACCGGCGACCTGGAACAGGACGGCACGGAGCTTCTCAACAAGGCGCTCGAAGAGCTGCAGGCGGAGAACGCCGCGCTGAAGGAACAGGCCCTGCGCTACGCCGCCGAGGCCGAGAACACCAAGCGCCGCGCCGAGCGCGAAGCCAATGACGCACGGGCCTTTGGCATCCAGCGTTTCGCCACCAGCCTGCTCAACGTCGCCGACGTGCTGCAGCGCGCCCTGGCCTCCGCGCCGCAGGACATTACCGACCCGGCCTTCAAGAACTTCGTCGCCGGCATCGACATGACCGAAAAGGAACTGGCCGGCGCGTTCGAAAAGAACGGCGTCAAGAAGATCGCGCCGATGAAGGGCGACAAGTTCGACCCGAACCTGCACCAGGCCGTGATGGAACAGCCTTCCGACGACGTCCAGGGTGGCTGTGTGATCATGGTCATGCAGGCCGGCTATGAGCTGTTCGGCCGCGTCATCCGTCCGGCCATGGTCGCGGTTGCTGCCAAGTCCGCAGGCGGCCAGCCTGCCAAGAACGGCTATGACGGCGATGCCGGGGAAGCCGCGGGCGAGACGGTGAATACGCAGGCTTAACCTATGAGGTGTGGGGGTCCGGGACCCCCACACCTTCTGATATCAAAGATAAAGTCTTGGGGCCGCAGGCCCCAACAACCCCGTAACTTAGGCCTGCATGCCCTGCTTGAACGCCTCGGACCGCAGCCGTTTGTGCATGCCGGTAAAGGCCGCGGCGCCCGTGCAGTCGCAGTTGTACAGGATGGCCACACTCAGCTTCTCGCCCGTCAGGCTGCGCAGGTGGCCGGTGAAGCCGTTGACCCGTCCGCCATGGGCGGCGAACGGCGAATTTTCATAACGGCCGAGGCCGAGGCCGAATCCGTATTCCAGCGGCTCAGGCCCGCCGCGTTCCAGCGCCGGCTTGCCATTCTTCAGCACCGCCGGGGTCAGCATGGCCTGTACGCTCTCGGGCTTCAGCACCTTTCCGCTTAAGAGGGCGTCATGCCACAGCACTAGGTCCTCGGTCGTCGAGCGAATGGCGCCCGCGCCGCCGATAAAGCTTGGCGCCAGAGCCTGCGCACGGTCGAAACCATGGGGGGCGCGGAAATTGTTGCGATAGCCGTGGCAGCCTTCGGACACCTGGCAGCTTGCATCGATCGCCGTTTGCGTCATGCCAGCGCGATCGAACAGATGCTTTTTCGAGAAGGCACCAAGCGACTGCCCCGACAAACGTTCGACCACGATGCCCAACAATGAGAAGCCGCTGTTGGAATAGGCCCAGCGCGCCCCCGGTTGCGCCCTGTAGAGCGGGCGGCTGGTCGTTTCGATAATACGCAGCAGTTCGTCGGACGAGAAGTCGCGCATGCGCGCCTCCATCAACTGCTCCTCGGACTTGCCGTTGATATAGTCGCCGAGACCCGCCGTATGGCTCATCATCTGGCGCAAGGTGATGTCGGCCGCGCGCGGAAAAGCCGGCAGGAAGCGCGACAATGGATCATCGACCGACAGCGCGCCGGCCTCGGCCAGCACCATAATGGCAGCAGCGGTGAATTGCTTGGAAATCGAGGCGATGCGGAAGCCGCTGCGCCCGCTTGCCGGGTTACCGGAGTCAAAATCCGTGACGCCGAAACCCTTGGAATAAAGCAGGTCGCCGGCGCGCATCACGGATACGCTGACGGCGGGAGAGACCTTCTGATCGACGATTTTCTGCGCAAGGGCATCGACCGACGGCCACTCATGGCGCGGCGTCAACACCTTGGGTTTGGATTGCGGTCCGAAGCTGGCGTATTTCCGGCCATTGCTGCCGGTGCTGGTGATCAGGTGGTGGCTGGCGGCGCTGCCGGTCAGGCCGGCCAGAAGCACACCCACGGCGGCACGCCGCGACAGAGATACTGGCTTTTGGGGTTCGAAACTCATACCCTTGGTCCGTCTACGCTCACCTGACCACTATCGCCAGGTTTTAGGCTTTCATGGCCTCGGCAATCTGGTTCACAACCGCCTTGACCTGTTTCTCGTCATCGCCTTCGGCCATGACACGGATGAGAGGCTCGGTACCCGAAGGCCGGACCAGCACACGGCCGGACCCTTTGAGCATCTCTTCGCCCT
>CBFGPQ010000071.1:0-17189 GCA_965650705.1 uncultured Asticcacaulis sp. | reverse complement strand
GGCCGCGCCGACAGCGACCACTGGCCGTCGACCGGCACATGGTTCCATTGCCATACCGCCTTCAGGCTGCTGCCTGAAAAGTCGTCGCTGCGTTCATAGGGCGCGTGCGGCGCCTGCGGTGTTTTCGATGCCGGCTTGACCCAGGTGCGCGGGGTCCGCCCCAGATTGCCGGGCAAGCCGAAATAAGGCCAGCCGTCCTGCCAGGTGATCGGCGACAGACCCGTCAGACGCCCAACGGAGTTGTAGTCCATCATCGAAAAGCCCCACCATTCGCCGTTTTCGCCCTGGACGATGCCGCCCTGGTGCAGCGACATGCGTCCATCGGGCGCCGGATTGGGTGGGTTAAGTTTAAATGGACCCGTATCACTGCGGCCCCAGATGTCGGCCAGGCGATAGCCTTGCATCAGCCCGAAATCCTCGTCGATGCTGATGGCTTTGTTGACCTCATAAGGTCCATTGATGTTGTCGGCGCGCGCCGCGGGCATGCGCATCCGCCCTTCGTACCAGGCCGAGGTGATGAAATACTTGCCATTAAACTTGTAGAAATGGACACCCTCACCCATGCCGGCGCCGGCCGGGATAATCTCGCGCTCGGTGCCGGGCACCGCGTCCAGCAGGTCGTCTGTTAGTTGCACCATCTTGATGCCCTGATAGCCCCAGATGGCGTAGGCCTTGCCGTCGTCGTCGAACAGCACCGACAGGTCGTGGAAGGACTGCTTCATTTCTTGCCGCGTCCACGGCCCTTTCGGGTCCTTGGCGGTAAACAGCTGCGTCTTCTGGCCGTTGACATTGCTGAAGATGTAGAAGGTGCCGTTATGATAGCGGAAGCACGGCGCCCAGATGCCCTGGCCGTAAATCGACTTGCCGTCTTCCAGCCGAAACTGCGGGCCCAGGTCCAGCTTGTCGAGCGCGTAGCTCAGGAAGGTCCAGTTGACCAGGTCCTTCGAATGCAGGACCGGCACGCCCGGCATGGCGTGCATGGTCGTGCCGGTCATATAGTAGTCGTCGCCGACACGGATAATGTCGGGATCGGAAAATTCGTCGTAAAACAGCGGATTGGTAAAGGTGCCATTGCCGTTGTCGGCTGTCCAAGTTTTTGGCGAAGTCTTGCCCGGCTCGGCGGCCATCGCCGTTCCCGCCAGTATCAATCCCGCCATCACAGCCGTAAGTGTGGTCCGCATGTCTCGTCTCCCTGTTTTTCCGGGAGATTAGGCCAGATAACCGCCTACCTCAATCCTTTATGTCGGACAATTATGCGACGCGCAAAAATTTA
The DNA here is from genome assembly GCA_965650705.1 of uncultured Asticcacaulis sp. Lineage (GTDB taxonomy): Bacteria > Pseudomonadota > Alphaproteobacteria > Caulobacterales > Caulobacteraceae > Asticcacaulis. The sequence continues at coordinate 15,916 of CBFGPQ010000071.1, read as the reverse complement.
CAGCTGATACTTTACACAGACTCCTATTTCTCTATATATGCACCTCTTCCGGCGGACCCTTAGAGTTCATCGCAACGCTGCTAACGCCGGTCTGGGTTTCACACTATCAATCGGGGTACCGAAGTGGATCAATACACTTCCGCCCTGGACCTGGTCCGCAAGCAGCCTCCGGAACGTCCCGTCGCCCTAGTGCGTCGTGCGCCCGTAACTGTTGCGGCGCAATGGTTCCAGGCCAATTTCAAAGGCGATGTCTTTTATGCCGTCAAGGCAAACCCGTCGCCGTGGGTGCTGGAAACCCTGTGGGCCGCGGGTGTCCGCTCGTTCGACGTCGCATCGCTCAACGAAGTCCAGTTAGTCCGTTCGACCCTGCCGTCGGCGCGCCTGGCCTTCATGCACCCGGTCAAGAGCCGCGTCTCGATCGCCAGCGCCTATTTCGACTACGGCGTGCGCACCTTCAGCCTCGATACCCACGAAGAGCTGGCCAAGATCCTGCAAGCCACCGGCAATGCCAAGGACCTGAACCTGATCGTTCGCCTGGCGACGTCGGGTGAAGGCTCCAACCTGCCGCTCACCAACAAGTTCGGCGCCCAGAGCCACGAAGCCCCGTCGCTGCTGATGGCGACGCGCCAGGCGACGTCAGGCCTCATGGGCGTGTCCTTCCACGTCGGATCGCAGTGCATGCGCCCGACGGCCTATGCCGCGGCCATGGCGTCTGCCTCGCGCTCGCTCGTCCGCGCCGGCGTCTTTGCCGATGTCGTCGATGTCGGCGGCGGATTCCCATCGGTCTATCCGGGCATGGTGCCGCCGGCCCTGTCGGAATACATGGACGTCATCAACCGCGCCTTCGACGAAATGAAGGTGCATGAGGAAACCCAGCTGTGGGCCGAACCCGGCCGCGCGCTGGTAGCGGAATCGACGTCGGTCCTGACCAAGGTCGAGCTGCGCAAGGGCGACGCGCTCTACCTCAATGACGGCTCCTACGGCAACCTGTTCGACGCCACCCACGCCAAGTGGCCCTTCCCCGTGCGCCTGCACCGCCAGGACGACGCCGAGTCGGATACGCTGAAGCCGTTCCGTTTCTACGGGCCTACCTGCGACTCGATCGACTCGATGCCAGGTCCTTTCTGGCTGCCGTCCGATGTCGAAGAAGGCGATTACGTCGAAATCGGCATGCTCGGCGCCTATGGCGTCACCATGGGCACGCGCTTCAACGGCTATGGCGAGACGGAAACCGTCTTTCTGGACGACGCGCCGATGGCCTCGCTGTTCGGCCTCGGCCCGCGCTCGATCAACAATCCGCGCGGCCTCATGGAAGCCGACGACAACAAGGTCGTGCGCCTGAACCGCCCCAAGGGCGGCAAGCGCGGCAAGAAGCGAGTCAAGGCCAAGGCGTAACCGCGCCAAGCCATGCCGAAAAAGTGCGCTGCGGTTTTTCGATAGGCATTACGGCAAGCAAGACTTTACAAAAGCTTTGTTTGCCAAGGCGGCCCCTATCCGCTATAGGGGCCGCGCTTCCGGAGGCATAGCTTCCGGACACACTATACCCTCCCCATCGCACCGTCTGGGGGGTCAAGGGGAAATGACGGGCGTCCACCTTTTCCTCTTCTCAAAGGATCAAGAGATGAACGCTGAAACCAAGCCGCAATCCAACATGAAGGCCAGCCTGCTCGCTGAAACCGTCGAGCACGTTGACATCACCTCGTACGACGCCCGTCCGATCATCGATTCGATGCGCAAGATGTCGTTCTCGTCGCGCGACACCGCCCGCGCCGCCGACATCTTCAACATGGCGCTGGAAGACAAGTCGTGCTCGCCGTGGCTCATCCTGGCCGGCTCGACCTCGGCCGGCGGCTGCATGCACGTCTATCGCGACATGGTGAAGTTCGGCATGATCGACGCCGTCGTCGCCACCGGCGCCTCGATCGTCGACATGGACTTCTTCGAAGCGCTCGGCTTCAAGCACTATCAGGCCGCCGGCCCCGTCGATGACAACGTGCTGCGCGACAACTATATCGACCGCATCTACGACACCTATATCGACGAAGAAGAACTGCAGGCCTGCGATCACACCATCCTCGAGATCTGCAACCGCCTGGAGCCGCGCGGCTATTCCTCACGCGAATTCATCTGGGAAATGGGCAAGTGGCTGTCGGAAGGCAATGCCAAGAAGCCTGGCTCGCTGATCCAGACCGCCTATGAAGAAGGCGTGCCGATCTTCTGTCCGGCCTTTGTCGATTCCTCGGCTGGCTTCGGCCTGGTCAAGCACCAGAAGGAACGCATCAAGGAAGGCAAGCCCTACCTGATGATCGACGCCGTGGCCGATTTCCGCGAACTGACGGATATCAAGATCGCGGCCGGCACCACCGGCCTGTTCATGGTCGGCGGCGGCGTGCCTAAGAACTTCGCCCAGGACACGGTTGTTTGCGCCGAGATTCTCGGCATCGAAGCCGACATGCACAAGTATGCCGTCCAGATCACCGTCGCCGATGTTCGCGACGGCGCGTGTTCGTCGTCAACGCTCAAGGAAGCCGCATCGTGGGGCAAGGTTTCGACCACCTACGAGCAGATGGTCTTCGCTGAAGCCACCACTGTCGTGCCGCTGATCGGTTCAGATGCTTACCACCGTGGCGCGTGGAAAAACCGCACCAAACCCAACTGGGCTAAGCTGTTCAAGTAAGTGTGATCATTTTTTTTGCATTGCACACTTGTTTTGCGGAAAGAAAGGTATACTTAGAGGGTCAAGGCGAAGCACTCGTTAACGAGTCGTTTTCTTCTTAGAAGTAAAACTGAGCCTACAAGTTCGTCACCGGGATCATCCCCCCCCTCGAAACCGGTGGCATGCGACGGAGACCATTGCCCCCCAATGGTCTCCGTTTTGCGTTTTGGGCTATGGTCTGGAGACCATTGCGCCCCATCAGGGTCTCCCTTTTGTTTTGCGTTTTAACGCATGGCAATGGTTAGAGACCATTGAACCCCATCAGGGTCTCTCGTCGTTTTGCGTTTTAGGGGCTATGGTAAGTCGCGGGGTCGCGGACCCCGCACCCCATTCGTCATCAGAGATTGGAAGACCATTTAGCCAAAATGAAAGGGCCTCCGAAGCGGGGCCCTTTCATTTTGGCTATTTCGTTTGCCCACACTCGGACGATGAACGGGGTGTGGGGCCCGCCTTCGCATGGCTCCGGGCGTTCGTCGTGGAACATCAAGACATTTGGTCTTGATTTCATCCGGTTTGCCCAGGAACAAACCGGCACTCCTCACCCCTCACATCTTACCTTCCCGAAATCACAACGCGGCCACCATTCGTCCGCCCGAAGGTGTCCGTCCTGTAGAAGTCCTTCGCCTCCGCACCCGGCAGGTAATAGTCCCCCGGCGTCACGGCACGCGCGATATAGGCCACGCTGAAGCTTTGCGACGACGACACGTCCAGCGCCGCGACATAGCGGTCGTCGCGCGCTTCCTGCGCCTTGGCGCCCGACAGCTGGCCGACAAAGCCGAACGGTCCATTGGACGTGTCTTCGCTGGTCAGGGTCGAGTCGATCTCGAAACCGGCCGGCAACGGATCGTCAATGACGATTGGCCGGGTTTCCGCCCGATCGCTGCCGCCTGAAATCACCACGATGACCCGGTCACCCTGGCGCAGCTGCGACGGATCGATACGCTGACCGCCCAGGGTGTAGAAGGCCTTCGATAGATTGAGCCCGTTCGATGCCGCGCCCGGAGGGGCCATCGGCGTGCCGATCACCGTCACCGTTCGCCAGATCGGGCCCGAGCCCGTATTCTTGAACTGCGCGCCGGCAAACTTCGTCACGCCGAAGCGCTGGACGTTCTGGCTGCCCGGCAGGGTCGATACGCCGTTGGCGTCGATCCGGGTCTTGCCGGCCGCCTTCAGCATGTAGGACGCCGCCTTGAGAATATAGGCCTGCTCGATCGTATTGAGCTGGGACGGGCTCTTCATGGCGTTTTCCAGGCGCGGGATCAGGGTGGCGCCGATGTCGCCATTACCCGATTCATAGGCGAGCGCGATGACGCCGGCCAGGTCGCGCAGCGGCGACTGATACCAGTCATATTGGTCCGTATAGCCGATCTTTTCGATCGCCTGGCGGAAAGCCTGACGGGAACGGGCGCGATCTCCCATCATGCCAAGAGCGGCGGCGACCTGGGCACGCGCCAGCGGCGACTGCTCCTCGGCGAACTGGACATCGCGGTACCAGCGCAGGCGCGCCAGATCGCCCGACCGGCCCTTGGCCATGACATAGAGCGCATAGGCCGAAGCGCGGCTGCGCATCTGCCTGGTCATCTGCTCTCGCGAAATGCCACCCCAGTACCAGTATTCCGGCGCACTCAGGCGGTAATTGACCGAGGTATAGCCTTGCGGTTTCGACAAGTCGCGCATGGCGTTCATGGCCTTGTCGATCGCCTCCTGCGGCACATAGGCGCCGCGGGCACGGGCCTCCAGCAGGAAGTCGGTCGCATAGGCGCCGATAAAACCGTCAGCGTCGCCGTCGCCGACGCGCCATAGGCCGAACGCACCGTCCTGGGCCTGACGGTCCAGCAGCTTTTGCACGGCGATCTTGAGCGCGCCGGTGGACGGCCGCGCCCGATCCTTACCGACCATCGATTCATCGGCATAGAGCCACGGCATCGCCGCCGACGTCACCTGCTCGGTGCAGCCATAAGGGTATTTGTTGAGCGAGGCCGCGATGGGGCCCGGATCGACATTGCGGAAGGGCGAATAGCTGATCTCGACCGTCGCCGAACCCGGCTGCAGGCCGGCCAGCAGCGACGCATTCGGCGTGTAGGTGGCATTGACCGCCTGCTGTTCGACCGACACCCGCGTCTGCGGCCCCCAGCCGTTGCGCGTCTGGATCTGGAACGAGTCGGCGAAGTCGTAGCCCTGACCGTTGAGCGCGATATTGACCGTTGAAATGCCGGTCGTGTTCGGCGCGTTCATCGGCACGGCTTCGATCACCTTCTGGCCCTTGCCGAGGTTGAAAGCCTTTTCGAACGCCAGCGCCAACCCCTGAAAGCCCTTGACGATGGCCTTGTAGATGCCGGGCTTTCCATCGACATTGTTCAGTTCCAGAGTCGCGAACGCCTTGTCGCCCGGATTGAGGAAGCGTGGCAGGGCCAGGTCCATGACGACCGGCTCACGCACCACCAGTTTCTGCTGGCCGGAGCCTACCGCTTCGTCGGTCCAGGCGACCGCCATGACACGCAGTTCGCCGTTGAACTTCGAGATCGGCAGGCGCACCACCGCCTTGCCGTCGAGGCCGGTGTCGATGACGCCAGACCACAGTGCGACCGTGCGGATGGGCGTCGTCGTCAGTCCCTCGCCACCGATCGAATCTGCGCCAAATGTGTCGGCGGCCGCGGCCAGGTTCGGATCGAGCAGACGGCCGTAGTCGTCGTTGAAATCGACACCGAGCGCGCGCTTGCCGAAATACCAACCGACGGGGTCCGGCGTCTTGAATTTGGTAAGGTTGAGAATGCCTTGATCGACGACGGCCAGCGACACCTTTGCGCTGTCGCCGAGCTTAGCGCCCTTGATCTGGACCGGCACTTCGATAAACGGCTTGCCGTCCTTGCCCACCTGAGGCTTGAATGGCTTGTCGCTGTCCGGCAGCTTGACCTCGAGCTTGCGCGACTTGGCATCGAGCGGCACGTAGATCAGGCCGACGGCGCGTCGCGGTTTTGAGGACTCGACGGGATCGCGCGGCTGGATGACCGAGACCAGCACATAGGCGCCACCGCCCCACGCCGCCGACGTCTTCAGACGGACACTGGTGCCGTTTTCGCCAACGGAGACCGTCTTCATCTCGATGATGCGGTCGGTCGCGACGGCGATCTGCGCCTCGCCCTTGTACGGCGCCTTCAGCGTCAATTCGACCGTGTCGCCCTGATTGAACTTGCGCCCGCCGGTCGACAGGCGAACCATATCCGGCGCGTCTGTCCCTTTCTGCGCAGAGCCCCAGCCCGAGGCGAAACGCACCGAGCTGCGCGCCTTGCCTGGCACCTCGACCTCAAGACGGTAGTCGCCCCAGTCCAGCCCGCGTTCCAGCGTAAAGCCGGTAGTGGCATTGAGATCGACCGTCTTCGTCGAGACAACGACATCGCGGTGCGTCGAGCGCCACTGCCAGCGGCCATTGGCGATGTACCAGTCATAATCCCAGTGTTCGGCGATCAGCTTGACCACCGCGCCCTTGACGGAAGTCTTTTGCCCTTGCGGCGTCACGCCGATGACATTCAACGCCACCTGCGGCGTATCGCGCCACGACTTGGCTTCCTTCTGGTCGACCTTGACGCCGAGATAGAGCGGCGCCGGCTTGATCTTCAGCGTCTGACCTTCCTTGACCGGACGGCCGCCGGGCTCGAATACCGACGCCGTCAACTGGACGATCAAGGGCTGAGACGTTTCCCCTGCCAGAGCGGCATTGAACGGGAACAGGGCATTACCCTGGCCATCGGTCGTCGCCGATGGCAGATCGACATACTTTTCTTCGTACGGCTTGGCGGAATCGCCGAAGGTATAGTCCTTGAAGGCCGGGAAGGGCTCGGCATCCTGACGGATGCGCGCCTCACCGGTTACCTGCAGGTCCGAACCGACCGCGCCGTAGAGATAGCGCGCCGTCACGCGTACCGGGCGCTGTTCGGTCAGTGACAGCAGAGGCCGTTGGCTATCGGCCGCCACATCAACACCCAGGCGCTGGGGCGCGAAATCTTCGACGGCGAAGCTGGCCGAACCCGCGGCCTCTTCCAGGCCGTCGATTTCGAGCCGGGCCTGCCACTGGCCGCGCGGCGCGGTCTTCGGCAGCGCGATGCTTGCACCGGCAAAGCCATCCTGCGTCTTGTCGAAGCGGAAGCGGAAGGCTTCGACGCCCGACGGCCGCGTAACGATCAAGGCCCCCTTGCGATCCTTGACCGCCTTGCCTTCGTTGTCGCGCATCAGGACGACCAGGCGCACGGTTTCGCCCGGACGATAGATGCCTCGGTCGGTATACATGAAGCCATCAACGCCCTGGGCATTGGCGCGGCCATCGGTCACCGCCGCCTCGTCCTGGCGGCCACCGACGCCGTGTTGCGTCAGGTCCATCGGCGTGCGCTGGACGTCGACCGCCGTGTAGTCGTCGTTGGGCCCGTAGGCCATGATCATCTTGGCGGTCAGGGCGTCGGTGCCCTTCAAAAGCGCACCGCCGAAGGTCGCGCGGCCATCGACGCCAGACCTGCTCTCCGCGAGGATATCGCCGTTCGATGCCACCAAGTCGACCTTCACGCCGCTCATCGGCTTGGCCGATTTCAGCGAGCGCACCACAACATCAAGCCCGTTCGGGCTCTTGTAGGTGGTCATCGCCATGTCGGTATAAAGGATCCAGCGCCGCGCCTGAGCCGGCTGGTCGTATTCCTTCTTGTCGCGGCCACCAGAGCCGTCGCGCACCTTGACGACATAGGCGCCGGGCTTCATCGTTTTCAGGACGGCGCCCAGTGGGAAGACGGTCGTGACCCGCTCGCCATTGCCGGTCTTGACCGCCATTTTGCCGGTCCAGATCTTGACGCCGATATCGTCGGCCGAATCTTCACCCCAGCTATAGTCGTAATCGCCCTCAGGCGTCGGATCGGGCGCGGACACGCTCTTGCGCACCAGGTTGCGGTCCGACACGTGCCATACCTCGACCGCCAGGGCCGAGACATTGACGGTTTCGATTGCCACGCCATCGGCTTCTTCGCGCGGCAGGATGACACCATTGCCCTTGAAGCCGACATAGGGCGGTTTTTCACCGAAGGCGAAATCGAAGTCGCGGTTCTGCTTCAGGACGTCGCTGCCCTTGCCGGGCAAGCCCTTCAACAGGGTGATGCGGCGGTCGGTAAAGCCGAAGCCCGAGACGCACAGTTCGTCACCCTTGGCGGAGACGGCTGGGGCGGAGGCCAAGGCGGGAGAGACGACGACGAAGTCGCCGTAAGGCTTTGAAGGGTCGAGTGGCCTGGAGAACTGCACGCAGGCCTTGGGCGTGTCGCCGGTCGTGTCGAGCCGCTGCTTCCAGCTGTCGAAGCCCGAGGGTTTGTCTTCACCGGCGCGGCGGGCATTCTTGTCACGGACCTTGCCGAACAGGCCGGTCGCCGGCTTGCCCGGTGCTTCGGCGACGGCAGCCGCCTCGCCCTTGCCCGATATTCCGTCCGTGGCCTTGGCGGTCAGAAATCCGACGCAGAAGCCTGAAATCAGCACTGCCGCCGCGCTCGCGATGAGCGTTCTGTTTTGCCAGTCGATCATGGAAAAAGTCCCTGCCTGTAGGGCACGGTCAAGCCGCCCCTCAACGCCTTAACTTCGCAGAGAGAAGCGCGGAATGGACTGAGAATCAATCTTTGTTTTACGTTTGTGTCAAATAAGATAGAAGGGTCGCAGCAAATAAGCGGGGGTGTGTCTCACCCCCTATATTTTAAAGCCATTTCTCCGCCGGAGCCCGGGAAGCCTCTTGAGCAAGTTCGCACGCGTCATGGTGCTCGTGGTCGATGATAACCACTATATGCGGGTGATCGTCTGTACCATGCTGCGCTCCATGGGTATCACCCTGATCCGGGAAGCTTCGGATGGCATCGAGGCGCTGGAAATCGTGCGCGACTGGCGGCCCGATGTCATCATCCTCGACCTGATGATGGAGCAGCTCGATGGCCTCGAATTCACCAAGCTGCTGCGCAAGGGATCGGACAGCCCCCACCCTTACGTGCCGATCATTATGATGACCGGCCACACCGACCGCCGCCACGTGCTTGAAGCCCGCGACGCCGGTGTCAACGAGATCATCGCCAAGCCCCTGACCGCCAAGGCCCTGATCGACCGCATGAAGAGCGTGATCAATAACGAACGTGGCTGGGTGAAATCGAGCACCTATGTCGGCCCCGACAGGCGGCGCAGGAACAACCCCGAATACCGCGGGCCATTCCGCCGCGCCTCGGACAAGGCCGAATAGTCGGCAACTGCCACAGGATTGCAGACGGATATTACAAACTCCGTAGCAATTCCGGGTGCAGGGGCCGTGCCCCTGCCTGCCGCGACGCTGGGTCACACGACGCGTTGCGCGAAACGTATTTCATTCTCAACCTTTTGCCGTTAGAACAGCGGCCATGTCCGATACCGCAACCTCCCCCTTCGGTTTCCGGGACCTCGATCCGCGCGAAAAGGTGTCGCGCGTCGCCGAGGTCTTCGCGCGCGTTGCCCCCAAATACGACCTGATGAATGACGTCATGTCGCTGGGCGTCCACCATGTCTGGAAGGACGCCGCCTGCGCGCGCCTCAATCCGCAGCCCGGCGAAGTCATCCTGGACGTTGCCGGCGGCACCGGCGACATCGCCCGCCGCCTGGCCAAGATGGCGCGCGCCGCCAAGGCCCGCCGCAAGGCGCGCGGTTACGATGCAAAGGATGTAGAAATCCGCGTCATCGACTATAACGAACAGATGATCCTGGCCGGCCGGGAGAAAGGCACCGAACCGGAACTGAGCTGGTCGGTCGGCGACGCCATGAACCTGGCCATCGATGACGCCAGCGTCGATGCCTATATTATCAGCTTTGGCATCCGCAATGTCGCCGATGTGCAGGTGGCTTTGAACGAAGCGCGCCGCGTGCTGAAGCCGGGCGGCCGCTTTTTCTGCCTCGAATTCTCGCACCCGACGGCCACACCCGTCGCCAAGATCTACGAAGCCTACAGCTTCAATGTCATTCCGTGGATGGGCAAGCTGGTCGCCAACGACCGCGACAGCTACCAGTACCTGGTCGAAAGCATCCAGCGCTTCCCCAACCAGGAAACGCTGAAGGACATGATGACCAAGGCAGGCTTCCGCAATGCCCGCTATACCAACTTCTCCGGCGGCATTTGCGCCCTGCACGAGGGCTGGGCGTAAAGCGCTCGCTTGAGATCCAATGGCCAGTTTCGCTTCATGGATGCGCATGTTCCGCACGGGCCTCGTCCTCCTGCGTCACGACGCGTTGGTCCCTAAGGAACTTTCGCCGCTGCTGCCGCCACTGCCGCGCTTTGCCGCGGGGGTTCTGCGCGGCGTATTCGCGCGGCGCAGCAATCTGCGCCCCGGCGAGCGCTACGCCCTGGCGTTTCAGGAACTGGGACCGGCCTTCATCAAGCTGGGCCAGATACTGTCGACGCGCGGCGACATTTTCGGCAAGCAGTTTATCGAGGACCTGAGCCACCTTAAGGATCGCCTGCCGCCGTTTTCTGAGCGCGTCGCCATCGCTTCGGTCGAAGAAGCCCTCGGCAAGCCGTTGGGCGACATCTTCAGCGAATTCGGCGAGGTGCTGGGCGCCGCCTCGATCGCCCAGGCCCATCGCGCCGTCCTGCGTGACGGCCGCAAGGTGGCGGTCAAGATCCTGCGGCCCGGCATCGAGGAAATCATCGCCGCCGACATCGCCATGCTGACGCTCTCAGCGCGGCTTGTCCATCAGTTCGTCAGCGTGGCGCGGCGCCTGGAACCCGAAGCCTTTGTCGCTACAGTGGCGCAGTCGCTGATGCTGGAACTCGACCTGCGCCTGGAAGCTTCGGCCTGCGACGAGATCGGTAAGATCATCAATGCTACCCCCTATATGCGCGCGCCCAAGGTCGTCTGGCATCAGGTCGCGCGCCGGGTCATCGTACTGGAATGGGCCGACGGCACGCCGCTGTCCAAGCCCGAAGCGTTGTCGCTGCCGGGGCTGGACCACAAGGAAACCGCCGACAATCTTATCCGCGCCTTCCTGTCGCAGGCTTTGGATCACGGCGTCTTCCACGCCGACCTGCACGAAGGCAACCTGTTCGTCGCGGCGCCCGCACAGCTGATCGCCATCGATTTCGGCATTATCGGCCGCCTGCGCCCACAGGAGCGGCGCTATCTGGCGGAGATGCTGTGGGGCTTCCTGCAGCGCGACTATAAACGCGTCGCCGAGGTCCATTTCGAGGCCGGCTATGTGCCGCGCACCCACAATGTCGACAGCTTCGCCCAGGCCCTGCGCGCCGTCGGTGAACCCGTCCTGGGGCAAAAAGCCACCGAAGTATCGATGGGCCGGCTTTTGACCCAGCTGTTCGAAATCACCGCCCAGTTCGACATGCACCTCAGGCCCGAACTGGTCCTGCTGCAGAAGACCATGGTCAGCGTTGAAGGCGTGGCGCGCCGCATCTACCCCGAGCACAATCTGTGGGAGGCCGCCCGTCCCGTGGTCCGCGCCTGGATTTCGCGCGAACTGTCGCCGGTCACCGAGGCCAAGCGCCTGCTGGAAAAGCTGATCCGCAAGCTGGACGAGCCCGCCACTGAGACTGTGATTGCGACCGGCAATGACTCCATGCGCGCCGAACTGCGCCACAGCCGTACCCTGGGCTATATTGCGCTTGCGACGTCGATCCTGTCTCTGGTCATGATGGTCTGGCTGGCGGTCCGGTAGCTATTCCGCGTCTTTGCGGATCGTCCGGCGCTCGGATTCGATGATCTTCTGACGGTTCCAGTAAGCCGCGCCATCGTCGGGCCGGAACATAGTTCGGGGCGCGCCTTTTTTCGTCATGACCGCAAAGACATTGCCTTTCGGATCGTAGAACAGCGTGTCGCCATTGTTGCGTTTGAGCGTTTGCGTCCCTTCCGGCGGCGCGTGGATAAAGCCGTGCACCATTGCCATGTAATCGTTGTAGGACTTGGCGCCGAATTCCGGCCCGTGGCGTTCGAAGTGATAGCGGGCGTTTTCTTCGGTGGAGTATTTACGATTCGACGACCACAGCGGCCAGTCGCCATAGTGCGTGGCCGTGATAGTGGCGTGATCGGCGGCGATCGACAGGGGTTTGCCGAAATTAGGCGCACCGGCGTTCTGATGCTCCGGCGCGGCCTCAACCGGCTGTTCAGCGATGACGGGCGGCGCTTCTGGAACCTCAACCGGCACCGCTGCGACCGGCGATGACGCCGCCTTGCCTTCGCCATCCTTGAGCACGGCCGACGGTCCCGCATCGCAGGACGCCAGGCCCAGCAACGCGGCGATCAATAAGAACCTTTTGTAACCGCCTGTCATCCTTGCCCCCTGCGCCTTATCTATGGCACACACCGCCCCAAGCGGAAAGGACCCCCATGACCGAGCCCAAGCGCATTCTCCTGATCATCGGCGGCGGTATCGCTGCCTATAAGTCTCTGGAGCTGGTCCGCCTGATCAAGAAGGCCGGCCTGAATGTCCGCGTCGTTCTGACCAAGGCCGCCGAGGCCTTTGTCACGCCGCTGACGGCTGCCGCCCTGTCCGGCGACAAGGTCTATCGCGACCTGTTCGACCTGACCGATGAGACCGAGATGGGCCACATCATGCTGTCGCGCCAGGCTGACCTGGTCGTGGTCGCGCCGGCCACAGCCGACTTGATGGCCAAGGCTGCGCACGGCCAGGCCAATGATCTGGCAACCACCCTCCTTCTGGCAACCGACAAGCCGGTGCTGATGGCGCCCGCTATGAATGTCCGCATGTGGCACCACGCCGCGACCCAGCGCAACCTGGCCCAACTGACCGCCGATGGCGTATCATTTGTGGGGCCAGAGGAAGGCGACATGGCGTGCGGCGAATTCGGCCTTGGCCGAATGAGCGAGCCAGAAGCGATCTTTGCCGCCGTTCAGGAGAAGCTGACCGCCAGCCAGCGTCTTAAAGGCAGAAAAATTGTGCTCACCGCCGGCCCGACGTTCGAGCCGCTCGATCCGGTGCGCGGCCTGACCAACCGCTCTTCGGGCAAGCAGGGCTATGCGATAGCCGACCGCCTGGCGCGCGAAGGCGCCGAGGTGACCCTGGTGTCAGGGCCGGTCGCACTGCCGACACCGCCGGGCGTCAAAGGCGTCGATGTCGAAACCGCCCAGCAGATGTTCGATGCTGTTCATGCCGCCTTGCCAACTGATGTCTTTGTCGCGGTGGCCGCCGTCGCCGACTGGCGCCCTAAGGAGGCTGCGCCCGAAAAGCAGAAGAAGACGGCTGATGCCGAACTGTCGGTCACCTTCGTCAAGAATCCGGATATTCTCGAATCCGTCTCCAAGCACCTGGAGATGCGGCCGCGTCTGGTGATCGGCTTTGCGGCCGAGACCAATACGCTTGAGGAATACGCCAAGGCCAAGCTGGCGTCGAAGGGCTGCGACGCCATCCTGGCCAATAATGTGTCTGATGGCGTCTTCGGGTCGACGCGCAATTCGGTGACGCTGGTCGATCTCGATGGATTTACGCCCGTGCCGGGTGAAACCAAGGCGGATGTGGCGAGCTTCCTGGCCGACTATATCCACAGGCGCCTCAGTTAGCTGTTAACTTTTCCAATGGGTGCTGTAGCGACGGCCCAAAATATGAAAAGGTAAACGCCACTACGCCCTCCCCATTTATGGGGAGGGCGAATCTTTAGTAAGCCGCGAGCCCTTGCCATGAACGCCCACACCGTCCCGACCGCCGAACCCGAAGTCACTGCCCAGGTCGTGCAGTTGCCGCACGCCGCAGGTCTGGCATTGCCGGCCTATGAGACCGAGGGCTCGGCCGGCCTAGACCTCCGCGCAGCGATCGCCGAGGGCGAAACCCTGACGCTGAAGCCGCTGGCGCGTGCCCTCGTGCCGACCGGCCTGAAGATCGCCGTGCCACAGGGCTATGAGGTCCAGGTTCGCCCGCGTTCCGGCCTGGCGTTGAAATTCGGCATCACCTGCCTGAATTCGCCCGGCACGATCGATTCCGACTACCGCGGCGAGGTCGGTGTCATCCTGATCAATCTGGGTTCGGAAGATTTCGTCATCAATCGCGGCGACCGGATCGCCCAGATGGTCGTTGCCCGCCACGCCCGTATCGCTTGGCAGGGTCAGGAGTCGCTCGACGAAACCCAACGCGGCGGCGGCGGGTTCGGCTCAACGGGCCGCTGATCCTTTTCATCTAAAAAATACTATGCCGTTTCTGTTTGTTAGACGTCAGAGGCGGCCAAAATTTACTTACACTTTCCCCGGATGGGCGAGTTGCGCTCGCGCCGCACACGCATCTGTGATCAGATAACCACATTATTTCAATTTACGGCAATACCGAAGCGTCCCAGTCTTCAAAGCGGACGTGTCCATATCGATTTCTTATCATGGAATTCCCCTGATAGCTGAACCCGAGCCGAACATGAACGCGGGATGAATACCAGCCTAAAGGGGAATTCAGGTAGCCGGGATTTAAATGGACAGGTCGGGTTTGTACCGCCGTCTGCGCTTAAGAGACCTATAAGCAGCGGCGCTTTTGAAAGACTGTTTAAATGGGCGAGTTTGTACAATTTTTCTGGGCCGTTGTGGATTCCACCTCGGCCGCGCTGATCGGCCTCAACATTATCCCGGTTTTGGTGCTTAGTCTGTTCATAGGATTTGCGCTGCCGAGAGGCCGAAGCTGGCTGAAAGCGCCCCTTGCTGTCATCCCTGCCATGCTGGTCGTTGCCGTATGGCCGACGATCTACGGCGCCGAGCCGATCTGGCCCGACCTCATGCAAATGGAAACGGAAATCCAGGCCGTCGTGCTGTTCGCCGTTGCCTGGGTCCTCATCTGGCTATGCGAAAAGATCAAGTCACTGTTCATGCCGGTGAACCTGAGCCGTCCGCTCATCCCCGTTATCATCGCCTCGAAATCCTGAGCCTTTTCAATTCCGATATCGCGCAGTGCGCGTGGTCCGACCTGCCGCGCGCCATAACTGCGTTCGGAGAACATGGACAACCACATTGAATCATTATTTATGGTGAATAGGTATTAACCTGTGGGGCGAGCCAGACGGTTCGATCCGATCCCGAACCTGACATGAACCTTGAGAGGGTAACTCATGAACGATATCTGGAATTTCATCCTGTCGCTCGGCGACGGACTTCAGGCGACCTTGGCCGCTGTCAACCTTATGCTGGTCCTGATAATCGGCCTGGTCATCGGCATTTTCCAGCAGAAGAATGACAGTCTGGCGCTTAAAGCCCTTCTGACTGTGCTCGGCGCCTATGCGGTAAGCATCTTCCTGCCGCGCTTGACAGGCGATCCACTGCATATTCCCGATTTCCGCCGTCTGTCGGCCATTGTCCAGGTCGTTATGATGTATGTGTTTGCCTATGGCGTCGTCGGAGTCGTGGGTACGACGAAGACGGCGATGAAATTCCAGGCAAAGAAAGCCTGAGGCTCTATCATTTCCATTTAATGAGCCGCCTGCGTCGCAGGCGGCGTTTTTCGTTAAAATCCCAGGACATCCTGCATGTCGTAGAGACCCGCCGTCTGCCTGCGGCCCCAGATGGCGGCCTGGATGGCGCCACGCGCGAACAGTGTGCGGTCCCGTGCTGAATGCGACAGGGTCAGGATTTCGTCTTCCGAGGCCAGTATGGCCGAGTGTTCTCCGACGATGCCGCCGGCGCGGATGACCGAGAAACCGATCGTGCCGGCTTCGCGGGCCCCGGTTATGCCGTCACGCGCGGTGACCTTGGCGTCCTCGAGCTTGACGCCACGGCCATAGGCGGCCGCTTCGCCGAGCATCAGGGCGGTACCCGATGGCGCATCGACTTTACGCTTATGGTGGCCTTCCAGGATCTCGATGTCCCAGTCCTCGGCCGACAGGCGGGCACTGGCCTGCTTAAGGAGGCCCATCAAGAGGTTGATGCCCAGCGAAAAGTTGCCCGAACGGACAATGATAACCTGATCCGCGAAGGCCGGGATGCGCGCCAGTTGTTCCGGCGTGAAGCCAGTCGAGCCGATGACGTGAACCAGCGGCCGCGGGCGGCTCAGGCCTTCGTTGGCGCAGGCTTCCAGCAGGGCCAGCGATGCTTCCGGGGTCGAGAAGTCGATGACGCAATCGGCCTTGACCAGGTTCGGCAGTTCGCCCTTGTCGAACTTCGCGGCGACCGGATGTTTGCCTTCTTCCAGCACACGCAGGATGGCCTGGCCCATGCGGCCCTTGTATCCATTGACGGCAAA
>CBFGPQ010000070.1:0-17334 GCA_965650705.1 uncultured Asticcacaulis sp. | reverse complement strand
GCGCTTTTGGCCGGCAAGATCGAGGATGGCCTGAACTCGGTCATCCGCCAGATCGCCTTCCACCGTTTCGAAGAGCGTTTCCACAATGCTCGTCAGGCTGGCGAAGTCGCCATTCCTGAAATCAACGCTATGTGGCTCGATGTCATGGGCGAGTCGCTCGGCCCCGCGATCAAGCTCAACGAGGGCTATGAATACTGGTGGGCCTATATTTCCCACTTCGTTCACGCGCCCTTCTATGTCTATGCCTACAGCTTCGGTGACCTTTTGGTCTCGGCCCTGATGGAGAAACGCCGCGAGGATCCGGCGGCCTTCACGCCGCTGTACCGCACGCTTCTGGCCGGCGGCGGCACGAAGACCTATACCGAAGCGCTTGCACCATTCGGCATGAATCCGCGCGACAAGAGCTTCTGGAAGATGGGCGTGTCGCGGCTGGAAGGCCTTATCGACGGCTTTGAAGCCATTCTATAACCTTTTTGTTTGGCGCGATGTTTAAGCGGAAACGGAGTTCGGCGTAGCCAAAACCGCCTACACTTTTCCGCACATCGCTTGGCTGAGGTTGACCGGGGCTTCACCCTTTTGTAAGAGCGAACACAATACTGTTTCGCAGATGCGTTCTGCACCGATTTAGGACTGTGCCAATGGCTGACCACCACGATCATCACAACGACTATGTCCACGGCGAAATGGACATCTCGCAGCACAAGCACAGCTATGAACTGTTCGCCGACCTGACCAAGTGGGGCAGCCTGCATCTGGCCGTCGTCCTGGTCTTCCTGGTTGTCCTGACCTGCATCCCCGGCGCGGGCTGGATTCCCGCCATCATATCGGGCGCGGTCGTAGGCGTGCTGGGCTTCATCTTGCTCAAGAAGAAGCCGGACAGCCACTAAACGGCGACCTCTCTTTATCAAGTCTGACTGAGGCGTGACGCGCGAATCATCGCGCGCGCGCCTTTTGTCATTTGTCCGGACGTATCACACATCGTCGTGCGCGCTTCGACACCGTTCGGAATAAACACCTTGCCGTGCTTGCCTTTGCGGCGTCCAAAATATCCTGACATCCGGGAAAAAGTGGTAAAGTGACTTCCCGGCTTTACTTGCCAGCCAATTCCTCATAACACACCCTTGATAATAAACGACGACACCAATGTCGTTGCGGATGCAATTAGACGTCTGCCGAAGCCATAGTCAGAGGGATAACAACTTGGCTGTCACTATCGCGGTACTGAAAGAGACCCACGCCAATGAAGCACGGGTCGCGGCAACCCCGGAAACGGTCAAGAAATGGACCGGCGCTGGACTTGCCGTTACAATCGAAACCGGCGCAGGATTAGGCGCATCTATTACGGATGACGCCTATACAGCCGCCGGCGCCACACTTTCCGCCAGCGCCATCGAGGCTGCCGGCAAGGGCGATATCGTCCTGAAAGTGCGCAATCCTTCGGCCGCTGAGATCGCGGCGCTGAAACCGGGCGCCACGGTTATCGCGCTTCTCGATGCCCACCGCGAAAAAGACACGTTGAAAGCCCTGGCCGCCAAGGGCGCCACCGCCTACGCCATGGAATTCGTCCCGCGCATTACCAGAGCGCAAGTCATGGACGCCCTGTCATCGCAGGCCAACCTGGCCGGCTACCGCGCCGTCATTGAAGCCGCTTCTGCCTACGGCAAGGCCTTCCCGATGATGATGACCGCGGCCGGCACCGTTGCGCCTGCCAAGGCCTTCATCATGGGCGTGGGCGTCGCCGGCCTCCAGGCCATCGCGACTGCGCGTCGTCTGGGGGCGGTCGTCACCGCCACCGACGTCCGCCCCGCGACCAAGGAACAGGTCGAATCCTTAGGCGGCAAGTTCCTGGCCGTCGAGGACGAAGAGTTCAAGAACGCCCAGACCGCCGGCGGCTACGCCAAGGAAATGTCAGCGGAATACAAGGCTAAGCAGGCGGCGCTGGTGTCCTCGCACATCGCCAAGCAGGACATCGTCATCACCACCGCCCTGATCCCCGGCCGCGCCGCGCCGATCCTGGTCACCAAGGAACAAGTCGCCAGCATGAAGCCGGGCTCGGTGCTGATCGACCTGGCCGCGCCGCAGGGCGGCAATGTCGAAGGCTGCGTCGCCGATGAGGTCGTCGACGTCAACGGCGTCAAGATCATCGGTTTTTCGAACATCGTCACGCGCATCGCCACGGACGCATCGGCGCTCTACGCCAAAAACCTTCAGGCCTTTGTCGGCCTGCTGGTCAACAAGGAAGGCGCATTGGCCCCCGACTTGGAAGACGAGATCCTGAAGGGATCTCTGGTCACCAGTGGCGGCGCGATCGTCCATCCGTCTTTGCAGGGCTAGGGAGAGTACAATGGAAGTCATCTATCACCTGGCCATCTTCGTCCTGGCCATCTTCGTCGGCTACTACGTCGTGTGGAGCGTCACACCCGCCCTGCACACGCCGCTCATGGCTGTGACCAACGCCATCTCCTCCGTCATCATCGTTGGCGCGCTGATCGCCGCCGCAGCCAGCGTCACCGGCATGAACGGCGGCGCGGGTGCCTGGGTCGCCAAGGGCGCGGGCGGCATCGCTTCGGCGCTTGCTGCCGTTAACATCTTTGGTGGCTTCATGGTCACGCGCCGGATGCTGGCCATGTACAAGAAAAAAGAAAAGCCTGCTGCAAAGGCCGAAGGGGGTAAGCACTAATGGAACAACTCACCACCCTCGCCTATCTCGTTTCGGGCGTCCTGTTTATCCTGGCGTTGCGCGGCCTGTCCTCGCCTGAGACCTCGCGTCAGGGCAATCTATATGGCATGGTCGGCATGGCCATCGCCGTTGGCGTGACGATCTTCCACCTGATGAGCGCAGGCTCGCTGGATGCGACGACTATCGTCATCATCCTGGCGGGCATCGCGGTCGGCGGCATCGCCGGTACGGTCATCGCACAAAAGGTCTCCATGACCTCGATGCCGCAACTGGTCGCCGCCTTCCACAGTCTGGTCGGCATGGCCGCGTGCATGGTCGCCATCGGCGCCCTCTATGCCCCGCGCGCCTTCGGCATCGACAATGGCCTGGACGGTATTCACACCCAGTCGATCATCGAACTGGCTTTAGGCTGCGCCATCGGCGCCATCACCTTTACCGGCTCGGTCATCGCGTTTGCCAAGCTGAACGGCAATATGTCGGGCGCACCGATCATCCTGCCGGCGCGCCACCTGCTCAATATCGCCCTCGGTGCGGCCATTATCGGCCTGATCGTCTACATGGTCGTCAACCACGGCACGCCCGACACACAGTGGGCCTTTTGGGGTATCTTCGCCCTGTCGCTGGTCCTCGGCATCACCCTGATCATCCCGATCGGCGGCGCCGACATGCCGGTCGTCGTCTCGATGCTCAACTCCTATTCGGGCTGGGCCGCTGCGGCGCTGGGCTTCACACTCGAAAACATCGCCCTGATCATCACCGGCGCGCTGGTCGGCTCGTCGGGTGCGATCCTCAGCTACATCATGTGCAAGGGCATGAACCGCAGCTTCATCAGCGTCATCCTCGGCGGCTTCGGTGGCGACACAGCCGCCGCCGCTGCGGGTGGCAAGGTCGAAACGCGCCCCGTAAAGCAGGGCTCGGCTGACGACGCCGCCTTCATTATGAAGAACGCGTCCAAGGTGATCATCGTCCCCGGTTACGGCATGGCCGTCGCCCAGGCCCAGCACGCCCTGCGCGAAATGGCCGACAAGCTTAAGGAAGAAGGCGTCGAGGTGAAGTACGCCATTCACCCGGTCGCCGGCCGCATGCCTGGCCACATGAACGTTCTGCTGGCCGAAGCCAATGTCCCCTACGATGAGGTCTTCGAATTGGAAGACATCAACTCGGAGTTCGCCACGGCCGACGTCGCCTTCGTCATCGGCGCCAACGACGTCACCAACCCGGCGGCCAAGACCGATCCGACCTCGGCCATCTACGGCATGCCGATTCTGGACGTCGAAAAGGCCCAGACCGTGCTGTTCGTCAAGCGCGGCATGGCGGCGGGCTATGCCGGTGTCGAAAACGAGCTGTTTTTCCGCGACAACACGATGATGCTGTTCGCCGACGCCAAGAAAATGGTCGAAGGTATCGTCAAGGGGCTGTAGTCTCACGGCATGGCCGAACCCAAAACCCGACCCACAGATGTCGATCCGCGCGCGTTTGTCGCCACAGACGCGCCGGAGCGGCATAGGGCGGATTCTCTGGTCCTTATCGATCTGCTGAGCGACATTACCGGTGAAGCCCCCGTCATGTGGGGCGACGCCATCATCGGCTTTGGCCAATACACCTCTCTGAATTCCGGCAAGAAACCTCAAACCTGGCCGCTGATCGGCTTTTCGCCGCGCAAGGGCGATATCACGCTCTATATCATGCCGGGATTCGATGATCTGGCGGAGCCTCTGTCGCGGCTGGGCAAGCATAGGACCGCGCGCTCCTGCCTTTATATCAAGCGGCTGGCGGATATCGACCAGGATGTGCTGCGCGATATTCTGGCCTATGGCTACGCAACCACGAAGGCGCGCTATCCCGGCTGAACTTATGGCTGGCTTACGCATTCATGCGTCATTCAGCCTTCATTTGGCACCATTGCGCCCATATGCTAAAGCGATATGTCAAAAAGTGTACAGCGGTTTTTGGCTAAATATCGCGATAAAACAAAAACCTAGAGCATGATGGCGGTTCAACTTAAACGCATCATGCTCTAGGCATTAATCCTGTTTTGGGGTGATGAAGTTCGATGAAGATGAAGACAATTATCCTGTCCCTTGCGGCATTGTCGGTGCTCGCCATGGGCACGCCCGCGATGGCGCAGCTCAAAATGCCCCAAGTCTCGAACGAAGGCGGTATCTCGACCTCAACGGCGTCGGCGTCCGACGCCTTTCCAGGTCTGAAAGGTTTCCTGAGCCTGCCCGCAGCCGACCGCTCGCAGATCAGCGTCTATTACGTCGCGCGCATCAAGCGCGCCGACAAGTCGCAGGTGAAGATCACCCTGATCGACGGCAACCGGCAGATCCCACTGACCATCCAGGGCGACGGCCGCATCACGCCCCTGCCGACGCTTTCGCAGCTCAACAGCGGCGCCAAGATCACCATCAGCGGGCCGCAATCGGGCTCTTATTCCATGAAGATCAAGGTGCATTCGCCCCAGCCGAATGGCCGGGCCTATGACGCCGCGGGCCTGGCGCTTGGCGTCAAGCAGGGCAATAATGCCATCGGCCGGATCGCAGGCGCCATGTCCTTCATGGTCAAGAAGCTCGACCGCGTCTATTTCGTTGGCGGCGGTTCAGGCACGGTCGAGGTCAATGGCCAGCAGAAGAGTCTGCCACGCACCGACGGCGCTGGTGAGTATCCGGCAGGAACGCCCTACTTCGTACCCTCGCAATTTCCAGGTGCGACACGAATCACACTGAGCAATGCCGCGTCCAACGCGCTGTTCGATAACCCGCCGAAATAGGACGTGTCATGAAGGGGGTATTATTGGCGGCCACGGTCGCTTCGTTCGTCGTGTCCGCGGCCGCACATGCACAGACGCCGGTTGAAACCAAAAGCTTTCCGGCCGAGAAGATGTTTCCGTTCCTGGCAGACTATCTCAAGCTGCCCGCGGCGGAACGCGACCGTTTTCATCCGAATTACCATATGATGTCGAAGGGGCTAACTGTCCGGGCAACGCTGAAACGCAAGTCCGGGGACGTGCCCGTGACCTTCGCGCCGGACGGGCTGATCCGGCCCGTACCGACCCCGGCCGACATCGCGGCGAAGACGCAGATCGAAATGTCGGCGCCGAAGGACAGCAAGATTGGCATCAGCATCAAGCTGGCTTCATCCGTCCCGCCGGCGACGACCCTGGACGCCAAGGCGCTGAAGGCCAGTATCGAACAGGCACGCGTTGGGGCAAAAAAGGCCGCCGGCGCAATGTCGATGATGGTGCCAAATCTTCAACGCGTCTGTTTCGAGGGCGCGACCGGCGGCCAGGCCGTTTTAGGCAGCGGTAAGACGGTCGCGCTGAAAACCGAGACGCAGAACAACAGCGTCGATAAGGGCAGTCCCTGCTTCACGCCGAAGGACGCTCCCGACGCGGTTCAGATCCGGCTCGATCGCGTGCCCCGGACGCTTATTATTCTGAAATAGGATCCTCGGCGGCAACAGTGGCCGGCTTGGTCGACGGCATGTCGGCCCTGTACGCCTTCTGCACATTGACATACATGCCCAGCCAGCCGCCGCCCCAGGCACACAGGCCGACGATCACCGGGCAGAGCAGGAAGATCAGCAGGGTGTTCGGCTGAACGAACAGGTCGATCAGGTAGAAGGCGCCCAGCAGCACACCGGCGATCCAGCCCGGAAACTGGCCGATCTTGGCCCAGCGTACGGCGCAATAAGCACCAGCCAGCGTTCCGAAGGCCCATGATACAGCGATCACCCAGAAGGAGCCGATCGGATCGGACTTCAGCAACTCCGAATGGGCGTTGAAGTCGATGTCGGGGTAACGCGGCGCTATGGCGTAGAAGACAGCCTTGGCGATCGTATAGGTCACCATGCCCAGCAAAAGGCCCAGAAGTACGGCCAGGAGCACGACGAGCAGCTGACGCGTTTTCCCGTCGTTCCATTCGCCAAGCCAATCCTGGAAACGGCTCATGAAGGTCGATTGCATGATGGGCCCTTTTCTTCTTATGTCCCGATCTTGCCGGGGCGTCCCGCACACCCGGCCCGCAGGCCCCATTATTAACACAATCTAAACAGCTGAAAAGCGTTTATCGGTTAACGGGGCGGGGGCGGCCGTCCTCGTCGATGGCGACGAATGTAAAGCTGGCTTCGGTGACGCGCGTCTTTTCCAGGCTTTCACGCGGGCGGCGATAGGCATCGACCTGCAGCTTCATCGACGTCCGGCCCGTCGAGACCAGACGGGCATAGACGCTGACCTCGTCACCGACACGGACGGGCGTCAGAAAGACCATGCCGTCGACCGCGATGGTCGCCACCCGGCCGCGCGATATGCGCGAGGCGACATTGCCGGCAGCCAGATCCATCATCGACATTAGCCAGCCACCGAAAATATCGCCCGACGGGTTGGTATCGGCCGGCATGGCGGTGGTCAGCAGGGCCAGGTCATTGGGATCGGGCAGGCTTGGGTCGGTCAGTTGCGTCGCCAAGAATCAGTCTCCGTGCTAGACCGTGCTCCGTTTCTGTCTAAACGGAGCACGGTTTAAATTTCTTAGTGGTCGCACGCTTGGTCCGAAAAACCGGTTTCCACTTTTTCGGAGCATGCTCCAGAACGATATGGCAAAAAGTGTACAGCGGTTTTTGGTTAAATACCGCGACAAACAAAACTTTAGAGCATGAAAAAAGCGCCGAAGGCGTGGCCCTCAGCGCTTTCATACAGATATCCGTGTCGTTAGGCCTTGGAAGGACGGCCGCCGGTGGCGCCACCTTCGCGCTGGATGCGCTTGCGGGCCAGCTTACGGGCGCGGCGCACGGCTTCCGCCTGCTGGCGAGCACGCTTTTCCGAGGGCTTTTCGTAGTGCACGTGGCGCTTCATTTCACGGAACGAGCCTTCACGTTGCATCTTCTTCTTGAGGGCCTTCAGGGCCTGGTCGACATTGTTGTCACGGACGAAAATCTGTACCAGAGGTCTCTCTCCATTCGGTCTTGTGGCGGCCCCTTCGAGGACAGGGCCCGCGCCGTAGCCGGTCCTCTCCGCCATGGGATGTAAAAAAAGTTGAGCCCGCAAACGGAGTCTGCGGGACGATCGCACTGCCCATACATCAGCGTCACGCCTGTGTCCAGCCAAAGGCAACGCGAAAAGGGAATTCGTGTAACGTTTTTTTGTGCGTACGCCCCGTCCGCTGCGACAATTTGGGAGCGTGCGCCCCCTTGGCGGGCGCCGTGTGAACGCTTATCCTGCAATTATGAGCGAAGCCAAGCCCCTTTCCGATCTCAAGACCGCCGAAGTCGAACTGGCCCAGGCCGTGACCAGCTTCGTGCCGGAACTGGGCCTGAACCGCATGAGCTTCCAGGCGGGCGCCAGGGCGGCAGGCCTTAGCGAAGGCGAACGCGACCTGATCGCGCCCAATGGCGCGTCTGACATCGCCGCCATCCTGTGGCGTGGTCATGACGCCGCACTGACCTCGCCCGAGGTGACGGATGCCCTGCCCGGCATGAAGGTCCGTGAGAAGATCAATCATCTTCTCAACCTGCGCATCGACGCCTTTGCGCGCGACGAAAAGCTGGCGCACCGCTTGACGGGCTTCCTCATGCTGCCGACGCATATCGACCTGCACCGCCGGCTGATGTGGGACACAGCCGATCTCATCTGGCGCCTGGCCGGCGACAGGGCGCTCGATGAAAACCACTATTCCAAGCGGACGATTGTTTGCGGCATCCTGGCAGCGGCCATGCTGACGCGGTTGTCGCGCGGCGCCGAAGCCCAGTCTGAACAGATATCGCGCAACATCGATGCTGTCATGGAATACGAAAAGTTCAAGGCCAAGATGCCGTTCAAGCCGGAATCGGCTTTCCTGCAACTGGCCGCCAGCCTCGGGAAGCTGCGTTTCGGTCACGGCCAGCCGACGGAAACGGGCCATTGAAGGCGTGGGCGCCTTAGCCTCTTAGTGCTTCCAGGCCTTCTGCAGTCATGGTCAGGTTGACTTCGGTGATGTCGACGTCGGCGACGCCGTACACTGAAAACGGGTCGAGTTTGGCCATGGCCTCGACCTCCTCCCGCGACCCTTGCGCGAAAATCATGCCGCCGGTGCGCGGAACCTTGCGGCCCGACGCCAGGAACATGCCTGTGCGATAGCCTTCGCGCAGCCACGTCACGTGGGCATCGAGATGCTTGTCGACTTCGGCTTCGGGCACCTTGTAGGTCAGAGACAGGACGAACATTACGATTTGATCCGGTTGATATGGCCCATCTTGCGGCCGGGTCTGGGGTCGTCCTTGCCGTAGACATAAAGGCGTGACTGAGGCTCGGCCGCCAGGCTTGGCCATTCGAGGATATCGGGCCCCAACAGATTGGTCATTTCGACGGTGCAGCGCGCGGTCGAATCGCCCAGCGGCCAGCCGGCCACGGCACGGATATGCTGCTCGAACTGGTCGCAGACACATCCGTCCTGGGTCCAGTGGCCCGAATTGTGGACGCGCGGCGCAATCTCGTTGAGCAGCAGGCGGTTGCCCGGCAGGACGAACAGCTCGACCGCCAGGACACCGACAAACTCCAAGCCTTCCAGCACCTTGACGGCGATTTCGCGCGCCTCGTCCTGGACGTTGAACGGCACATCGGCCGGCGCCAGGGTCGTCGACAGGATGCCATGGACATGGTGGTTTTCGCCGATCGGGAAGGTCCGGACGCTGCCGTCCCAGCCACGCGCCGCCACCACCGAAATCTCGCGGACAAAGTCCGCCTTGGCTTCCAAAATCGACGGCCGCCCATTGAGCGAGGCATAGGCCTGCTCGATGTCCTGCGGCGAGCGCACCCAGACCTGGCCCTTTCCGTCATAACCTTCGCGCCGGGTTTTCAGCAGCGCTTCGGGCGTCGGGCTGGCGCGATAAGCGGCGGCCAGATCGTCGATCGTGTTGATCTCAAAGAAATCGACCGTGCCGATGCCAACCTCGCGGGCAAAGCGTTTTTCGAATACGCGGTCCTGGGTGATGCGCAAGGCCTTGGATGACGGCGCCACCACGGCGCCCTTCGACACGAGATAATCGAGGCTTGCCGCGGGCACGTTCTCGAACTCGAAGGTCACGACGTCGCAACCTTCGGCAAACTTCGCCAGCGCATCTTCGTCGGAATAGGCCGCGACCTTTGACGCCAGCGACACCTGTGCGGCGGGAGATTGTTTATCCGGACCGAAGGTCACGACCTTGAAACCCAGCCGTGAAGCGGCCTGGGACAACATGCGTCCGAGTTGACCATCGCCAAGTATACCAATCGTGGCGCCGAGTTTAAGAGGCTCCATCAGTCTTCCACCGTCTCGGGCACGCCGTCCGTCTGGGCCTGGCGCAGCGCTTCGACGCGCTTGGCCAGTTCGGCGTCATTCAACGCCAGTATCTGCGCCGCCAATATGCCAGCATTTTTGGCGCCCGCTTCGCCCGTCGCCAGGGTGCCGACCGGAATTCCGCCCGGCATCTGCACGATCGACAACAGCGAATCGATTCCCTTCAGGCCCTCCTTCAATGGTACGGGCACGCCCAGCACCGGCAGGGTGGTCAGCGACGCCGTCATGCCCGGCAGATGCGCAGCACCTCCGGCGCCCGCGATAATGACCTTGTAACCCGCAGCCTTGGCACCCTTGGCGAAATCATACATGCGGTCGGGCGTGCGGTGCGCCGACACGACCTTGGCCTCATAGGGCACGTTCAGGCTATCCAGGATCGCCGCCGCCGCCTTCATCACGCCCCAGTCGGACCGCGACCCCATGATGATTGCCACAGGTGGGGTTTCAGCCATCGGATATCCTTGTGTAACAGGGGACTTTGGAAAGGCGCGGAGTATAGTCACAAGCTTTCCCACTGCAAGGGATGATTTGTCCTCAACTTGTGCACTGCAAAGGTCACAAAATCTTGCCATTAATCGAGGTTAACGGGCCGTCGGTGACATTGCGCCATAGTTTTGACTATGCTTTGATATAGCCGTCGATGCGGTTGGGGATGAGCCGCGTCATTTCTGTCAGTTCCAGGTTTATCGTTTTGGACTCGCAACATTTTCCTGTGAGCGCGGCAACCGCCGCAAGCCTTGCGCCTTCCGGCCGTCCCGAAGGTCCAAGACCTGCGACCACGGCGTCGATGCAAAGCCTGCTGGCCCAGTATTTCGAGACTCAGGAAATCGAACCGTCCCCCTCCGCCGCGCCGGAACCGCGACCGGCCGAAACGCCGGTCATGGACATTATCGTCCCCGCCCCGCCCTCTCCCTACCCGGCAGGTCCGGCGGAGGCTCCCATTTCGGCCGCGACCCTGACTTTGATCGAAAACCTGAAGGCTGAAAACGCCCGCCTGAAGGCGCAACTGGAAGCGCAAGGCAAGGCGCTCAGCGATGCGCAGGCTTTGGCCGATTCGGATGTCCTGACGCCCACCCTGAACCGCCGGGCTTTCCTGCGCGAAATGCAGCGCGCCATGGCCGATTGCCGCCGCTACGGCGAACACGCCTGCCTTATCTACCTCGACATGGATGGATTCAAGGGCATCAACGACGCCTACGGCCATGCGGCTGGCGACGCGGCGCTGATCTACGTGGCCGAAACCCTTATCGGAAGCGTGCGCGAAGGCGACAGCGTCGGCCGCATCGGCGGCGATGAGTTCGCCATCTTGCTGCGCCGCGCAGACATCAACTCGTCGCGCATCAAGGCCCTCAAGCTGGAGGCGGAGCTGGCGCTGGGAACCTTCGAACACAAGGGACTGTTTCTGAAAACCGGTGGCTCGTTCGGCGTACGCGCCTTCGCCGCCCAGCCCTCGGCCGAGGTCTGGCTATCCGAAGCCGACGCCGCCATGTTCCTGGTCAAGAAGTCCGCCCGGTGAGCAGCTTTCTCGCCGCCATCAGCCTGCTCGTTCCCGATTACGACGAAGCCATCCAGCACTACTGCGGTGGGCTGGGGTTTGAACTGGTCGAAGATACCGATCTCGGTGGCGGCAAACGCTGGGTCCTGGTGGCGCCGCCCGGCTCAAGGGAAACCCGGCTACTGCTGGCCAAGGCGTCAAAGCCGGAACAGGCTGCTCGGATCGGCGACCAGGCCGGCGGCCGCGTCTTCCTGATCCTGTATACCGATGATTTCGGCCGCGACTACGCGCGGTTTGAGGCCGCCGGGGTGGTGTTCACCGAAGAACCCCGTGACGAGACCTATGGTACGGTCTGCGTCTTCCGCGACCGTTTCGGCAATTTGTGGGATCTTCTGCAGCCCAAATTATGACAGACCCTGCCGGGGCAGCGGGCGCCGCCCCGGCCTTACGGGTCACATCTGCGCCACCACGGGAACGGGGGCGGCGGTGTCGGCTTGGCTCATCCAGGACACGGCGGTCAGCGCGGCGACCAAGGCAATCACCGCCGCAATCGCAGGCACAATAGGAACGGAAGTGCGCATAATCGAAGCTCCGGTAAGGACCTGGAATTCACATCGGACTTGCGCGAAACCGGGTCCGCGAACACCATGAGAATGAAACAGCGCGGATAAATACGCGCTGCCTTTGCGGCGGCGCGATTGTAAGAATCCTGGAAAGAGAATTCTAGAAGGAGAAAAGGCGCCGGTGTTCGTCTATGGCGAAAGAGTCGGTCATGCCGGCGATATAGTCACAGATGACCCGGGCCCGCGCCGTTTCTGAGTCCTTTGAGCACACCAGTTGGAACCATTCGGTCGGCAGGGTATCGGGCTCATCCAGGAACAGGTGGAACATGGCGTTCAGCGTCCGCTTCGCGTAGGAGCGCGTGCGGTTGAGCTTGTAATGCTTGTACATGCGCTCGAAGAGGAAGCCACGCAGGCGCGACAGGTCGTCGTAAACGCCCTTCGAGAACTGCACCATCTGGCGCCGGGCCGAACGCACATCCTCAGGCGTGACGATCCGGTCTTCGGTCATGCGCCTTTCGGTCTCCGCCAAGACGTCGTCGATCATGGTGCCGATCATGCGCCGCACCGCCTCCAGCCGCAGCATGCGGTCGTTGAGCGAGGGCCAGTCCTTCTGCACCGAACGGATGGCTGGGCCGATCATCGGCACGTCGAGCAGGTCATTGATGGTGAAAAGCTCGGCGCGCAGGCCGTCATCGACGTCGTGATTGTTATAGGCGATGTCGTCGGCGATGGCCGCTACCTGGGCCTCCAGCGACGCGAAGGTGTCCGGCCGCAGATCCCACATGGCGTTGAAATCGGTGATCGACTTCCACGACGGCTCGGACAGGTGATGGCTGACCGGGCCATTGTGCTTGATGATGCCTTCCAGCGTCTCCCAGGTCAGGTTCAGCCCGTCCCACGCCGGATAGCGTACCTCCAGCTTGGTAATAATGCGGAAGGTCTGGACGTTGTGATCGAAGCCGCCCCACGGCGTCATGCACTTGTGCAGTTCGTCTTCGCCAGCATGGCCGAACGGCGGGTGGCCCAGGTCGTGCGACAGGGCAATGGTTTCCGCCAGGTCGACGTCGAGATTGAGCGAATGCGCCAGTGACCGCGCGATCTGGGCGACTTCGAGGCTATGGGTCAGCCGCGTGCGGAAATAGTCGCCCTCATTGGCGACGAAGACCTGGGTCTTGCCCTTCAGGCGGCGGAAGGCGGTCGAATGGATGATCCGATCACGGTCGCGGGCAAAGGCCGTCCGTCGCGAAGCTTCGCCTTCGGCATGGAGGCGGCCGAGGCTTTGGGTCACGTCGGAAGCATAGCTTGCCAGGGTCATGGGCACATCCGTGATGAAAGAACAGCCGGTCTATACTACAAACCGTAACAACCATCTAAATAATTGCCGGATTTCAGCCTGTTTTGCGGCCTAGTGTCCTGATTCTGAAATTCGCACGATTTCGATATCGGTCTCAGGCGAATTTCAGAATCGATAGGACACTAGCAACTTATTGATTTCTAGTGTCGTTTTGATTTCGAAGTTCGCACCGAGCTTGATATCAAAGTCGCACGAACTTCGAAATCACGACACTAGGGGGCTGATTTCGCCGATAAATGCCTCCATATTGGCGGCATGAGCCACAACATCACCCTGACTGCCGCCGCCGCACGCCATATCAACCGCCTGAGCCAGGACGCCGGCCACCCCGTCATGCTGCGCGTCATCGTCGAAGGCGGCGGCTGTTCCGGCTTTCAGTATAAGCTTGATCTGGTCAGCGAAAAGCAACCGGACGAGAGTGAGATCAGCTTCGATGGCGCCACGGCGCTCGTCGATGAGATTTCGGCGCCACTGATGGCCGGGTCGATGATCGACTATGTCGAGGAACTGGTCGGATCGCAGTTCAAGATTCTCAATCCACTGGCCACCGCCTCATGCGGCTGTGGGACAAGCTTTTCCTTATAGGGGTTGCCCGAATCCAGCGGCGGCTTTACAGCTTTGGCCATGAAACTCGCCACCTGGAACGTCAACTCCGTCAATGCCCGGCTGCCGCTGCTTCTTGAGTGGTTCCGCGACGTCGCGCCCGAGGTCTGCGCCCTGCAGGAAATCAAATGCATCGACGAGAAGTTCCCGTACGAGGCGTTTGAATCGCTGGGCTATAACTGCGCCGTCCACGGCCAGAAGACATGGAACGGCGTTGCCATCCTGTCGAAGTTTCCATTGAGCGACGTCACCAGGGGATTGCCCGGCGATCCGGCCGACGAGCAGTCGCGCTATATCGAAGCGGTCGTCGAAGCGCCCAAACCCATCCGGTTCGTTGGCATCTATTTGCCAAACGGCAATCCACTCGGCACCGACAAGTACGCCTATAAGCTGGGCTGGCTCAAGCGTCTGCACACCCGCGCGGCTGAACTTCTGGCGTTCGAGGAAGCCACCGTCATTACCGGCGACTTCAATATCATCCCGACCAAGGATGACTGCTGGAAGGAAAGCGTCTGGCTCGACGACGCCCTGTACCAACCGGCCGTCCGCCAAGCCTATCAGGGCC
This sequence comes from uncultured Asticcacaulis sp., assembly GCA_965650705.1. Lineage (GTDB taxonomy): Bacteria > Pseudomonadota > Alphaproteobacteria > Caulobacterales > Caulobacteraceae > Asticcacaulis. The sequence continues at coordinate 2,767 of CBFGPQ010000070.1, read as the reverse complement.
TGAAAAACCTTGGCTATACTGACGCCTTCGAAGCCATTCAGCCGGAAGGCAACCGCTACACCTTCTGGGACTACCAGGCCGGCGCCTGGCAGAAGAACGAAGGCATCCGCATCGACCATCACCTGCTTTCGCCCCAGGCCGCCGACCGGTTGACCGGCATGGTGATTCACAAGGACACGCGCGGCCGCACGCATGACGAAGCGAAACCGTCCGACCACGTCCCTGTCGAAATCGAAATAACAACGGAATATTAACCGCTTGCGCGCAAGCTTAAAGCTTTCTTAGCCATAATCAGGCCTAAAGCTGCCATGGCCCATGCTGCGCGTATCCTCCTCTACTTCCTGTTTGCCGGGATCGGCCTGACCCTGATCGCGTCCGGACTGATGTGGTGGTTCGAAGCCTCCCGCCGCCTGTCGCGCGCCCTGCATTCCGCGCTCGGCAAGACCGCCGATGCCGTCATCTTCGACCTGAGCGGCAAGAAGGCGGCGGGCCTTGATTTCACCGCCGGTGACCTGGCCATCCTGTGGGACACCGGCGCCCACGGCCTGGTCTTCGCGTTTGATGAGATCGAAGGCGCCGAACTGATCGTCGATGAGCGGGTCGTCGCCCGCGCCCAGCGCGGCGAACCGCGCCGGCTGCTCGACGAAAATCACGCCAATGCCTCGCGCGTCATCCTGCGGCTGATGTTCGACCACGTCGAAACGCCCGAGATTGAAATCACGCTTTACGGCGACATCACCCAGAATCCGGTCCACGCCAAGACGGCTGCCGAAGCCGTGCGCCTGGGCCGCAAATGGCTGTCGCACGTCGACGCGGTCATCAAGCGCATGCCACAGCCGGTCGAAGCTGCCCCGTCACAACCGGCTGAAAAGCCCCAGCCGGCCCCAGTCGTGGCGGCGCGCCCCGTCCCCGACACGCCTTCGGACATCCCGCCGTGGGAAGACGACGACAGCCTGATGGATGATGATACAGCCTATGCGCCGATGCGGGCCTGACGAATCTTGTTTTGAAATTTCGCCTGCCAGCGTTGCGGCACCGAAACCACAATCTGCACGAAAATAGGGACTTACCCCCTGTTTCGCGGGGCTTCCGCCTAATTTGGGCGTTGCCCTCTTAACCTCGCCGGTAATGTGTGGTTAATATGTGGCGGTGCCATTTGCAGCAGAGTCCGAATCTTGCCGACATTCTTGCCAGCCCTGATTATTCTGTCCGCTGCCGTGCTGGCCATCCTGTTCATCTTGTACAGGATCTACGAAACGCGCGTCGAACAGCCCAAGAAGCTTGAGGACGAGGTCAAGGAAGCCCTGGCTGGCGCCCGCCCCGAGGTCGAGTCGATCGAGCCGGTGCGCCGCGCTGCCTGCGCCATTTCCTATGCCGCCAACAAGATCGTCATCGTTCGCGATTTCGGCAAGAAGCCGACGCGCATCTATACGATCGGCGACCTGTTCGGCCTGGAAGTCTTCGTCGATGGCAAGGTGTTTGCCCGCGTCGTCCGTGCCGGTTCGAACAAACCGCTGGACTCGGGCTCGTACAAGGCCGTCGATGAGATCGATCCGAACGTACAGACCGTGGTGATGCGCCTGATCTTCGACGATCCGTCGCATCCGGACTACGAACTGAAACTGTGGGACCCCAACGATGCCCTGACCGCCCGCGCCGAAGGGCCGCGCGCGGCACTGGTTACCGCGCGAAAATGGTTCTACCACGTCGAAGCCATCCTGCGCCGCCCGGCCCCCAGCGAACTGCGGACACCGGCCCCGTTTGCCCCGGCCCCCGAACCCGCCAAGGTGGCGGCCGCTGCGGCCCCGGCTGCCATTCCTGCGCCGGCGCCCGCCATTCCCGCCCCCGCACCGGCGGCTGCCCCCAAGTCCGATGGCGACGTCCTGAACGCGCCGCTCATACCGTACATCTAAATCACCCATGTGGACCTTAGCGCTCGCCTGCGCCTTCTTCCTGTGCATCCACCTGATGATCAGCGGCACCACGCTGAAAGAGCAGCTTATTGGCGGCATCGGCAAGATTGCATACTATACCCTGTTCAGCCTGTTCTCGATCGTCGGCCTGATGTGGATGAGCGTGGCCTTCGTCATTGCGCTCGGCAATCATGATGGCCTCAATCACACCTTCTGGACGGCGCCCCTGTTCCTGCGCATTCTGTCGCTGGTCGGCAACTTCCTGGCTTTTCTTTTGATCGTCCTGGGGGTGCTCAGCCCGTCGCCGAGCAACCTCCTCTCCTTGCGTGGCCTGCCGGAAAAGCCCGTATACGGCATCATCCGCGTCTCGCGACACCCGATCCTGGCCGGCATTGGCCTGTGGGCGCTGATCCATTTGATCTGCAACGGTAATCTGGCCAGTTGGGTCTTTTTCGGCTCCATCCTGGCTGTGTGCGCGCTGGGCGCCAATAATATCGACCGCAAGCGTGAAACGCAGTTCGGCGAGGTCTATCGCCTGCTCAAGAAGCGGACTTCGATCGTGCCCTTCGTCGCCATCATCGAGGGCCGGACGGCCTTCGTGCCCGACGAACTGGGCTATGCGCGCATGTTCCTGGCGGCATCGACCTTCGCCGTATTCGCCGTTCTGCACGAACTGCTGTTCGGTGTCCGCGCTTTGTGACGCATTTACAATAATTTTACCCGAGCCTTGACGGCGCTTGCCGTGTCGGGGATAACTTTGTGGAAGACCGCTTCTGCGCGGTTTTTAAAGCATCCGGTGAACCGGACAGGTGGGGTAGTAAGAAGCGTCGGCCATGAAGCTGTCAGCCTTGACA
>CBFGPQ010000069.1:0-17483 GCA_965650705.1 uncultured Asticcacaulis sp. | reverse complement strand
CAGAAATTATCTCAAAAACTCCGGATATGGAGATAACTAATGTCATCACGCTCTATTGTGTAAAGGCGAAACTCGCGATCGAGATCGACGGTGAGCTCCATACTCGCGATAGACAGCGCGAAAAGGACGAAATCAGAGATGCCTACCTCGCAGCAATCGGCATCATGACTCATCGGGTTATCGCGCGCGACCTGCTGATGTCGCCGGATGAGACCATTACTGGCATTATCGATGTAACGGCAGCGCGGATGGCCGAACTGGGCATCCCCCTTCCGTCATTGCCTCTGGCAATGCCACCTTCCCCGTGAACGGGGAAGGAAAGGGATGATAAATCTACTGCCGCTTTTGCGTGCATGCTGCACTATAACCACCCCATGACACCGCTCGATCCCGCGCAATTGACCGCGCTTGCCGCCGCCGATCCCAAGTTCCGCTCCATTACTGAACGCTTCGGCCACATCACCTTCCGCAAGCGTGACAATGGCTTTCCCGCCCTGCTGGGCCTGATCGTCGAACAGCAACTGTCGGTCAAGGCCGCCAATACAATTATCGCCCGCCTGCATGCCGGCCTGGGCGATGTCAGCCCGCACGCGGTGCTCAGCCACGACGAAGACCTGATGCGCGGCTATGGCCTGTCGCGCCCCAAGGTCGGCTATGCCCGCGCCCTGGCCGAGGCTTTTCACTCCGGCCACTTCACGGCCGAAGGCCTGGCGGCGATGGAAACCGAGGCCGCCGTCAAGCATCTGATGGCGCTGAAGGGCATCGGCCGGTGGACCGCCGAGGTCTACCTGATGTTTTCCGAAGCGCGGCTTGACCTGTTCCCCGTTGGCGATGTTGCCCTGCGCGAAGCGGTCGGCTGGCTCGACGGGCTGGAGGCGCGCCCCAACGAGCTTTACTGCGCCGAACGCGCGATCGTCTGGTCGCCCTATCGCTCGATCGCGTCGCACCTGTTGTGGGCATGGTATGGCGCCGTCAAGCGCGGTGAAGCCAGCCGTGAGCTATAGTTTCGAGGCCAAACTCTGGCGCTGGCACGCCGAAACGGCTTCGTGGGTATTTATCACCCTGCCCCAAGATATTGCATTCGCCATCCGCTGCGAAGCGGAGACGCGCGGCTGGGGCTCGGTCAGAGTGACAGCCTCCATAGGCGCCACAAGCTGGCAAACCTCGTTGTTTCCGCACAAGGCGTCAAACAGCTATCTGCTTCCGGTCAAGGCTGCCGTCCGTAAGGCAGAAAGCCTGCATGACGACAGTTCAGCAAGCGTCACGCTCACCCTCGCCTAGGCTGCGTCTTCTTCCAGCGCGGCGAAATGGGACGGATCGCCTGTCTTGAACACCTTGTACCAGGCGTCCAGCACCTTGTCGTCGTAGAGATCGAGGGCACGGAAGATTTCGCGGGCAAAATCCACAGGTGCGGTTCCCGGCGCCGTGATCACCGCGCCGTCCGAAACCGCCTGCACATCGACATAAAGGCCTGAACCGGCGTAGCCGGTGGCCTGGATATATTCGCCGGCATTACTGGTGTGCTTGCGATTATCCAGTACGCCGCCGCGAGCCAGACCCGCCGTCGCGCCGCAGATGGCGGCGACCTTGCCGCCTGCCGCCAAAACGGCCTTAGCCGTATCGACAGCCTCGCCATTGCCGCCTTCGTCCCAGCGGGCGCCGCCTGGCAGGATCAGCATCGGACAGACCGCTGGATCAATCTCTGACAGTGCGAAATCCGGCAGGATACGCATGCCGCCCGTTGTGGTGACGGGTTCCTTGGTTACACCCACCGTGCGGACAACGTAACGGCCAGGCGTCTTCTGATAGGCAGGATCATTGATATTGGCGATGGCGTAACCGGCTTCCCAGTCGGCCAAGGTATCGAATACGTAGACATAAACGGTTTCAGTCATGACTGCGGCTTCCTATTCTGCCCAAAGACCATCCCCAACACGCACCACGCCGCTTTGAACCACCCTTGCGGTAATGCCGCCGTGGCTGCGCACGGCATTATAACCGCCCTCCCCAAAAATCTCCTCCATCCGTGAGCACGGATGGCATTCACCCGTCATTTCCAGCAAGGCTTCGCCGATACGGAAGGTCTTGTCCTTCAACGCCAGCAGGTTGATTCCGGATGTGAGGATATTGCGCCTCAGTTGTTCCGGCGCCACATCTTTGGCCAGGTAACTGGCGATGGCCGCGATATTTTCACGCCCGATCAGCGTCACGTGACGCTCGCCGTTGCGGCCACTATAACGGTCGCCGACCAGGCCCTGCACTGTGTCCAGCACCACCTCTTCTACAATCAGCATCGGCGCGCGTCGTTTTGGGCGCACGCCGATCCATTCGACGGTTCCAGGCCGCATGCGGGCGTTCATCAGGCCGGCAAGCGGCGAAGCAGGATTGAGCATGCGTCCGGTTTACACCGTTACTGCTTGTCCTTCATCTCGATTTCGGGCTTGCCGCCACCCGGTTTCAACGTAACGTCGGGACGCAGTACGTGATGCTGGGCATCCTGGGGCACGCGGAAGCGGTGATGATCTTCCGGCGGGAAGTATTCCTTGTCTTCACCCGACTGGTTCAGTTCATTGGGGCGAAAGACAAGTTTGCCCTCGTAGGTACCTTCCTGCGACAGCGGGTCGTCGCGGCGTTCGGCATGACCTTGGGGCTGGTCTTCGAGCTTGAACGGCGTATCGCCGCCCTGCGGCTTTTGCACAACATCGCTTGAGCCACCAAGTACGGCATTGGCCGCATCGTTCTGGATATCCATGGTCTCACGATCGACGGAAGCGCCCGAAGGTGAAACGACGCCGGTATCCGGACTCACCCCTTCCGCGGCAATGGTCGCTTCCTCAGCAAGATCAGAGCGCGCATTGGCATAGGACGCGTCCGCCGCCCCTTGCAGTTTCGTTTCTGGCGAGGCCTGCCCCTGAAGGCCGGCGATTGAGTCGAGACCTGCCGTTTCGCCACCTAATCCATTGCCGCCGGCACCATCGCTCAGAGAGCCATTGCCAAGGCTATTGGTCTGCTCCGGATGAAGGATCGTATTGTCCTGGGTTTTTCCTTGTTGCGACTGGGACTGACCGCCTTGGGACTGATTAAAGCGGTCTCGGTCGTTGTGGATCTGGTCTGCCATGGGAGTCACTCCTTCCGTTTAGGGAACGAGCGTACTCCCAGGCACAGTAAGAATCGGATGCCGGTTTTACTGAGCAGAGTAAGCCACTGGTAAGAGCAGGCCTTGCCTCAATTCAATCCCTTGGCGCCTTCGATCAGGTCCTTGACCACCGACGGATCGGCCAGCGTCGAAATATCGCCCAATGCTTCCGGCTGCCCTTCGGCGATCTTGCGTAAGATTCGGCGCATGATCTTGCCCGACCGGGTCTTGGGCAGGCTCGGCGCCCACTGGATCACATCTGGCGAGGCAATCGGACCGATCTCACGGCGGACGTGCTCGCGTAACGCCTTCTTGAGATCGTCCGTCCCCTGAACGCCGGCCTTGAGCGTGACATAGCACCAGATGCCCTGGCCCTTGATGTCGTGCGGATAGCCGACCACGGCGGCCTCGGCCACGTCATGGTGAGAGACCAGCGCGCTTTCGACCTCGGCCGTGCCGATGCGGTGACCCGAGACGTTCAAAACGTCATCGACGCGGCCGGTGATCCAGTAATAGCCATCGGCGTCGCGGCGGCAGCCGTCGCCGGTGAAGTACATGCCGGGATAGGTCGAGAAGTAGGTTTCCAGGAAGCGCTGGTGGTCGCCGAAAACCGTCCGCATCTGGCCCGGCCAGGAGTCGCAGATGCACAGGTTGCCTTCGGTAGCGCCTTCCAGCACCTTGCCTTCGGCATCGACCAGACAGGCCACGACGCCCGGCAGGGGCAGGGTGGCCGAACCGGGCTTGGCCGCGACAGCCCCCGGCACCGGTGTGATCAGGTGACCGCCGGTTTCAGTCTGCCACCAGGTATCGACGATCGGACAGCGGCTGTCGCCGACCACGCGGTGATACCACAGCCATGCTTCGGGGTTGATCGGCTCGCCGACAGTTCCCAACAAGCGCAAGGATGCGCGGCTGTACTTCTTCACCGGCTCCTCGCCTTCGCGCATCAGGGCGCGAATGGCGGTCGGCGCGGTGTAGAAGGTGTTGACCTTGTGCTTGTCAATGACGGCCCAGAACCGGCTGACGTCGGGATAGTTGGGTACGCCTTCGAACATCAGCGAGGTCGCGCCATTGGCCAGCGGGCCATAGACGACATAGGAGTGGCCCGTGACCCAGCCGACGTCGGCCGTGCACCAGAAGATGTCGCCGTCCTGATAGTCGAAAGTGGTCTTGAAAGTATAGCTGGCCCAGGCGAGATAGCCGCCCGTGGTGTGCAGCACGCCCTTGGGCTTGCCGGTAGACCCCGAAGTATAGAGGATGAAGAGCGGGTCTTCGGCGTTCATCGGCTCGGGCGGGCAGTCGGCGGACATATCCTTCAAGGCTTCCGCGACAACGACATCCTTGGGACCGCGCGTCCAGCCGGACGAAGTATGATCGACGACCAAAACGGTGCGGACATTGGGACACTGCTCCAGCGCCTTGTCGACATTGGCCTTGAGCGGGATCGACTTGCCGCCGCGCAGCCCTTCATTGGCGGTGACGACGACGTCCGACTGGCAGTCGAGAATGCGCCCAGCAATGCTGTCGGGGGAAAAGCCCCCGAAGACGACGCTGTGGACGGCGCCGATGCGCGCGCAGGCCAGCATGAAGAAGGCGGCTTCCGGCACCATAGGAAGATAGAGTGTGACACGGTCGCCCTTCTTCACGCCGTACTGCTTTAGAAGGTTGGCGCGCTTGTTTACCTCGACCGACAGCTGGCGGTAGGTGACGGTGGACGACACATTGGGGTCATCGCCCTCGAAGATCAGCGCGACCTGGTCGCCACGGCGGTTGAGGTGGCGGTCGATACAGTTGGCAGAGACATTCAACACGCCGTCATAGTACCAGCGGATGCGGAAATCCTCACGCCGGTAGCTGACGTCCTTGACCTTGGTGAACGGCTTGATCCAGTCGAGCGCCTTGCCAAGATTCGCCCAGTGCGCTTCCGGATCGCGGGCAAACAGCTCCGTCTGCGCCTTCAAACCTTCGGCCGTCAGCGTGCCGGGGCGGATGAAATCGGCGGGAACCGGGAAAATGGCGTCGTCGCTCACCTTAAGTCTCTCCTGAGTATCCCGGCACGCGCGTGCGGCCGGGCGGCATTTTTATCGGCGCGACCTTAGGAAATAAGGATTCCGGAGTCGAGAGGACCAATGCGAAAAATCGTTGGCTTTCATGGTGTAGCAGCCTAAAAGCCGTCACAACCGAAACCGCCTGTCTGGACTGTGCAGCGTTTTGAAGGAAACGCAGTACAGTCCAGATTCCTTGCTTGTCGCATGCTTAACCCGAAAAACCGGGTTTCCCTTTTCGGAGCATGCTCTAAGGAGTTCCCTATGCTGCTTCATCTGTCGACCTGGTGCGAAATCGAAAAGCGCCTTGAATCCTCGCGCACGATCATCGTGCCGATTGGCTCCAATGAACAGCACGGCCCCATGGGGCTGCTCGGCACCGACTGGCTGTGCCCGGAAATCATCGCCCACGCCGCCGAAAAGGAAGGCAATCTCCTGATCGCGCCGACCTTCAATATCGGCATGGCCCAGCACCACCTCGGCTTTCCCGGCACCATATCCCTGCGCCCGACGACCTTCATGTCGGCCATAGAGGACTGGGTGGATTCGCTGGCGCGCCACGGCTTCGATCGCATCTATTTCCTCAACGGCCATGGCGGCAATGTCGCCACGATCGAAGCAACCTTCTCGCAGATCTATTCGCACTATTCGTTTTCAGGCGAACCCTGCCCGTTTATTTTGAAACTCAGGAACTGGTGGGACCTGCCGGGGATCATGCGCCTGGCCGCCAAGCTCTATCCCACCGGCCACGGCAGCCATGCCACGCCGTCGGAAATCGCCGTCACCTTCGCGGCATACCCGGATCATGTGAAATCGGCGCATATGGAGCCGAAGATCGCGCCGGACGGTCCTATACGCGACGCGCTCGACTACCGCTCGCGTTTCCCCGACGGCCGCATCGGGTCGGACTCATCGCTGGCCACTGTCGAGGACGGCCGGACGCTGATCGCGGCGGCCGTCAAGGGCTTGCTCGACGACGTGGCCAAGCTGGAAGCTGAGTAAGGCTAAGCTGGCGTTAAGCATAGACGGCTAAAATCCGGCCACCATGACAGGGGCCGATGCATGACCACCCACGCCGCTACCACGCCGACCTTGCGCCAGTCGCCCTTGTTCGTGGTGACGGTCTTCACCAGCGCCCTGCTTGTCTTCTTCGTCCAGCCCATGGTCGGCAAGCTTCTGCTGCCGCTGCTGGGCGGCGCGCCTTCGGTGTGGAACACCTCCATGGCCTTCTTCCAGGCGGCGCTGCTGCTGGGTTATGGCTACGCCCACCTGCTGCAAAGGCTGAAGTCGTTCCGCACTCAGGTCATCCTGCACAGCGTCCTGCTGGGCCTGGCAGCGCTGAGTCTTCCGCTTGGAATCAGCAATGCCTTCGGCCTTCCGGATCCGGAACATCCCATTCTTTGGATGCTGGGCGTGCTCACCGTATCGATCGGCGCGCCGTTCGCCATCCTGTCGGCGACGGCGCCCCTTGTTCAGGCGTGGTTCGCCCTGACGGCCAATCCCGATCCCGCCACGGGCAAACCGCCCGAACCCTATGCGCTTTACGCCGCCAGCAATCTCGGCAGCCTGCTGTCGCTCATCGCCTATCCCGTGATCGTCGAGCCATTGACGCAGCTGACCGACCAGCGCATCGGCTGGAGCCTGGGCTACGGCGTGCTGGTTGTGCTGATCCTGACGCTGGGCCTGACGCGGAAAGCGCCCACGCCCGCTGCCGCCGAATTCACTGCGGCAAGCCCGCGTCCTTCGCTGATAACCATGGCCATCTGGATTGGGCTCGCGGCGGTGCCCAGCAGCCTGATGATGGGCGTCACCACCTACCTGTCGACTGACGTCGCCTCGGCGCCCTTCCTGTGGGTCGCGCCGCTGGCCCTATACCTTCTGACCTTTATCTTCGCCTTCGGCACCAAGCCGCTGATCAGCCGCAAGATGCTGCTGGTTACCCAGGCTGCGGCCGCCTGCATCTGCATCTACGCGTTACCCTTCCGTGGGCTGGCAATACCGGCGCAGTTGGCGGTGCACTTGCTGACCTTTTTTCTCACCGCGCTGCTATGCCACTCGGAACTGGCGCGCGCCCGCCCCCAACCTGAGCATCTGACACTCTATTACCTCTGCCTGTCAATCGGCGGGGTCCTCGGCGGCAGCTTCAACGCCTTCGTAGCACCGGTCGTATTTCCAACCGTGCTGGAATATCCACTGGCCCTTGCATTGGCCTGCCTGGCGCGGCCATGGTCTACCGAGCGCGAGGACCGGCGCTTTACTCAGTTCGAACTGGTTTGGGCGGCGTTCGGGCTGGTGGGCGCCCTCGCGCTGACCATTCTGCTCATGATGCCGTCGGACAGCGTTGCTATCAACGCTTTGACCCGCTTCCTGTTCGCTATGGCGCTGCTGTGCGCCTTCGCCTTGCGCGGCCGCGGCATCGTCATGGCCTGCCTGATGACGGTCGCCGCCCTGACCGCTGTCACCGCAACCCAGATCGGCCGCCACATCGTCACCGAGCGCAACTTCTATGGCGTCGTAAGGATCGCCGAGACCACAGACCCTGTTGTCGGTTCCATCCGCCGCATGACCCACGGCACAACACTGCATGGCGCCCAGGCCCTTGACCCGCAACGCCGCTGTCAGCCCCTGACCTATTACACCCCGGAAACCGCCATCGGCCAGACCATCACGGCTGTCCAGGCGCTCAAGCCCTCTGCCGACATAGCCGTGGTCGGTTTAGGGGTAGGTACGCTTGCGACCTACGTTCGTCCGCACGACCGCATGACCTTTTATGAGATCGATCCTGCTGTCATCCGCCTCGCCCGCGATCCGAAATACTATACCTTCATCTCAGATTGCGCAAAGGGGCCGGTCGACTTCCATGCCGGCGATGCGCGCCTGACCCTGTCGCCACTGCCGGCGGGGCAACTCGACCTGCTGGCCATCGACGCCTTCTCATCCGACTCCGTGCCGGCGCACCTGCTGACGGTCGAAGCCATCGACATGTACCTGTCGAAACTAAAGCCCGACGGCGTCCTGTTGCTGCACCTGTCCAATCGCCATCTGGAACTGCGCGATCCCGTCATCGCCGCCATCCACATGAGCGGCGGCAGCACCCTAACGCAAACCAGCACCAAAACGTTCAAGGGCAGCTTCGCCCAGTCACCGGCTATCGTCGTCATCGCCGGACGTAACGCAGCAGCTTTGGCCCGCTTCCGCGCCGACTCCCGCTGGCAGACGCGCGATCCCGGCCCTGTCAAGGCGTGGACGGACGACTACACCAACCTGATCGGGGCCATGCTGCGTCACAAATAATCAGTCGTAGCGATAGAGCCTTAGGCGCTGGATACCGCTTTCGCCCGGCGGCAGGCGCAGATGGCGCCCCTGATGCGTCTGGTCGCCATTGAGCCAGCGGCCCTCAAGGAACAGACCGTCCTTGTAGGCCCCTTCGACGACCTGCTCCATGCCGACCTGGCTCTTGCCGGACGCGTCGGCGAAAGTGACTGTCACGCCCGTGCCGGCGACGACGAATTCGTCCTTGCCGGTCTGGATGACCAGTCCGCCGTGATTGGCCGGAGTCTGCTTGTCTTTTGGCGTCCACGGATCGACAAAGGTCACTGTAAAGCGGTAGCCGCCAAGATCGAAGCTTTGTGGCGACTGATCAACTGTGCCATCGAACGTGACCGGCGGTTTGAAACCGCGCATGGTGCGTTTGTCGCCCGTCTTGCCCTGATGCTCGATGATCAGCGGCGCAATTTGATCCAGCACCACATAGGCGCCGATCAGCGGATCATTCTCGGGCAGGTCCTCGATCGAAAACGGCGAGAAACCCATGGCGTCGAGTTCGCCAAAGACGAAGAAGGCGTTGGCGGCGGCCTCGGGTTTGCCGGCGTGATTGGCTTCGGGGACGAACAAAGGATTGTCGTCGCGGCGGAACTTGCGCGCCCACGTCGTGAAATCCGGCCAGTAGCTGTCGATCGCCAGGAAATCGATGGCCGGAGCACCGATCTTCCAGATGTCGAATAGATGCGGCAAAGGGCCTGCTGACGGATACTGGCCGGGCGCCTTGCCCGGCGCATTCAGTGCGGCGTTGACGTACATGGGCAGCGGATAGGCGGCCTTGCCGGCGAGCGTCAGTTCGTTGGTAAAGACAGCGTAGCCCCAGGCCTGAAACACTTCGCGGCCTTGCGGCGTATCGCCAAAGACCTCGGCCCAGGTGCCCTTGGTCTTGTTGCCATTGGCGGCCCACAAGGCCTTCAATTCCGGGGTCAGATCGCCCTTGCGCTGCTGCAATGCCGCCATCAGCCCCGACGGCACCTGCGCCTTGAATGCCTTGTCGGCATCCAGCGAATGGTCGCGCGCCGACGGCAGCATGCCGATCTCGTTCTCGACCTGGATCATGACCACCGTATGGTCGGGATCGACGGTTTTCAGATGCGCCATCAGGGCCGCGAACGCCTTTTTGTCGGCGGTGAGATTGTCGGTGTCGAAGGCGCTCAGGATGTCCTGCGCCACGCCGTTTTCGTCGCGGGCGCGGCTGTAGGTCTTCGAATCGTGCTTGATCCAGGCCGGCGCATAGGTCGACATCGAATTCTTCCATGCGCCGAACCACAGCAGAACCAGCTTGGTGTCATTGGCGCGTGCTTGCTCGATGACAGCGTCGATGACCGAAAAGTCGAACCGGCCCTGCTGCGGCTCGATCTGGTCCCACTCGACCGGCGCCAGCACCGTGTTCATACCGGCCTTGGTCAGGGTCGGCCAATGCATCGCCAGATGCGCCGGGTCCGAAGCCGTCGAATTGCCAAGCTCACCTCCCAGGATCAGGAAGGGTTTGTCGTGGACGAGCAACTGCGCGGCCGTGCCCTGCTTTTCCAGGCGGGGCATATCCTGCGCCATAGCGGCGCTACTCAAAGCCAGACCGCAAACCGTGGCAAACAGGATGTTGCGCAGCATCAGGCCCTCTCCACCTTGATCGGCCGCGACATCAGAAGGCCGATCGCCTCATCGACGCTGATCGCGCCACTGAGCACGGCGGCAACCGCATTGCACAACGGCAGGTCCACGCCCTGGCGCTTGCCGAGATCGACGACGGCGGGCGCCGATTCGACGCCTTCAGCGACCGACACCTTGTCCTTCAGGAATTCCGCCAGGGTCTGGCCCTGCCCTAGCGCCAGGCCGACGCTCATATTGCGCGACTGCGGCGACGAGCAGGTCAGCACCAGGTCGCCCATGCCGCAAAGGCCGGTCATGGTCTCTGGCTTGGCCCCCATGGAAATGGCTAGCCGCGTCATTTCGGCAAAGCCGCGCGTGATCAGGGCGGCGTGGGCGTTCTTGCCCAGCCCCTTGCCCTCGCTGATGCCACAGGCGATGGCGACGACGTTCTTGATGGCGCCACCGGCTTCGGCGCCGATCAGGTCGGTGGACAAATAGGGCCGGAAGCTGGGGCCCGCTATGGTCGCGGCGATCCGGCCCGCGACCTCTTCGTTCTGCGAGGCGATGGTGACCGCACTCGGCAGGCCCATGGCCACTTCGCGCGCAAAGTTGGGTCCGGCGAGCACCGCCGGGCAGGCTTCGGGCAGGACAGCCTCCAGCACCTCGGTCATCAGGGCGTCGCTGCCCCGCTCAACCCCCTTGGAGCACAACACCACCGGCAGATCGGCGCTGGCGTAAGGTTTGAAGGCGGTGAGCGTCGCGCGCATATGCTGGGCGGGCGGCACGGCCAGGATCAGGTCGCAGCCGGCGAGATCGGCCAGGTCATTCGTGGCCGTAATGCGCTCGGACAGTTTGACGCCGCTGAGGTACAGGGTGTTCTCGCGGCTGTCGCGGATCGACGTGACGACCTCCGGTTCACGGGCGTGCAGCATGACGGCATTGCCGCCGAGGGTGACAACCTGCGCCAGGGCCGTGCCCCAGGCGCCCGCGCCGATGACCCCGATTCGCCGGTACTGCTGCGTCATGCCTTGGCCCCTTTACGTCCCTGCGTCTTGTATATTGGCGATTCGACCGCCCGCGCCTCATCCAGCGGCCAGCGTGGCCGGGCGAGCGCGGTCATGTCGGCGGCCGGATCGCGCGGCATACTGCCCCGCTTCGCGAAATGTTCAAGCCCGGCCAGGGCAATCATCGCCGCATTGTCGGTGCAATATTTGAGGGGCGGCGCCACGAAGGTGAAGCCGTTCTTCGCGCACAAGGCTTGAAGTGCCTCCCGGACAGCGGTATTGGCCGCGACGCCACCGGCAACGACGAAATCGGGTGTTGCGACGTCCATCTCTTCGCGGAACTGCTTTTGCGCGCGGTCGGAGCGCTCAACCAGTTGCCGGGTAATCGCCGCCTGGACTGAGGCGCACAGGTCGGCGCGGTCCTGTTCGGTCTTCACTTCCTCGTGGGCGATCTTGGCGGCGGCGGTCTTCAGGCCGGAAAACGAAAAAGCGCAATCTTTGCGGCCAAGTAGCGCGCGCGGCAGTGCAAAGCGGGTCGCATCGCCTTTTTTGGCTTCGCGTTCCAGCGCCGGACCGCCGGGATAGCCGAGCCCCAGCACCTTGGCGATCTTGTCGAAGGCCTCGCCCGCCGCATCGTCGATAGTCGTGCCAAGGCGTTCGTAATCGCCAACATCGCGTACCGACAGCAATTGGCAGTGACCGCCCGACACAAGGAGCAGCAGGAAAGGAAAGCTGACATCTTCGGTCAGGCGCGCCGACAGCGCGTGGCCTTCGAGGTGGTTGACCGGCACCAGCGGCAGGTCGTTGGCCAGGGCATAGCCCTTGGCGAAGCTTAAACCCACCATGACACCGCCGATCAGACCAGGCCCGGCGGTCGCGGCCACGGCATCGATCCTGGCATTCCCGGCTTCACTGAGTGCCTGGCGTGCCATGGCGTCGATGGTTTCGACATGGCTGCGCGCGGCGATTTCCGGCACGACGCCGCCGAATTCAGCGTGCTGGACGACCTGGGAATGGATGACGCTCGACAGGACCTCGACTCGGCCATCGGCGGTCCGCCGCACCACGGCGACCGCGGTTTCGTCACAGCTCGATTCGATGCCAAGGACGGTAAGGGTTTGGGACATGCTACGCCTGACTGTTTGCCCCACCACCGCTGCGCTTCGCTGGCGGTCCCCCTCCCCAGCCTCGCCGGCAGGCAGCCTTCGGCACAGGGAGGAGCGAACGCGCTCTGTATCTCCTCCCTGTCGCGTAGCGATGGGGAGGGGGACCGCGCCGTGAAACGGCGGGGTGGTGGGGTTTCTTCCTTTCCTAACACCTGCGACAAAGCCTCGCGTCAAGCCTTTTGCATTGAACGATGACGTGAAAATGGTAGGACACCGTCATGACCATCAAACTGAAAATCGGTACACGCGGCTCGAAACTGGCTCTCACTCAATGTGGCTGGGTCCAGCGCCAGATCGTCGCCGCCATGGGCGATGACCCAGCCAGCGCCGACGCGATCGCGCCATTGACCGTTATTACCACGACCGGCGACCGCATCCAGGACCGCCGCCTGATCGAAGCCGGCGGCAAAGCGTTGTTCACCAAGGAAATCGAAGAGGCCCTGCTGCGTGGAGATGTCGACGTCGCTGTCCACTCGCTCAAGGACGTGCCGGCGCACGAAGTTCCGGGCCTCAGCATCTGTGTCATTCCGGTGCGCGAAGACCCGCGCGATGCCTTCCTGAGCCCAAACTTCGCCAGCCTGGACGATCTGCCGAAGGGCGCGAGACTGGGCACGGCGTCGATGCGCCGTCAGGCCCAGACCCTGAGCTGCCGGCCGGATCTTGAGGTCGTCATGGTGCGCGGCAATGTCGATACGCGCCTCAACAAGCTGAAGGCGGGTGAGTGCGATGCCCTGCTGCTAGCGGCCGCCGGACTGAACCGCCTGGGTCTGAGCCACGAAATCCGCAGCTATATCGACGCGGACGCTTACGCCCATGCACCGGGGCAAGGTGCGCTGGCCATTCAATGCCGCACAGAGGATGTCGGTCAGGTCTGGATGAAGCGCCTGCATCACGAAGAGACCTTTATCGCCATTCAGGCCGAGCGCGGCGCCCTGGAAGCGCTCGAAGCCTCTTGCCGCACAGCGATGGGCGCCACAGGCAAGGTCACCGACGGCACGCTGTCCCTGTTCGTCGAAGCTCTGAGCGCCGACGGTCAGAAACGCTGGCAGCGCCGCGAGACGCTTTCAAACGTCACGCCGCTTTCCGCCCGCGAACTGGGCCTGCATCTCGGTTACGAGATCAAGGCCGAAGCCGGGCCGGACCTGATCGTTGCTTAGGCAGCAAGAAGCCCCACCACCCCGACGCCAAGGCGTCGCGGTCCCCCTCCCCAGCAAGCTGGGGAGGTACAAAAATCTTATACCTCCCCAGCTTGCTGGGGAGGGGGACCATGAGCGGAGCGAATGGTGGTGGGGGCCTTCGCCTGCATGAAAAAGGTCATCTGGATCACCCGCACCCACGGTGAAACAACTGCTTCCGCCATCGAAGCGCTCGGCTACGAAGCCGTTCTGGCTCCGCTCCTCGCCGTACAGCCGATCGATGCCGACCTGAACGTCGCCTACGACGCCGTCATCTTCACCAGCCGCAACGGCGTATCCGCCTTTTGCCGCCTATCAGATCGGCGCGATCTCTCCGCCTGGTGCGTCGGCGACGCCACCGCCGTCGCCGCTAGAACCCATGGCTTCACCAAGGTGATCAGCGCAGGCGGCGGCGCCCCTGCCCTGTTCGAAAAGCTCAAATCCAAAGCGCTGTTCACCACACACTTTCTCTACGCTGCCCCAAGCGAACCTTCAGCGCCTATCAGCGCCTGGATGCGGGCCGAAGGCTTCACCGTCCAACAGGTCGCCGTATACCAAACCGTCGCCATCCCCCCCGCCCTGTCCGACGCCGATCTCAGCCGCATCACCCATATCCTGATCCATTCGGCGCGCGGTGGTCAGGCCTTGGCTTCACATCTCATTAGCCGTAAGTTTGCCTTCACCAATTCATGCTTTATCTGTATTTCTGAAAAGGCATGGCAGGGGTTCGCGGGCGCCATCGAAGCGCAGGATGCAAATCTGCTCACGGGGGTTAGACGACGGATTTCTCCGTTACCAGACGAGCCTTCCATGTTAAAACTGATCGACAGGGACGTTCCTTAAGCGTCCCAATGGGATGCCAGAACATGACCGAGCCGCTGCAAACAGCCGCATCAGATACCTATTCCGAAAGTGGCCTGACCGCTTCGGACATGTCCTACGGCAAGCCGCAGCCCAGCCCGACAGCCGCCGCGACGCGTATGTTCATCCTGTTCGCCATTCCGTTGGCGCTGATGTTCATTATCCTGGTCGCCGCCTTTGCCTGGAAGCTCAACCAGACCAAGACCGTCGCGCAGGCGCCTGTCGTGGCCGCGGCGTCCAGCAAGGACGCCCAGATCGCCCAGTTGCAAAGCCAGATCATCGCCCTGCAAAGCCGCCTGAACACGCCGGCCGCGACACCCGAAACCGCAGTACCGCTCGCCACAACGCCGGTTCCGACCTATGCCGACCCGGTCCTGCTGACCCAGTTGTCGCAGCGCCTTGACCGTCTCGAGGCCAATCAACGTGCGCTCGCCCGCGCCGCCGCCGCCGCCAATGCGGCCGCGGCGCTTCAGCTCAAGGCACATTCGTCCGAGCCCTTCCTGAACGAACTGGCCGCCGTCGAGCCTGCCTTCGATGACCCGGCTCTTACCGCTCCTCTGCGCGCCGTCGCCGAGCGCGGCGTGGCATCCGAAACCCAACTGGCCATCGAATTCCCGCAGGCCGCCGCCAAGGCCAATATCGCCGCCAAGGCCGCCACGGGCGATGGCGGCCTGCTCGACCGCGCCATGGATGCCTTGAGCTCGCTGATCTCGGTGCGCCGCACCGACAATCTCAACGGCAAGGGCGTCGGCGACATTCTGGTGCGCGCCGAAACCCGCCTGAACCAGGGCGACCTGAAAGGCGCGCTGGCCTATCTCGACACCCTGCCGCCTGAGGGTCAGAAGGCGCTGAAACCCTGGCTGGAAAAGGCCCGCGCCCGCGCCCTGGTCGACGGCACGACGCTGCGCCTGACGCAGCTGACCCTGCAAAAGCTGGCCCAGATCAACAATCACGACGTCAGCGATAGCGGAGCCGCTCAGTGATCCGCTCCCTGCTCATCCTGCTCGGCATTACCATCCTGGTCGCAATCAGCATCGGGGCGTTCGGCAATACCGGCGCGGCCAGCCTGGTCTGGCTCAACTACCGCATCGACACGACGGCGACCACGGCCGTCAGCATCGTCGGCATCCTGGCCTTCTGTGCCGTTTGCTTCTGGAATCTGGCGCTTTGGCTGGCGCGCTCGCCGCAACGGGCCGAACGCGCCCGCGCCGAATCGCGCCGCCGCCAGGGCGACGACGTCCTGACCCGCGGTTTCTTAAGCGTCGCTGCCGGTGACGGCAATGAAGCGCGCCGCAATGCCGTGAAGGCGCTCGACCTTTGTGACAACGTAGCACTCGTCCGCATCCTGACCGCCATGGCCGCCGAAGCTTCGGGCGACGTCACCGCCACCCGCGCCGCCTATACCGCCATGCTGAGCGTGCCGGAACTGAAGCTGGCGGGCCTCAAGGGCCTCATGCAACTGGCCCAAAGCCAGGGCGACAAGGCCGAAGCCGTCAAGCTGGCGACCGAAGCCTACAGCCAGCCCAAGCCCGCCATGTGGGCGTTCGAGACCTTGTTCGAAGCGCGCCTGGAAGCCGGCGAATGGTCCGAAGCCCTGGCCCTGATCGATGGCGCCCTTACGCGTAAATTGATCTCGCCAATCTTCTCCGAACGCGCCAAGGCGTCGCTGATGGCCGCCTCGGCCGCCGGGATCGAAGCTTCGGACGAAACCCAGGCGCTCGACTACGCCGTCCGCGCCGCCAAGCTGCAGCCGCAGTTCACGCCGGCGGCTGTCATCGCTTCGCGCCTGTTGTGCAAGGCCAACAAGCTCGGCCGCGCCGAAGACGTGCTCGAAGCCGCCTGGGCCGCCAGCCCGCACCCCGCCCTGTGGCTCAGCTATCGCGACCTGGTGTCGGACGAAACACCGCGCGAACGCGCGCGCCGCCTGCAGGGCCTAATCGACCGCAACCCGAAACACCGCGAAAGCCGCATTCTCCAGGTCGAACGCGCGCTTTTGACCGGCATCCGCCAGGACATCGCCGATGCCGTCAAGGCACTGGAAAACGACAGCACGCCCGACAGCCTGACCAAGCGCGGCTGCGCCGTGCTGGCGCGTGGCGCCTCGGCGCTTCAGGATATGGACACGGCGCGCGCCTGGGCGGCCAAGGCCACTATGGCCAAGTCCGATCCGGAATGGTCGGATATCGACGCCGAAGGCCGCGCCTTCGAATACGGCGCCGCCGACTGGTCGAACCTGATCCTGACCTTTGCCGGCAAGGCGACCCTGGTCCATCCGCGCCATGAACGCGGTGAAAAGGGCCTGCCGGAAATGCCCGACCTGCCGTCGCGCTACGTGCCATCCATGCCGTTCATCAAGGCGGCGCAAAGGCGCTCCGGCCCTGTGCCGGTGCCGGACGATCCCGGCGGTTTCGACGCGGCCATTACTGGCCAGGACCTGGATGAGGCCGAAGCCGTCAAGGCCAAGCCGGCACGCAAGGCGCGCGCGCCAAAGGCTGTGAAATAATATCGATCGGCCCTTGGCAAGGCGTACGCAGTTGTGTAAAGACACGCCCCTGTCCGCGAGCCACTTTGGCCTTCGCGTGTTTCCGGGCCGCTTTAGCTCAGCCGGTAGAGCACCTCATTCGTAATGAGGGGGTCAGGTGTTCGAGTCACCTAAGCGGCACCACTTTTCTTCTACAGCTTTATTCTTGGCGTCGACAACGTTAGGTCATTGCGGCGCCTGGGTTCACTCACCCAGTAGCGCACGCACGCGGTTATAGTCCGCCAGCTTGGCTTCGTAATCCGCATAGGCAATCCTGAAACCCTCTGTCTGGTTTAGGCCCATGTCCAACAGCAGGTTGGCTTTCTGCGCGGCCAAAGCCACATGATCCCTTAAGATCATCAGGCGTGTAGCCAAGACGACCGGATCAGCCCCTTCCCGGATAACGGGTTCAAGATTTGAATTTTGCATGAGGTCAGACATCGCAAACTAACGTCAGAAGAAGTTAAGATGGGATATCCCACCTCATAACCGATGTTGGTTGCCGTCCAATTAATCGCCGCGCCAATATTCGCGAGCAATGTTTTCCACCAGAGAGTGGACAAGCAAATATAAACCAGGGGAGAAACTTCGCGCACGTTCGCGAACGTCTAGATGGTGCCCAGGAAAGGACTCGAACCTTCACGGCCGTTAAGCCACTGGCACC
>CBFGPQ010000068.1:0-17619 GCA_965650705.1 uncultured Asticcacaulis sp. | reverse complement strand
CGTTCAAGGGCCAGCCGTTCAGGTTCCAACGTCCCTATGGCAGCTATGTCATGGAAAACGTGCTTTTCAAGATCAGCTTCCCGGCCGAATTCCACTCACAAACCGCCGTCGAAGCGGCCATGACCTTCCACGGCAAACTGGCCGAACTTGGCAAGACCACGGATGATATCGCCAGGGTGACGATCCGCACACACGAGGCCTGTGTCCGCATCATCGACAAGAAGGGGCCGCTCAACAATCCGGCCGACCGCGATCACTGCATCCAGTACATGGTCGCCGTCCCGCTGATCTTCGGCCGCCTGACCGCATCGGACTATGAGGACTTCATCGCCTGCGATCCACGCATCGATGCCTTGCGCGACAAGATTTTCTGCGTCGAAGAGCCGGAATTCACCCGCGACTATCACGACCCGGACAAACGCTCGATCGCCAATGCCATGACGATCGAATTCAATGACGGCACAAGGACCGACGAACTGCGCGTCGACTATCCGATCGGTCACCGCCTGCGCCGCGCCGAAGGCATTCCCGTGCTCGAGGAAAAGTTCCGCCAGAACCTGAAGCGTCGCTTCCCGAAAAAGCAGCAGGATCGGATTCTGGCCATTAGTCTCGACCAGGCAGCGCTTGAGGCCATGCCCGTTCACGAGTATGTCGATCTCTACGTAATCTAAAGGATTGGACATGGCCGCCCAGGCCGAGATCGCGGACGATATTGAAGCTGAGATCCGGGCGCGCGGCGAGCTCTATCGCTTCGAGCTGATGTCGCGCTCGGCCTATGCCGCCTTCCGCGTCGATGAGATCGCACTCGCCGGCAAGGGTGGACGCGTTCTTTATTTAAGTGGTGTGCATTTCGCTTCGGAAAAACCGCTGGCGGTCGAGCAGAGGCTGATCAACCTGACTGTCCTGCCAGGCGCCGAGGCGGTTGATTTTTCGCAAGTCTCTCCCGGTCACTGGCTGGCGCAGACCGTGAGGGACACACACGGAGAGATGCATATCTCCGCCGATCTCGCCGATCCGGAAACCCTGCGGCTGTTAAAAGCCGAGGCGCCATTGGCTTGCCTTCTGGTGAGGCGCCGTGTCCGCAAAGACGAACACGGCATTACCTCTGGAATGCAGGCCGTAATTGGCGACAGCTATAAGCTGATGATCAGCAGCTATTCCGCGTCGAAGCCGCCGCCGGCCGAAGCATAGAGGTTGATCAGGTTCACCGCGCGCACAAGACGCACACCGATCTGGGCCTGCTGGGCACCGTAAAGCGTGCGTTCGGCATCCGTCAGGGTCAGGCGCGAATCGATGCCTTCGCGGAAACGCTGCTGCGCCAGACGATTGCCGTCTGCGGCCGCCGCGACAACCCGGTCGGTGGCGGCCAGGCGGTCGTCGATGGTGGCCCGCACGGCCAGTTGATCCGAAACATCGCGGAAGGCGGTCTGGATCGCGCTTTCATACTGGGCCAGGGCGATGTCGCGGCTGGTCCGGCTGGCGCGGAGGTTGGCCAGGTTGGCGCCGCCGGCAAAGATTGGCACCGAGATCGACGGCGCGAATGTCCAGGTGTCCGTGCCGTCGAACAGGCCGTCGAGGTCGCCGGACGCCTTGCCGACGGAACCGGTCAGCGAGATGCGCGGGAACAGCGCTGCACGCGCCGCACCGATATCGGCATTGGCGGCCTTGAGGTTATATTCTGCCGCCAGGACGTCTGGGCGCTTTAGCAGGACATCCGACGGCAGGCCGACGGGCAGGTCGCTTAAGACCGCGTTTTCCGGGAAAGCCTGAGGCAGGTTTTCCGCGGCGACTTCCGAGCCGACCAGAAGGCGCAGGGCATTACGATCCTGCTGGACCAGGGCAACCAGGGCGGCGACATCGCCGCGGGCTTGCTCAGCGAGCACCTCTGTTTGGCGCAGCGTCAACTGATCCGAGGTGCCCGCTTCAAAGCGCTGGCGCATCAGGCCGAGGCTTTCGTCACGCAGGCGCAGGGTTTCACGCGACAGGCGCAGCTGGTCTTCGTCGGCAGCCAGGGCCAGCCACGCCGAAGCTACCGCGCTGATCAGGCTGATCTGCGCCGCCTTGCGGTTTTCTGATGTCGCGAAGAAGCGCTGTTGCGCGCCACGGCTGAGCGAACGGACGCGGCCGAAGAGATCGAGTTCCCACGACGCGCCGATATCGGCCGTGTAGGATTCGGTCTCGCCGATTGGAGCGCCGGTCGCCGGATTGACCGAGCCGGTATCCCCGCGAAAGCCACTGACCGTGCCTTGAACCGCCGGTACCAGGCTGGCGCGCTGGATGCGGTATTGTTGGCGGGCGCGTTCGACATTGAGCACCGCCACACGCAGGTCGCGGTTGTTCTCGAGCGACTGAGCGATGACGGCCTGCAAGCGCGGATCGAGGAAGATCTGGCGCCAGGCGAGCGTTTCCGCCGACGCGCCGGTTGATACTTGCGCCGTCGGGAACTGATCAGGCACAGGCAGGGCTGAGCGTTCATAGCGCGGCGCCATGGTGCAGGCGCTTAACGTTATGGCGCCGGCGGCGGCCAGAAGGGTGATCTTGACGGTCGGGGTCATATCAGTGCCCTTTCGGATCGGTGTCGGAGCGGTTGAGATAGGCCATGGCTTCGCGCTGCTCGGCCAGCTTCCTGAGGTGCTTCTCGTCGGCCTTGAACATCTTCTCGATGATGACGAAGAACAGCGGGATGAAGAAGACGGCGAGGAAGGTGGCGGACAGGATGCCGCCGACCAGGCCGGTGCCAATGGCGTTCTGGCTGCCCGACCCGGCGCCATTGGCGAAGAAAAGCGGGAGGATGCCGAAGGTGAAGGCCAGCGAGGTCATGATGATCGGGCGCAGGCGAACACGGGCGGCCGTAAGCGTGGCGTCGATCAGGCTCATGCCGTTTTCGTGGTTATGCTTCGCGAATTCGACGATCAGGATGGCGTTCTTGGCGCTGAGGCCGATGATGGTGAGAAGCGCGACCTGAAGGTAGATGTCGTTCGACAGTCCGCGGAACATAGTGGCCAGAAGCGCACCCAAGACACCCAGCGGAATGACCATGACGATGGCGATCGGGATCGACCAGCTTTCGTACAGGGCAGCCAGCAGGATGAAGACGATGAAGATCGACAGGGCGTACAGCATCGGGGCTTCGGCACCGGACTGCTTTTCTTGCAGGCTTAGGCCGGTCCATTCGTAGGAGATGCCGGGCGGCAACTGAGCGATGATCTTTTCCATTTCGGCCATGGCTTGGCCCGACGATTGGCCTGGAGCCGCCATGCCCTGGATATTCATCGACGGCGCACCGTTGTAGCGTTCCAGGCGCGGCGAGCCGTATTCCCAATGCGAGGTGGCGAAGGCCGAGAACGGCACCATTTGGCCCTGGTCGTTGCGGACGTACCACTGGTTCAAGTCCTCCGGCTTCATGCGGAAGGGTGCATCGGCCTGGACGAAGACCTTCTTGACGCGGTTGCGGTCAATGAAGTCGTTGACATAGGCGCCGCCCATGGCTGTCGACAAGGTGGCGTTGATGTCGGACAGGCTGACCCCCATGGCGCCGGCAGCGGCCTGGTCGATCTCAAGCTTCAATTCCGGGGTGTCTTCCATGCCGTTCGGGCGTACGCCCATCAGGGCAGGGTTTTGGGACGCCATGCCGAGGACCTGGTTGCGGGCATTGAGGAGGGCGCCATGACCTAAACCACCCACATCCTTGAGCTGGAGGTCGAAGCCTGACGAGTTGCCGAGTTCGGTCACGGCCGGCGGGACGATCGCAAATGCCATCGCATCCCGGAACTGGCTGAAGCGGCCCATGGCGCGTCCGGCGACGGCCGGGGCCTTTTCCTCAGCCTTCTTCCGGTCGTGGAAGTCCTTGAGACGGACGAAGGCCATGCCCGCATTCTGGCCTGGACCTGAGAAGGAGAAGCCCGAGACGGTGAAGGCGGATTCGACGGCGGGGTCCTTTTTGAAGTGGTCGGCGATCTCGTCGAGCACGACATTGGTGCGCTCTTCCGTGGCGCCGGGCGGCAACTGGACGATGGTAAACAGGATGCCCTGGTCTTCTTCCGGCAGGAAGGAGGTCGGCAGCCGTGTGAACAGGAAGACCATCAGGGTGACGATAGCGGCGAACACCACCATCCAGCGCACGCTCTGCCCCAGGATCTTGCCCACCGTCTTGCGATAGCCGTTAGCCAGGCTGTCGAAGCTGCGGTTGAACCAGCCGAAGAAGCCCTTCTTGAGGCCATGGCCTTCTTTTT
Source organism: uncultured Asticcacaulis sp. (assembly GCA_965650705.1). GTDB lineage: Bacteria > Pseudomonadota > Alphaproteobacteria > Caulobacterales > Caulobacteraceae > Asticcacaulis. Next base: position 13,387 of record CBFGPQ010000068.1, on the reverse strand, counting down.
CCGGCTTGAGCAGGGTGGCGCACAGGGCCGGCGTCAGGACCAGGGCAACGACGACCGACAGGGCCATGGCAGAAACCAGGGTGATCGAGAACTGGCGATAGATGACGCCTTGCGACCCGCCGAAGAAGGCCATCGGGATGAACACGGCGGACAGGACCAGAGCAATGCCGATCAGGGCGCCGGTGATTTCCTCCATCGATTTGATGGTGGCAGCCAGGGGCGGCAGCTTTTCCTCGTGCATGACGCGTTCGACGTTTTCGACGACGACGATGGCGTCGTCGACCAACAGGCCGATGGCCAGCACGAGCCCGAACAGGGTCAGGGTGTTGATCGAATAACCGAAGGCGGCCAGCACGCCGAAGGTGCCAAGCAGGACAACCGGGACGGCGATGGTCGGGATGATAGTCGCGCGCCAGTTCTGCAGGAAGATGAACATGACGACGAAAACGAGCACGACGGCTTCGACCAGGGTCTTGACGACCTCCTCGATCGACAGTTCGATAAACGGCGTAGTGTCGAACGGCACGACGTAATGGTAGCCCTTAGGGAACTGCTTTTTCAGTTCGTCCATCTTCGCCTTGACGGCCTTGGCTGTGTCGAGTGCGTTGGCGCCCGTGGCCAGGCTGATGGCGATACCAGTCGCGGGCCGGCCGTTGAACTTGACCGAGCCGCCATATTGCTGGGCGCCCAGTTCCAGACGCGCCACATCGGAAAGCCGGACGATGGCGCCACCCGCCGAATTCTTGACGATGATGTTGCGGAATTGATCGATCGTCGTCAGGCGTGATTGAGCCGTGATAGTGGCGTTTAGGGCCGTGCCCTGGACTGCCGGCAGACCGCCCAGCTGACCGGCTGAAACCTGGGTGTTCTGGGCGCGGATGGCGCCCATGATGTCGGTCGGCGTCAGATTGTAGCTGGTAAGCTTGTTGGGATCGAGCCAGATGCGCATGGCGTATTGCGCGCCGAAGTTCTGGATGGTGCCGACGCCATCGACGCGGCTGATCTGGTCGATCAGAGTCGAGGACATGTAGTCGCCGAGGTCGGTGTCGGATACGGATTTATCGTCCGAATAAAGACCGATGACCATCAGGAAGCCGCTCGACGCCTTGGCGACCGTGAGCCCCTGCTGCTGCACTTCGGCGGGCAGAAGCGGTGTCGCCGACTGTAGCTTGTTCTGCACCTGGACCTGGGCAATATCGGGATCGGTGCCGGCCTTGAACGTCAAGGTGATGCTGGCCGCGCCGCTCGAGTCCGATGTCGAGTTCATATAGAGCAGGCCGTCGATCCCCTTCATCTGCTGTTCGATGATCTGGGTGACGCTGTCTTCGACGGTCTTGGCCGATGCGCCGGGATAGAAGGCGTTGACCGATACCTGCGGCAGGGCGATCTGCGGATACTGCGCCACCGGCAGGTTGGCGATCGACAGCAGGCCCGCCATCATGATGACGATGGCCACCACCCAGGCAAAGATGGGGCGGTGAATGAAGAAACGGGAGATCATGCCTTAATTCCTTCGGCAGTCTTTATGAGCGATATGTCGAAAGGCGGGGGCGGTTTCGACGGGCTATCGCGACAGAATTCGAGCGGCGTCCAGACGGAGTCCGGGCGTTATTTCTGGCCGGGCGCACCGGCTGGGGCGGGCGCCTTCGAGCCGGCGGGAACGGGTTTGACCGGCGCGTCAGGCATGACCTTTTGCAGGCCTTCGACGATCACCCGATCACCGGCTTGCAGGCCTTCGGTCACCAGCCACTTGTCGCCGACCGTCTGGGTTGCCTTGATCGGACGCGGTTGCGCCTTGTTGTCTTTGCTGACGACCATGACCATGGCATTGCCCTTGGGGTCGCGCGTTACGGCCGGCTGGGGCACCAGAATGCCGTTGCCGACGACGCCGGAGACGATGCGGGCCTTGGCGTACATACCGGGCAGAAGCGTGCCGTCTGGATTGGGGAAGAGGGCGCGCAGGGTGACTGTGCCGGTAGCCTCGTCGACCGAGACATCCGAGAACTGCAGGCGGCCCTTGACCGGGTGGACAGTGCCGTCTTCGAGGATAAGTTCGACCTCGGCCGTGCCCGGCTGGCTGATCTCACCGCTGGCCGCGGAACGCCTGAGATTCATCAGGTCGGTGGCCGACTGGTTGATGTCGAGATAGATCTGGCTGGTGTTCTGGATCTTGGTCAGCTCGGTCGGCTGCGCGGCCGTTACCAGCGCGCCAGGTGTCACCGACGACTTGCCGATGCGGCCAGAAATCGGCGCTGTCACGCGGGTATAGTCGAGATTGATGCGCGCGGTCTGGAGCGCGGCTTCCGCCGCCTCCTGTTGCGCCTCTGCCTGTTGCAGCGTCGCCTGGGCGTCGTCATTCTCCTGCTTGGAGACGGCGTTGGTTTTGACCAGTTCGGCGTAGCGCTGGGCGCGCAGGCGGGCCGAGGTCACGGCCGCCTTGGCTTGGGACACCTGGGCCTGGGCGCTGGCAACAGCTGCCTGGAACGGCGCTGCGTCGATCTGGTAGAGTGACTGGCCCTGCTGGACAAAGCCGCCTTCGGTGAACAGGCGCTGCTTGACGATGCCCGATACCTGCGGACGCACATCCGAAACCAGGTAGGCCGAGGTACGGCCCGACAGGACGGTCGTCAGGTTGACCGGTTCGGTCTGGACCGTTACGACACCGACCTCCGCGGCCATACCCTGGGGCATGCCGCCTTCCGGCTTCTTGCCGCAGGCGGCAAGGCCGAGGCTAAGCGCCAGGATAGCCGTTGCGGCAAGCTTGAGGGGCAAAAGGGGCGATCTCATGCGGGTGCTCCGGAGGGCCAGAATTTTTCTGAACGCAGGGTAATGATACTATTGTGCGCCGCAACCCTTGCCAGAATGTGTCAGCAAGAAGTGATGATGCAAATGTGAATGAACGATCATTCTCAAATCTGGTGTTATGCGGCTTTTTCGTGTATGTCAATCGGACCGCAACATTAAAAATCGTTTACCGCCTTTTGTGCAAAGGATTTCCGCGTACAACATGACCAGTACCCCGAGCCCGGCCGCTGGGTCGAGACCCCGCCAGAGCCGTGAAATCCGGCAACAGCAGATCCTCGATGCCACCCTGAACTGTGTCCGCAAGTCGGGCTTTCATGGCGCCAGCATGGCCGATATTGCCGCAGAAGCGAAGATGAGCGTCGGTGTCATCTACCGCTACTTCGCCAACAAGGAAGCGATCATCGAAGCCATCGTTGCCAATGACCTGGCCGAAATGCGCGCCAAATTCGCTGAGTGGGAGGCAACGCCCGATGACAAACTCCTCGATACGGTATTGGAGGTGCTCGAGTACGCCGTCGAGCACAAATATATGTGCGGCAATGCGGCGATGGCGCTCGAGGTGCTGGCCGAGGCGGGGCGCAACCCGCGTGTGGCGGCGATCGTTCAGGCTGCTGATGTCCAGGAACGCGAGCTTGGGCGTAGCCTGTGTCGCCGCCTCAATCGCAGCAGTGATCCGCTTGAGATGGACATGCGCGGCGAAATTATCAGCATGATTTTCGACGGCATGATGATCCGGGCCATCTGCAATCCCGACATCGATCGCAAGGCGCTGCTGGCGGGGTTGAGGCCCGTGATGCGCAGCCTGTTCACGCTGTCCAATGATGCGTTAAACGCCTCGAAAGACGTCGGGTCCGTATAAGAAAGGCCTCATGCGATGGCATGAGGCCTGCTTCGTTCCGGTAGCCGGATAGTTTAGAAGTCGTAATCCAGGGTGACCATGATGCTGCGCGGCGGGGCGTAGAAAGCCTGGGTCCACATCAGGCTGGCAAAGTACTTTTCATCGAAGGCGTTCTTGATGTTGAGTGATGCGCGCAAGTGGTCGGCGACCTTGAAGCTGGCGGTCAAGTCGACGACGGAGTAGCCTTCCTGGGTGACCGTAGTGCCGAGATCCGTGGTCGAGGTCTCGCCCTGCCAGCGGAAGGCGACGCCAAGGCGGGCGTCGCGGTATGGCAGGCTGTAGGTCGTGGAAAGTTTCAGCGTCTTGCGCGGCACATAGGTTCGGGCGTCGTTGCCGTCCTTGTCCTTGATCGACAGGTCGGTCCAGCCGCCATTGACGGTCCATTCTGGCGTGATGCGCCCCGCGACTTCGAACTCATAGCCTTCGACGAAGGTATCGACGCCAATGTAATAGCTGTCGAGCGTTCCGGGGATGTAGCCGGCATATTCGGCCAGGTTATACTGCTCCGACTTGAAGATGGCTGCCGTGGCATAGAGGCGGCGGTCTAGCCATTCCGACTTTACACCGGCTTCAAAACTTTTGCCCTCAGCGGCTTCCAGCCGGTTGCGGTTGATGTCGCTTTCGGATTGCGGATCGAAGATGTCGCTGTAGCTGGCATAGAGCGACAGGTTTGTATTCAGGTCGTAAACCGCGCCGACATAGGGGCTGACCTTCTGTTCCGAGCGCACCTGCGCGACGCCGTAGGAGAAACCGGTCGTGTCGAGGTCGATGGCGTTGACACCCAGAACACCCTTGAACTTATCAGTGACGTTGAGGTGGATTGCGGCATAGGCACGCGACAGCTTGTTCTCGATGTCTTCAGCCAGGTAGGCATCCGGATAGGCCGGCTCGGCCGGCGGGACAATCGTCGTGCCCTGATAGGCCGGATAGTCGAAGAAGTTGGCGAAAGCTTCCCATTTGCGGCTCTTGCTCTTCGACGTATTGAAGCCGGCGACGACCTGATGGTCACGTCCGAACAGGCTGACCTTGCCGTTGGCGATAAGGTCGAACATGTCCTGCTTCAGTTCGGACGGATACTTGCCGCTCATGCCGCCGACGCCGAGGCCGGTCGTCTTGTCGGGATTACCGTAGGCGTAGAGCAGCTTGGCATTGTCATCGTAGTCACGGTGCGTGAACACGCCCTTGACCGTCCAGCCGCTGTCGAATTCATAGGACAGTTCGGCGAAGGCGATGCGGTTGTGTGTGTCCCAGTAGGTCCACGGCGCGGCTGTTGTCGCCGACACGTCGTAGTCGATTTGCGTGCCATCCGACCAGACGAGCGGCAGGGCGCCCCAATTGTTGCCGTCGGCCAGGTTGTCCTGCTGCGAGTAGCCAGCCGTGGCGTTCAGCTTGCCGGTGATGTCCCACGACAGGATCCCCGAATAGACGTTGCGGTCCACGCTGTAATAGTCGAGGTAGCTATCGGTGTCGGTGCGGGCATAGACCAGCCGGCCGGTGACGGTCGCGTCGGCATTCAACGGGCCCGACACGTCGCCGGTCAGGCGCAGATTGTCCCAGGAGCCGTAGCCGACCGACGTGCTGGCGCGGAAGTCCTTTGTCGGACGCTTGCGTATATAGTTGATCGTCGCCGACGGGTTGCCGGTGCCGGTCATCATGCCGTTGGCGCCGCGGACGGCTTCGATGCGTTCGAAGAGGGCTACGTCGAACGCGCCGGTTTGCAGGCCCCAGTCGAGCGGCTGACCGATGCCGTCGACCTGAAAGTTGATGATGTCGAAGCCGCGTGAATTGTAATAGGTGCGGTCAGTTTCAACCGACTCGACATTGATGCCGGGCAGGATGGCCAGCAACTGGTTGGCATCCGTAAGGGCGAATTGCTCGATCTGCTGCGCCGTGACAACCGTCACCGACTGCGGCGTTTCGCGTAAAGACAGGTCGAGGCCCGTGGCGCCAGCCGATTCGCGGATAACGCGCTTGCCCAGGACGATCACTTCCTTGCCTTCTTCCGAAGCAGCCGCATCGTCCGCCATGGCGGGAAGGGCGGACACGAGGCCCAGCAGGATCAGGGCCGAAACGGAGGTACGAAGCGGGGTCTTGAACATGAGAACAGCCTTTCAGAGCGGTATACACACAGTCACCGCATTAAGAATGCGTCGCATTTACTACATGGCGCGTGGCTGTCAAGCAATATGCGAATGAATTGCAAAATCGATTAACGATTTGCCGGGCTACTGGCCGATTTGCAACATCATGGCCTTGCGCACGCGCAGCCAGCCGTGAAGCGCCGTGGCGGTAAAGCCCAGGCCCATCAGGATCAGGACGATATTGACCTGCAACGCTGCGATGGTGCCCGAAGCGTGGACGGCCTGGTGGACGCCTGCCATCGCGATCAGGCTGAGGCCGAGAGTCATGCGCATCAGCCGTGAAACCTCGGCCACGGGCGCCTGGCTGAAGCGATAGCTGGCGAAGGTCACGGCTGTCATCAATGCCATGCCGGTCCAGAAGACCGGTACGGGCGGGACGGGTAGGCCCGCGCCGGTAAAGCCCATGGAAATGGCGAAGGTCAGCGCGATCATGGCAGGCGCGCCATAGATCAGCACGGTCCATAGGCGATGGACGAGCGGATGCGGCTTGCCCTTTTCGGCCGACTTGGTCAGCCAGATATCCATGCCGGCCGAGATCATCACCGTCAGGCCGAAGCCAAGGATGGCATAGATCAGCTTGACCGGCCAGCCGCCGAAGGAGCCGAAGTGCAGGTCGTAGAGGCTGGCGGCGATCTGGCGTCCGGCGGGACCGTCGGACAGATGGTAGCTCCCCTTGAGATTGCCCACCGAATCGAAGCGCCAGGCTTCGCCATAGACTAGACGCTGGGCCGGCTGGGTGGTGATCTCGATAAACTCGGTCGGAGTGCCAACCATACGGATGGCGATGAAGGTCATTGGCTGGTCGGGAACAGCGGCCTTGAGATTGTTGATGGCGTTGATCATGGCGCCGTCCTGCAGGGGCTTGCCCCCCGTGGCTGCGGTAATTTCGGCCTGGCTGCCGAAGATCGGCTCGTAGGCCTTCAGGATGTCGCCATTATAAAAGAGCAGCCCCATGACCATGGCAACGAGCTGGCCGAGCCCGATCAGCGTGCCGGTGATGGTGATGATCAGGCCGAAGGGCAGGGTCCAGGCGCCAATCCGATTATGCAGGTCGGCCTTGGTCAGATGACCCTGGCTGCGTATCCGAAACGCAAAGGCGTCGCGGAACATCTTGGGATGCGACAGGGCACCGCCAATCAAAAGCGCCATCATGCCGATGCCGAACAGGCAGACGATGATCATACCGAAGCTTTCCGGCAGATGCATATAATAGTGCAGTTCGGTCAGGAAGTGGGTCAGGTCGTGGCTGGCCGGGCCGACATAGCTGCCGGCCTGATCGTAGCCACGCGCCTCATGGCCATAGCCGACGACAAGGCGTGGCATCTCGGCAGACGGCACGGTAATGTAGAGATCCGTGTCGAGCGGTCCGCGATGGGTGTCCGCCAGCATGACGGCGCGCGTGTCGGCCGTTGCCCGTGCAATGGCTTCGGGCGTGACGGTTGTGAATTCGGGTACGTTCGGACGCTCCCAGCGCTCGAACTCCACATAGTAGACGCCGACCCAGCCCGACAGGCAGATCAGGTAGAGGATGGCGCACAGGCTGAGGCCCAGGATCTTGTGGCCATGCAGGACACGGCGGACGAAGGGGGCGGGGACCTTGGGCCAAAGGGTCATGACGACAGTGCTCCGCTGAGTAAGGGCAGGCCGACCACGGCGGATACAACGGCGGTGCTGGCAGTAATCAGGCCCAGGGCGCGCCACGGACGCTGGGCGCTGAGCGCTACCACCAGCGCGGTGGCCGAAGCGACGGAAAATGAAAAGACCGCCCAGGCGTAGCGCGTGGCGGCGTGGCCCGGCATATACTCCCAGGCCAACATGGCGACCGCCATGCCGGTTACTGGTGCAATGACGAGGCATGAAATCAGCCGCGCGGTAATACGTGCGATGCGCCGCTTGCCGGAATCATCCGGCACCTCTGGCGCCGCGCGTTCACGCCGCTGCTTTTCGGGCTTTGCGGCCGTGTCCAGGTTGCGGATCGTCTGCCAGGCAATCAGCGCCAGCGGCAGGCTCATGGCAATCAGAAAACCGATGGGGAGGCCGAAATCAGGCTTGTAGGCCGTCATCCACAGGGCGGCGGAGGTGAGCATGCCCAACCACGCGACGGGCACCGCGTATGGCGTGATAGATGCGGGCAAGCCGCGGCCCAGCCATCTAAGGTATAATAGTGCAACCGCTCCGGCGATAAGAACAATTGCCGCCAAGGTCATGAAGGCCGTATTCATGACCTTCCCGATATCAGCCGCTGCGGGGTGTGTAAATATATATTGCGATGCATTCGCAATTATTCGACTTATTGATGAAGAGCGCGCGGCCGCCTATCAGGAGGCGTCATCGATCAAATGCGGTGGCCGGCGGCGAGCCGTCCAGGCACTTAAGTTCCCTATGACGATGAACGGTGCCGACAGGACCCAGATCGGTACGGCAATGGCGTAGGCCACGGCCAGCATGATGCCCTTCGGTTTTGTCGTTACGCTACAACTGACCATGGCCCCTCGTCAGCTCAGATACGATGGTGGCATAACACCGATACATCATTAATATTTGATTACCGGGAGCCGCCCGACAGGACAGGCCAATTGATTTCTCTGGCGAATATGACCAGATTTTTGCCTAATTGGTCAGTCCAATATTGATAGGTGCGGCGCGGTGCGATAAAGGTCAGACGTAAGTACGCAGCTATGCTGCATCAAAGACCGGGATAGACCAGTATGAAGATCATCGACGCCAAAGTTATCGTTACATGTCCAGGGCGGAATTTCGTAACGCTCAAGATCATTACGGACGAAGGCGTCTATGGCCTCGGCGACGCGACCTTGAACGGCCGCGAACTGTCGGTCGTCTCCTATCTTCAGGACCACGTCGTCCCTTGCCTGATCGGCCGTGACCCGCACCAGATCGAAGATATCTGGCAGTACCTCTATCGCGGCGCCTACTGGCGCCGGGGGCCGGTCACCATGACCTCGATCGCCGCCGTCGACATGGCGCTGTGGGATATAAAAGGCAAGGTCGCCAACCTGCCCGTCTATCAGCTTCTGGGCGGCCGCTGCCGTACCGGCGTCATGGTCTACGGTCATGCCAATGGCACCACGATCGAGGACACGGTAGAGGTCGCGCAAAGCTACAAGGAAATGGGCTACAAGGCCATCCGCCTGCAATGCGGCGTGCCGGGGCTGGCCTCGACCTACGGCGTGTCGAAGGACAAGATGTTCTACGAACCCGCTGACGCCGACCTGCCGACCGAGAACGTCTGGTCGACCGAAGCCTATATGCGCGTTGTTCCGGAACTGTTCAAAGCCGCGCGGGCGGCTCTGGGCGAGCAGGTCCACCTGCTGCACGATGTCCATCACCGCCTGACGCCGATCGAAGCCGGGCGTCTGGGCCGCGACCTCGAACCCTATCGTCCCTTCTGGATGGAGGATGCGGTCGTCGCCGAGAACCAGGACAATTTCCGCGTCATTCGTGAGCACACCACGACACCGCTGGCCGTGGGGGAAATCTTCTCATCGATCTGGGACGCGAAGGACCTGATCCAGAACCAGCTGATCGACTATATCCGCGCCACCGTCGTCCACGCCGGCGGCATCAGCCACCTCAAGAAGCTGGCGGCGTTTGCCGACATCTATAATGTCCGCACCGGCTGCCACGGCGCCACCGACCTGTCGCCGGTCTGCATGGCCGCGGCCCTGCATTTCGACATTTCGATCCCCAACTTTGGCGTCCAGGAATATATGCGCCACACCGAAGAAACCGACGCTGTCTTCCCGCACGGCTACAGCTTCGACAACGGCTATCTGATGGTTCCGGAAGCGCCGGGCCTGGGTGTTGATATCGACGAAGACCTGGCGGCCAAGTACCCCTATCAGCGGGCCTATCTGCCGGTGAATCGCCTGCAGGACGGCACCCTGTTCAACTGGTAGGACGCAACGGCGCGCAGGATATATCCTGCGCGCATGGCCTCGCGCTTGGTGGTCCCGACATTATAATACGTCCTGGGTGCCGTTACGTGTCGCCTTGATGCGCTGTTCTTTCAGCGAGCGCCTTATAGGCAAAATCTGACAGGCGGACACTGCCGTTGCCGGTGCAGTAGACGCCGAGCTTCAGGCTCAGGAAGCCGCCGAAGACATTGTGGTGCATGCCGCCGACCTCCATGCGTGTCGGATGGCGGGTCCAGGTCCGGCCGGCGTCCGGCGAATAATGCCAGGTGATGACGTTCTCGACATTGGTGACGCGCAGGCGGACTTTTCGGCCTTTGAGCGGCTGGCGGTTCCACCCCTGGTCCTCGGCATACTGCCAGGTCCGTGTTTGCTCACCGTCGAAGCCGACACCGACAAAAGCCTTGTGGTTATAGAAGAGCAGCAGGCCAGCCTCGGCTTTTCCGTCCAGTTCGAGCGTGACTTCGGCCTCGTACGACCGGTCGCCGACCGGACAGGTTAGTGGCGAGCTGTCGGCGGGAGACGTGCCTCGGGCCTCAAGGCGCATGCCCGGGGCTTCCCGCTTCACACGCACCATCTCGTCGGACTTGGGATCATGAAAAGCCCACTGAATGCCGAAGCGGTCGTGGCTGAAGTCGTCCGACAGCGCGAAGCCCGATGCGCTGGCCTTGCCACCTTTCGACTTCGGCAGGGGCTTCGACAGGTCGCCGCCCTTGGCGCGGAACCAGCCGTCCGCCGTCCACTCCATGGGCTCCAGCAGGGTTTGGCGACCGAGCGTCCGGAAGCCGTTTTCATAACCGTGATAAACCAGCCACCAGTCGGCCTCTTCTCCTTTTTGGGCGGGCCCTTCGACGATGGTGGCGTGGCCGCGCGACCACCATGGCTCATCCGTGCTCAAGGTGCGGACCAGTGGGTTGTGCGGGCAGTGCTCCCACGGCCCGTGGATAGACTTCGATCGCGCGGCGATGACCATGTGGCCAGTGACAGGTCCCGCTGTGCCACCGACGGCGGTGACAAGGTAGAAGTAGTCATTGTGGCGCAGCAGCTTCGGCCCTTCGGGCGCAAAGTTCTCAACGATCCAGTCGTCCGGATAGATCCAAGGTTGGTAGGCCGGCTCGAGCGCGCCATCGGTCGCCAGTCCGTCATCCGTCAGGCGGATGCGGCGGATGCCGTTGACGAACAGGTAGCGTTTGCCGTCCTCGCCGACAATGTGGCCGGGGTCGATGCAGTCGCTGATATTGAGATCGACAGGATCGCTCCATGGGCCTTTGATGTCGTCGGCCCAGATGGCGTAGATCGACCACGGCTTGCCCTCGACCGCGCCCGGTATGTAGATGAAATAGCGGCCATTATGCTTGCAAAGATCGACCGCCCAGATGTTGCCCAGCTGTTTATGCAGGGCGGGACCGACCGGCGCCCAGTTGACCAGGTCGGTCGAATGCCAGATGACAAGGCCCGGGTAGGTAAAGAACGACGAGAACGTCATGTAGTAGTCGTCGCCGTCCTTCAGGATGGTCGGGTCTGGATGGTCGCCGGCGATGATCGGATTGAGATAGGTGCCGTCGCCGAGATCGGCCTTACGCTGACCCTCGACGGTTTTGCCCCATGTCGTGGCCTTGGTCTTGGCGGTTTTGGGCTTGGCCGCTGTTGCGACCGCGGGCGCCAATAAGGCCCCGGCAGCGAGGGTATGAAACAGGTTCCGGCGCGACGGCGTCATGAACGATCCTTATGGGGTGATGGTGACAACCACCCGCTTGTAGCGGGTCAGGGCCGGCGTGCCCTTGTCGGTCACCTTGACGATAAAGTGGGTGGTCTCGGGTTGGGTGACTGTCGGGGCGACCGCGTGGACAGCATAGATGTTGTCCGCGCCGTCAATGGGAATCGGTGTTTTCCAGCTTCCGGCTTCGGCGTAGTTCAACCACTGATAGCTTAGGCTGTCGCCGTCCGGATCACTGCTGCCGGCGGCGCTGAGCGCGAACCGCTGGCCGGATTTCACAGTAAACTGATCGGCATGGCCAAGGCGAACAACCGGCGCGTGGTTGGCCTCATTATAGGGCTTGGTCGTCCAGTCCATGCGCGCGGCGAAATCGTTCTGGAATTCCTTGCGCCAGCGCCAGACCGTCGTTTTGTAGCCTGTCGCGGTTTTATCGGACGCCTTGATGGCGCGGCCGAAAGGATTGGTGACGGCGGGCGTGAAGGCGTCGACCGCGTTGGTCCAGATCGGCCGGGGTTCCTGCTCAACCGGCATGCCGCCGTTGAAGCCCTTTGGGTCGGTGTCGGCCAGTTTCGGAACGTAGAGTTCGTAACGTCCAGCCCAGCCGCCCCAGTCAGGGTGCTCCGGCACGTTGAGGCCGTTCGGAATAAGGGCCAGATAGGACGGCGTGTCGCCTTCCATGCCATAGGCGACGTCCGGATACAGGGCGCCTAACGGTCCGTGGCCCTGCTGGATATGCTCGGCGAGCCAGGCGTTGCTAATCTCGCTATTGTCGAAGCCTGGCTCGGCCAGCATGATCCCGCTCCAGGTTGCATTGCCGTAGCCCCCGGGGCTGACGATATAGAACAGGTCCGGAAAGGTCCGCCGCATCCAGATGCCGGAATCATCCTGATCTGAGATGGTATAGACGCGCAGCTTGGCAATGAGACGTGCGGTTTCTTCCGGCGTGCGGGTTTGCTTGATCTTGTGGAGGGCCTGCGCCAGCGTATTGGCGCCGCCCCAGACGGATACCCACACCGGACGTGGATCGTCTTTTTCAATCAGCGCGATAATGCGCTCAGACCCCGGCGAATCCTTGCCGTCACCGACCGCTGTCATGCCATAGGCGGGCAGGCCTTGCGTCACCAGGGCCGATAGGCTTTTGGCGTCCGGATAGCCTTTTTCGTGCTTCAGCAGGTTGGGTTGCACCTTGCCGTAGGCAGCGATAATCGCCTGCATGGTTTCGGGCGCGACACGGGATTTCATGTGCACCGATGTCGTGGCAATGAGGGCTTCGATGTCGATCTGGTTGGCATAGAGCAGCAGCCGCACCATCGACTGGCTATCGTCCGGTTCGTTTTCGATATCGCTCAGGACGATAAGGCGGTGTTTGGCATCAGGTGTTACAGCGCTGGTTGCTGAGACGGCCGTTGTAGGCAGCAAGCTGGCGGTAGCCATGAGGACAGTCATGGCTACGCTGGAAAGGCATGATTTCATGGCGTGGTTCCAGGGTGACGGCCGGTGTCCAGGTGAACACCGGCCTAGCCGTCTTATTCGGCTTTCAGAGTCACCAACACTACGTCATTGCTGCGCATCGGCAAACTCACGTCAGCCACGCCGGATTGTCCGACGCGGATCGCCTTGTCGGTTTCGGGCAGGTCGCGGGTCAGGCCCTGCAGCTTTTCGAGCTGCGCCGGCGTCAGATCCTTGGGCGAGCCCATCTCGATCCAGTGCGACTGGGCGTCGTTTGTCTTATAGCCGGTGCGGAAGGTCTTGAGGCGATAGGTGCCGGGCTTGAGGCCTGCCAGTTTCAGCTTGACCGGTGCGGACTTGGCATTGGGCACCAGCTTGGAGAAGAAGGTGCCGTTGCTGCGGCCCTTTTGGTCCGGCAGCTGGAAGTCCCAGACGACCGCCGAGA
>CBFGPQ010000067.1:0-17880 GCA_965650705.1 uncultured Asticcacaulis sp. | reverse complement strand
TGGCGGTCGAAAACGCCGGCCGCTCAACGGCACGCGCCGTCAGCGGCACATTGCGCGAACTGTCGGCGCTGGTGACAGCGCAAGCCTGGGACGGCCCCGTGCTGATGGCCGTTGGTCCGGCCTTCCGCTATGCCCGCCTCGGCAATCTCCTGCCAATGATGGCCGAACCATGCGCGAAAAAGTATGAAGCGGCTTCGCGTTAAGCTGGCGATCGTTGACGCCGCTGGACGTGCTTGTTCGACGTCTTGAGCGGCGTCGAAATAGGTTAAATCGCTCCATTCCCTATTCCTCAGACAATTGACATTTCGAGACGCGCCCCTTACACCGGCCATCAAAGCCCTCATACAGGAAACGTCTATGTCTTACCGTCTCATTCAGGTTGTCAGTTCGGACGGAGTCCGTCAGGTTCTCGCGGCGGATGCAAACGGCGCGCGCGTGATCGAAGGCGTTAGCTCGACCTATGAGTTGGCCGTTGCCGCCATCAAAGCCGGACGCTCGATCGCCGACCAGGTTGCAACGCAAGGCCTGGGCGAAACCGTCGATGTCGATGTGGCGCTTTCCGAAGGCCGCGTCCTTGCGCCAATCGACCATCCGGATCCCGCCCACCTGCACGTCACCGGCACTGGCCTGACCCACCTGGGCTCGGCCGAAGGCCGCCAGCGCATGCACGAAAAGGCCGCAGCCGAGACCACCGATTCCATGCGCATGTTCCTGATGGGCGTGAAGGACGGCAAGCCCAAGCCCGGTGAAGTCGGCGCCCAGCCGGAATGGTTCTACAAGGGCAACGGCCACACCCTGGTCGGTCCGGGCAAGGCCCTCACCTCCCCTTCCTTCGCCCAGGACGGCGGTGAGGAACCCGAAATGGCCGGCATCTACGTCATCGGTGACGACAACATGCCCTATCGCATAGGCTACGCCATCGCCAACGAGTTCTCCGACCACGTCACCGAGAAGCACAATTATCTGTGGCTGGCCCACTCCAAGCTGCGCCCCGCCTCGATCGGCGCCGAGATCCTGACCGGCGAACTGCCGCGTCACGTCGAAGGCACGGCGCGCATCTGGCGCGGCAATGACGTCATCTGGGAGAAGCCGTTCATCTCGGGCGAGGACAACATGTCCCACACCCTCGCCAATCTCGAGCACCACCACTTCAAGTACGCCCTGTTCCGTCAGCCCGGCGATGTCCACGTCCACTGCTTCGGCACCGCCACGGCCTCCTTCGCCGACGGGATCAAGACCCAGGACGGCGATGTCTTCGAAATCACCGCCGGCGGTTTCAAGTATGGCCTCAGGAACGAACTCAAGACGGACGCCAAGGAAACCGTCGCCGTTCGCGAACTGTAAGGGCTAGACTATGTTCCGGATCGACAAGCGCCAGTTTCTCATGAGTGGAGCGGCCTTGTCGCTCCTGCCTGCCATTAATGTTCAGGCCGCGTCTGCGGGGGCTAAAGTCGAGCCATTCCCGCTCGAAGCCGTCACGCTGACGCCGTCGATCTGGCAGACGGCAGTCAACACCAATGGCAAATATCTAAAGTCGCTTAGCCCTGAGCGCCTGCTGCACAATTTCTATGTCAGCGCGGGCCTCCCCCCCAAGGGCGAGGTCTATGGCGGCTGGGAGAGTATGGGCATTGCCGGACATACGCTCGGTCATTACCTGACCGCCTGTTCGCTGGCCTATGGTCAAACGCGTGATCCGGATTTCAAGGCGCGCGTCGACCACACGGTCGCCGAAATGGCCGCCATACAGGCCAAGCACGGCGATGGGTATATCGGCGGCACGACGGTCGAGCGCGGCGGCAAGGTGGTCGACGGTAAGATCATCTATGAGGAGATCCGCGCCAAAAAGCTCACTTCCAACGGCTTCGACCTCAATGGTGGCTGGGTGCCCATCTATACCTGGCACAAGGTCCATGCCGGCCTGCTCGACGCCCACCGCTACTGCAACAACGCCCAGGCTCTGGACGTCGCGGTCAAGATGTCGGACTACCTGATCGGCGTGTTGGGACCGCTCGATGACGCGCAGATGCAGCAGGTCCTGGCGGCGGAACATGGCGGCCTGAACGAGTCCCTGGCCGAAACCTATGCCCGCACCGGGGAAAAGCGCTTCCTCGACCTGTCTCAGCGCATCTATCACAAGGCGATCCTGACACCCCTTGCGGAGCGCCGCGATGAACTGCAGGGCAAGCACGCCAACACCCAGATCCCGAAGCTGATCGGCCTGGCGCGGTTGTACGAAGTGACCGGCGAGACCGGCTATCGCGATACGGCGGCCTTCTTCTGGGACCGCGTCGTCCATCACCACGCCTACGTCATCGGCGGTAATTCCGAAGGCGAGCATTTCGGTGCACCCGATACGCTCAGCCAGCGCATCACTGACAAGACCTGCGAAGCGTGCAACACCTACAACATGCTGAAGCTGACCCGCCATCTCTATGGCTGGCAGCCGGACGCCAAGTGGTTCGACTATTACGAACGCGCCCACCTCAACCACATCATGGCGCACCAGGACCCGGAAACGGGCATGTTCGTCTACTTCATGCCGCTCTATTCGGGGTCAGAGCGCGTCTACTCCACGCCCGAAAACAGCTTCTGGTGCTGCGTCGGATCGGGCATCGAAAGCCACGCCAAGCACGGCGACAGCGTGTGGTGGCGGTCAGGCGACACGGCCTTCGTCAACCTGTTCATTCCGTCCGAAGTCAACTGGACGGAACAGAAGACAAAGCTGGCGTTGGAAACCCGGTTCCCGCATGATGAGACGGTGACCATTCGGGTCACACCGCAATCCGCCAAGGTCTTCGAAATCGCGCTCCGCCTGCCCGCCTGGTGCGATGCGCCGAAACTCTCGATCAACGGCAAGGCCGAGACGATTTTGCCGCGCGACGGCTATGCCCGCCTGCGCCGCAAGTGGAAGTCCGGCGACACCATTACCCTGACCCTGCCGCAAAGCGTCAAGATCGAGGCCCTTCCGGACGCGCCTGGCATCGTCTCCTATATCAAGGGCCCGATGGTCATGGCCGCCGATCTCGGGCCAGCGCGAACGGCGGATCAGCCGCGTGCGCCTGTCCTGGTCAGCGACAATCCCTTAAGCCTGGTCAATGCCGACCTCGTCGTCGCGGCCCAGCCCCAGCCAGTCGCCCTCAAGCCCTTCTATGCCCAGTACCACCGCCGCTCGGCCGTCTATTTCCCGCGCTTTACGCCCGAGCAATGGAAGATCGAGGAAGCCGCCTACCTCAAGGCCGAGCAGGAACGCACAGCCTTGCAGGCGCGAACGATCGACGTCATGCGCCTTGGCGAAATGCAGCCCGAACGCGACCACGGCTTCGAAACCGACATCGGCGAAGTGACCTCACGTGCCGGCCGCGCCGGACGCTGGATCATGTGGACCAGCGGCAAGTCCTTCGCGTTCGACATGGCCGTCGAGCCGAAGGGGAGCGTGCTTCAGGTCACCTATTGGGGCCAGGACGTCTACAAGAACTTCGACATCGAGGTCAACGGGACGAAATTGCTGAACGAGAAGCTGGCCTTTACGCCGGAACCCAAGTTCCGCACCGTCGAGTACACCTTGCCCGCCATAGCTTCCGGCAAGGTGCGGATTCGCTTCGTCACGCGCGGCAGCGACATGGCGGTGTTCGAAGCCCGTACGCTCAAGCTTGCCGAGTCAGCAACCAAGGCCTAATCTGGCGGGATGAACGCTACTCCTCCGCTCGTCATCCTTGCTGGTGGCCAAGGCCGGCGCATGGGCGGCAACAAGCCCATGCAACCGTACGACGGCGGCACGCTGATCGGCGCCGTGATCGCGCGCCTGGAGCCGCAGGTGCGCGATATGGCGATCAACGCCGCGGAGCCGGGTTTAATCGTCTTCGGCCTACCGCTGCTCTACGACGAGCCGGCCCTTGCCGATCTCGGCCCCTTGAGTGGCATTCGAACGGCTTTGAATTGGGCGCGGACGCGCAGTGATACATCCGTAATAACCGCGCCATGCGACATGCCGCGCTTGCCGGAAAACCTCGTGTCACGTCTCATGGCCGTGCCGCTCGAGGATGCGGAGGTTGTGCATTTTTCCGGCGCGCGCGACTATCCGCTCTGTGCAAGATGGAGCGTCGCTATCCTGCCTGATCTCGAAGACGCCCTGCGCTCTGCCGAAGGCGGGCTGGCCGTCATGCGCTTCCTGAGCAGCCGCCGTGTCGTCAAACTTGAAGCCGGCGACGACAGCGCCTTCGTCAATATCAATACGCCCGGGGCATAGACAGGCCTGCAACCGTTATGTAGATAAAGTACATAACGGAGCCTGCCCATGTTGCGCGCCCTTGCCGCGGCCCTGCTGTTGACCTTTATTGCCCTTCCAGCGAAGGCGGGCGAGGTGACCGTCGCCGTGGCCGCCAACTTCACCGGACCGGCCAAGGACATTGCCGCAGCGTTCGAAAAAAAGACGGGGCACAAAGTGACGATGAGCTTCGCGTCATCGGCTGCGGTCTATGCGCAAATCCAGCAAGGCGCGCCTTTCGAAGTCTTCCTGTCCGCTGACGCCGAACGTCCTACGCGGCTTGAGACTGAAGGTTTCGGCGTCGCTGGCACGCGCTTTGTCTATGCCTACGGCGCTCTGGTCCTGTGGAGCGCCAATCCTGGCTTCGTCGACAGCAGGGGCGCAGTGCTACGCACTGGGAAATTCAATCATATTGCCATCGCCGATCCTGCCTCCGCTCCATACGGTGTCGCCGCCATCGAAACGATGAGGAAGTTGGGCGTTAGCGACAGTCTGACGCCCAGGATCGTCAAAGGTACATCGATCGCCAAGGCCTATGCTTTCGTCGATACCGGCGCAGCCGAACTGGGCTTTGTTGCCCTGTCGCAAATCAAGAAAGCGGCCAAGGGGTCTTACTGGCTTGTGCCCAAAGACTATTACACCCCCATCGACCAGCAGGCCATACTCCTGAAAGCGGGTGCGAATGATATCGCCGCGCGCGCCTATATCGAATTCCTGAGGTCCTCTCAGGCCATCGGCATCATCCGATCCTATGGTTACGAAGCAAGATGAACGACTGGTCGATTCTGCTCGACAAGGCGGTGTGGCTGACGCTGCAACTGGCTGCCGCGACCTCTTTGTCGCTACTCGTGATCGCCACCCCCCTGGCCTGGTGGCTGTCGCGCAATCGCTCGCTCGTCAAGGACGTGGTCACGGCGATCGTCGCCCTGCCCATCGTCCTGCCGCCGACGGTCCTCGGCTTCTATTTGCTGGTCGCGATGGGCCCTCAAAGCCCGCTTCTCACGGTGTTGCGACCGTTTGGCATTGAGACCCTGGCCTTCAGCTTTACAGGACTTGTCCTCGGGTCCATCGTCTACAACCTGCCGTTCGCCGTTCAGCCGCTTCGCAGCGCTTTTGAAGCTATGGGCGCGCGTCCGGTAGAAGTCGCCGCGACATTGGGCGCTCCGCCCCTCGACCGCTTCTTTACTGTGATACTCCCCCTGACGCGCAAAGGCTTTTTGACAGCGGGCCTCCTCGTCTTCGCGCACACAATCGGCGAATTCGGCGTCGTCCTGATGATTGGAGGCTCGATTCCCGGCAAAACCCAGGTTGTGTCCGTTCGCATTTACGAACTGGTCGAGCAACTCGACTACACATCCGCGCATCGTCTTGCCGCCGCACTACTTGTCTTCGCCTTTTTGATCTTACTGAGCCTTCTTGTTATTGATCGCCGCGTAGGCGGAAAGGTCGTCCAGTGATCGAAGTCAGCCTGTCTGGCCCGCACGGCGCCTTTCACCTCGACGCCGCTTTCAAGGTCCCTGCCGAAGGCATCACCGTTATACGCGGCCCGTCCGGGTCGGGAAAAACCAGCCTGTTGCGCGCGATCGCCGGCCTTGAGCGGATGACAGGTCATGTCAGTATCGCCAATGAGGCCTGGCAGGACGGTAAAACTTTCATGCCGCCGCACAAGCGCCGCATCGGCTATGTCTTTCAGGAAGCGTCCCTGTTCCCGCATCTTAATGTACGGGGCAATCTTGATTATGCCCGCCGAAGGGCGTCAGGCGCGTTGGACTTCGACAGCATCGTCGCCGATCTCGCCGTCGCTCACCTGCTCGACCGTGCCATCCATGATTTGTCCGGCGGCGAGCGCCAGCGCGTCGCGGTCGCCCGGGCGCTGATGGCCGCGCCGAAGCTGCTGCTGATGGACGAACCGCTCTCCAGCCTTGACCGTCCTGCCCGCGACGGCATCCTGCCCCTGATCAAACAGCTGGGCCAGAAGCTGCCGATCCTCTATGTCACCCACGATCCGGCCGAAGCAATGGCGCTGGCCGACCGCATGCTCGGAATGAACGGCGGAAAGATCGTTGCAGAGGCTATGCTGGTGTCCAACCTCGAAGGCCTGAGCCAGACCGAAATCGAGCGGCTGGCTTTGGCGGCGCTCCGCTCAGGGATTAATCCACAGCCAGGATGATGTGCGACGCCTTGATCAGGGCCTGAGCCTTCTGGCCGGGCGCGAACTCAAGCGCCTCGGCCGACTCGTGCGTGACGACGGCTGTTACCGTCTTGCCGCCACCGATATCCAGCGTCACCTCGTCATTGACCGCGCCCGGCACCACGGCGCTGACGACACCAGGGATACGGTTGCGCGCCGAGATCGGCAGCGGTTCGTGTCCGGCCGCCAGAATGACGAAGCTCGACTTGACCAGGGCAGTGACCGTACGGCCGACTTCAAGGTCCAGTTCCTCGACACTTTCGCGCGTGACAATGGCGGTGAGTTCGATGCCCTCGGCGACCTTGACAGCGACGCTGGCATTGACCGCGCCGTCAGTCACATGGGTAATGGTTCCGCTCCAGGCGTTACGCGCCGTGGTCTTCATGCTCAGGCTCCGCAACAGGCCCGTGATATCCGCCCCCGCATTCAACACCGCATCGATCTTTTCCATCTGGGCACCCAAGGCGTCTTCAAGCGCGTCATAGGCCTCGATCAGCGCCTTGCCTGCATCGGTTACGGTCGCGGTCCCGCCGGAACGACCGCCGGTCTGGGCGACGATCAACGGGCGCACCGACAGGTTGTTAAGCGCCTGCACGGCATCCCACGCGCCCTTGTAACTCAAGCCCGCCGCCTTCGCCGCCGCAGAGATCGACCCCAATTCGCCAATCAGCCGCAACAGTCGTATACGCCCCTCACCGACCTGGGAATCGCTGCCTTTGCGAAAATGCAGGAACGCCTTGAGCGGCAGGTCACCCATGGTCGTCAGGACGGCAACTGGCTGACTTCGCCCCAGAAATGCACGACCTCGCGCACCGTATTCGCGTACTGGACGCCGTCGAACGGCTTGACGACATAGCCGCTGGCATAGCGTTCGTAGCATTCGCGAATGTCGTTGGGCGATTCCGAGCTGGTGAACATCACCACCGGAATGGCGCGGAAGGCATCGTCCTGCTTGATCGCGCTAAGGAAGGCCTTGCCATCCATGCGCGGCATATTGATGTCGAGCAGGATGAGGTGCGGCGGTTGTACCGACACATCGTGCAACAGCTTGATCGCCTGATCGCCATTATTGGCCACGGTCAACCGGCATTGCGGCTTGGCGGTGCGAAGCGCCCGCCGCGTCATCTCGACGTCGCCTTCATTGTCCTCGACCAGAAGAATTTCGAGATCGGTGTACATCTTGCCGGTATCGTTTCCGTTTCAAAAGCCCGTGCGATGCGTATCGCGTGATTATGTCAGAACGGTCGTATCGTCGAACCGATACAGTTTTTTACTTGGTTCGGATCACCTGGCTGCACCATACGTCGCGTGTCCATCCTGTCGAGTTGAAAATTATCGCCGCAAACAGCTTTATCTCGCAGGCAGCGTAAAGACGAAGGTGGTGCCTTCGCCAGGCTGGGAGGTGAAGGTGATGTCACCGCCCACCAGGCGCAGGAACTTCTTGCAGGTCGACAGGCCGATGCCGGTGCCAGGATATTCCTCGACACGGTGCAGGCGTTGGAAAATGGTGAAGATCTTGTCGGAGAAAGCGGGATCGATGCCGATGCCGTTATCCTTCACCTCGAAACGCCACATGTTGCCGCTGGCCTGGGCTGAGATGCTGATCTCCGGCGGCGCGGCGCCCTTCTGGAATTTCAGGGCATTGCCGATCAGGTTCTGGAACAGAATGCGGACCAGCGTCGGACTGGTCTGCAACATCGGCAAGGGACCGGCGTTGATGGCCGCCCGCTTTAGCGCGATCACGTCTTCGAATTCACGCAAGGTCTCGGCCAACACCTGGTTGCAATCGACCTTTTCAGTCCTGACCTCTTCACGGCCAACGCGCGAAAAGGTCAGGATGTCGCGAATCATCTTCTGCATGCGCACAGCATTGTCGCGAATATAGGTGACATACCTGTGGCTGTTCTCGTCGAGAACCGCCGCCGCGTCCTGCTCCAGGAAGCCAGCATAGGTGTTCATCATGCGGACGGGCTCCTGCATGTCGTGCGAGCAGACATAGGCGAAGCGTTCCAGTTCCTCGTTCGACTGGCGCAGCGTCGCATTGAGCTTCAGTATCTGCTCGCGCTGACGGTAGAGATCGAGATAGACCTTGACCTTGCTCTTCAGGATATCCGGATTGATCGGCTTGAAGATGTAGTCGACGGCGCCAATTTCGGCGGCGCGCGTGGCGAAATGATCTTCCTTGCTGATGGCTGTGACGAAGATGATCGGCACATTTTCCATGTCGGGCCGCGTCTTCATCAGCCGCGCGGTCTCAAAGCCATCCATGACCGGCATCTGGACATCGAGCAGAACGATGGCGAAGCTGTGTTTGAGCACCAGCATCAGGGCATCACTACCCGACTCCGCGGTCAGGATGACCGCGCCCAAGGGGCGCAATAGGGCCGAGGTCGCCATCAGGTTTTCCGGGCGGTCATCGACAATAAGAATTTTCGGCGGCGTTTCGGAAGCCGCCGGCGCATACTCCGTGCGTCCGGTCATGATGGCGCTCATCTGCTTACCGGCTCAATCCCTGCCGCCTCCCGCCGTAGTCTGCGCATGAGACGGCGCAGGCAGGCCGGGACCCTAGATGGCCGCTACTCTGGCGTGAAATCACAAATGTTTTATTACTCGCGCAAAGGTACCTACGCACCCTGAGGTTAACTACTCCCCCGCCCTCAAAACACCGATGAGTGTCTGCATGTTTTCAATATAGGTCCCGGTCGAAATGCCGGCGAACGCCTTGTCGGTCACATAGGGCGAGGTATCCGTCGCATCGCCGACGCGGGTGGTGGCGAAGTCGCCGGCGGCCGGGACCGCTGAGCCGTCACCGATATACGGGTTGCTGGTCGCGGTCAGGTCGGTTGGCCAATAGCCTTCCCTGTTCAGCGACGCCACCAGCTTACCGGCGTCGGTCTGGGCCGCGCCCATATTCAGGTCCGAGGTGTCCGACGCCAAGGTGAAATAGCGTGGCAGCGGTACCTTGACCTTCAGCGGCGAATTCTTGCTGGCTTCAGCCGGCGGCGTGGCCCTCAGCGCCTCGTACGCCTTGCGGAGCTTGGCGACATCGAGATAGCGGAAGCCGCTGTAGTGGCCCAGCGTCCGGGTCGGCTCATAGTCCCAATAGTATTCGCCGTTGACGACATTGGAACCGCGGCGGTGGACATAGATCGCCTTGTTGGTGCCCAGTTCGATAAAGGTCGGATGGCGGTTGGGCTTGCCGCCGGCGTCGGGCAGGCGCACGCTGTCGAGCCAGTCGAGCGCGGCCGGTATGCCGTTGAGATACTTTCTGTCGCCGGTTAGCCGGTAGAAATACATCAGTTGCTTGACGCTTTCATAGGTCGTGTGGGTGGCCAAGGCGTTGGGCTCATAGGTTCGGGCGCCGGCCGGCTTCATATCGGGAGTATATTGCAGGGCCCAGCCCGGCTGCGGGGCGCCCTGCTGGGCGACGATATAGACCGACATGCCGCGATGAATGGCGTCCAGCACGCGCGTCTCGCCCAGCGCCTGGTAGCACATGATCAGGAACTTGACGTTCTCGGCGGTCACGTCGTCGTTGAAGGCGATATAAGACGTGTAGTCGGGATTGCCGTGGTGCGAGAACTCATATTTCAGCGGATAGCGCTGGGGCCAACCGCCAATCGGGTACTGGCTTTCCAGGATGAATGCGATGACCTTGTCGAGCGCCGGGCGGTATTTCGGATCGCGCTTTTCGATATAGATGCGCAGCAGGAGCTGGGCGGCTTCCGACGTGCCAAGGTCATCGAAGGTGGCATTGCCCCAATAGTGCTGGAACTCCTCCATGCGCCAGGCATTCTTGCCGATCGTGTCGTACCACTGGCGCGTCGAGGCCTCGCCATCGAAGTCAATAAAGTAATTCCAGCCGCCGGTCGGCAGTTGGCCCCAGATCAGGGCATCGGCGACCTTTTCAGCCGCCTGGTAATAATATTCGTCGCCGGTGGCGTGATAGGCGTCCAGAAAGACGTGGCCCATGGTCGGTGTTCCTGGCGGCTGCACCCAGATCATGCTGGGATAGGCTTCGAGTTCGCCCCAGCGCCGCGACTTGTCCGGCAGGTAGGACCAGACATAACCGCCATTGGTCGAGACCTCCTCGACCATGTAGCGCGTTGCTGCCTTCATTGTGCGCTCGATGTCTTTGCGACTGACGGCCTTCCGGGAGGCGGCAAGAGCCGGCTTGGCGAACGCGGCGGCGGCGAAGGCGGCGCTGCCCAGAAGCTGGCGGCGGTTGTAGTTCATAGTCTTGGTCCCTGGTATCGTCCCGGCACTCAATGACACCGGTTTCCCAATCAGCATAGGCTGGGCGCCTGATGTTGGCAAGGTCAAGGGCACAGATCGTCGGGCCTGTCGACGTCACGCAACACGCCGTCGGAATCGCAGTCGACCAGGCCAACACAGTACCGACCTGATTCGATGAGCGCGCGGCCGCCGCGATCGCCGTCAAGCGCCTTCAGGTTTGCGAAACAGGTGGAGGAAAACAACACGGGATGTCCCATCTGGCCGTTGTGGCGCGGCACGGCGATATCATGACCGGGAAACGCCTGCGCCACCTTATGGAAAATTCCTTCCGGCAGAAAGGGCATGTCAGCCAGGACGACAAAGGCGGCATCGGTGGGCGCCAGTTTGGCGATGCCCAGCGCCAGAGACCGTCCCATGCCGATCTCGGCTTGCGGGTTTTCGACGACACGGACACCCGGTGCATCGAGATGATAATGCGGGCGAACGATGGCCAAAATCTCATGAAAATCAAAGCCGGACAGGGCATTTAACACATGTTGGAACACGGGTTTTCCATCCAGGTCCGCCTTGAGCTTATCGCCGCCAAAACGGCGTGCACTGCCGGCAGCCAGAACGACAGAGGAGATTCTCACGCCGCGACCGTTCGCCGCCACGCCGATACGACCTGGGCCAGGATGGCAACCGCGATTTCTGGTGGCGTGCGGGCGCCGATATCGAGGCCGATCGGGCCATGAATGCGCGCCAGTTGCTCACCGGTCACGCCCATGTCTTCTAAGGTTTCGAGCCGCCGTTCGTGGACGGGCCGGCTCCCCAGGGCGCCGATAAAGAAGGCGCCGCTGTCGAGCGCCTTTTGCAGGACCTCAGCCTCGTAGCTGTGATCGTGGAAAGTCATGGCCAGGGCCGTCCACTCGTCGAGCACGCTGGCGTCGAAATCCTCAGGACCGCTCATCAGGGTTGCCGGCATGCCACGCAAGACAGCCCTGTCCGGCGTGAAGATGTCCACCGCGATTTCCGTTAGCGCCGCCATCTGTGCCAAAGCGACAGTTATCGGCCCCTGCCCCACGATCGCAATTCGGCATTGGGGCAGATAGGTTCGAACATAGGGCGTGTCGAACTCATAACGCAACTCAGCTACCTGCCGGTTGCGCCGCGCGGCCAACAGAGCGTCCAGCGTCTCATTGGACAAACCGACGTCGAAATGGACGTGCAGGCCCGAACCGCACGGCAGGACGATGTCCTTGAAGCGCGAACCTTCACCGTAGAGTTCGGCGTGGTTCTCCCCACGCGCAATGGCCGCCACAGCATCGAGTGCCAGGGCGCGCTCGGCGCAGCCGCCGGTAATGGCGCCAACTGCCCGTCCGTCCTCGGCCACCGCCATCTGGCTGCCGAGCGGACGGGGGGACCGCCCCTCCACCGCGACCAGGGTCAGAAGCGCCGTCTTCAGCCCCCCGTCGCGCCAGCGCTTCAGGTCTTCGAGCACGAAGTCCTTATATACCGGAGCGTCGACAAGCAGGGGCGCGTTCAAGACTCAGACCTTGCTGCGCGCCGCCTGGATCTTTTCGGGCGTCAGCGGCAGGCTGCGAATGCGCGCGCCACACGCGGCAAAGATGGCGTTGGTCACGGCCGGCAGAATCGGCGGCAGGGCCGGTTCACCCAATCCGGTCGGCGCAAAATCGCTCAGGTGGAAATGGACGTCGATCTGCGGCGCTTGGGACATGCGGATCATCGGCACGGCGTCGAAGTTCACCTCCCGCGCCCGGCCCTTGTCAAAGGTGATCGCCTGCGACAACTCACCGATGCCGTCGATGACACTGCCTTCGACCTGGTTGCGCGCGCCCGACGGATTGATGATCGTCGAGCCGACATCGCCGACCACCCAGACCTTGAGCACCTTCCAGCTGCCGTCGTTCTCGACCTTGACCTTGGCGACTTCGGCGAAGTGCCCTAGGTGGCAGAAATAAGTGGCGACGCCCATGCCGACGCCCTTGGGCAGCTTGGTCTTGCCCCAGCCGGAGCGTTGCGCCACCTGCTCCAGAACCGCCTTGGCACGGGCTGGATTATAGGTCGACTGGTTACCCCGATTGTCGCTTGGCCGTGGATCGTTGAGGTGGGCCTCCAGCACTTCCAGGCGCGACGCAATCGGATCCTTGCCGGCGGCAAAGGCAATCTCGTCCCAGAAGCTCTCGTGCACGAAGGCCATGCCGTTGGACACGGGCGCGCGCAGATAGCCGGTCGGAATGATGGTATCGATCAACGCCTGCTCATGGCGATAGTTCGGCGCCAGCCCCTGGAAGGCGTATCCTTCCGTCGCCGCGCCCTGTGCCGGCTTGCCGTCCTGGCCAAAGGTGACGGCGTGCGTGTGATAGGCGGTCGTGGCGCCGCTGGCGTCGAGCCCGGCGCGGACGATCTGATAGGCGCCCGGACGGAAGTAGTCGTAGGCGAGATCGTCTTCGCGTGTCCACACCACCTTGACCGGCCCGTTAAGCTTTTTCGCGATCGCCGCCGCTTCGGCCATATAGTCGTTTTCCAGCCGCCGCCCGAAGCCGCCACCACAGCGCAGCATGTGGACGATGACCTTATCGGCCGGCACGCCGATCGTCCCGGCGACCAGCCCCTTGCCCGCGTTCGGCAGTTGGGTCGGCGCCCAGATCTCCATGCCGCCATCCGCTGTCGGTTGAGCCGTACAGTTCTGCGGTTCCATAGGCGCGTGCGGCAGGAAGGGCACCTCATAGGTCGCCTCGACGACCTTGGCCGCCTTGGCAAACGCCGCATCGACATCGCCGGTATTCTTGCTGACCGTTCCCTTGCCGGCCAGCAGGGCCTTGGCCTTTTCGGCGTAGGCGCCGCTGTCGTGAGGTGCGCCATGCGCATCGTCCCACACGGGATTCAGCGCTTCACGCGCCGCCTTGGCGTACCACCAGCTTTTGGCAACGATGGCGACCCCTGGGCGCAGGCCGTGGAAATCGCCCACGCCATCGAGCGCGAAGACATCGGTAATGCCGGGCATCGCCTTGACGGCGTCGAAGTTGGCCGACTTCAGCTTGGCGCCGTAGACCGGCGCCTTGACATAGACGGCGTACTTCATGCCCGGCAAGGTCTTGTCAATGCCGAAGACCGGCTCACCTTTCAGCACCCTGGCGCTGTCGATGCCGCCCTTGGCCTTGCCGATGATCGTGTAGTCCTTGGCATCCTTGAGCTTGACCGTGTTCAGATCCGGCGCCGGCAACTTCGCCGCCGCCCCTGCCAGCGATCCATAGGTCAGTTTTTTACCTGACGCCTTGTGGATCACCTGCCCCTTGGACGTCGTCAGGCTGTCGACAGGCACCTTAAGCTGTGCCGCGGCGGCGGCCAAAAGCATGGCGCGTCCGGCCGCACCGGCCTTGCGCATGCCCTCCCAGTTCATCGGCGTGGACATCGATCCGCCGGCAAACTGTGCGCCGAAGCGCTTCTCGTCGGACGGCGCGGTCTCGATCTTGACCTGCGCCCAGTCGACATCCAGTTCTTCGGCGATCAGCATGGGCAGCATGGTCTTGATACCCTGGCCAACCTCTGGATTCTTGGCAAGGATCGTGACGGTGTTGTCGGGATGGATAGTGATGTAGTCGCCGATCGCCGTGCTTGCGGCGGCCTCAGCGCTCGTTGACAGGCCAAGCACCAGGCCGCCACCGGCGGCAACACCGGCCATGAGGACAAAACGGCGGCTGGGCTGGAAAGATGTATCGGCCATGGCTTAAGCCTCCCGTGTATCGGCTACGGACAGGCCGGCCGCGGTCTTGATGGCGGCGCGGATGCGGGTATAGGTCGCGCAGCGGCAAACATTGCCGTCCATGGCCGCGTCGATCTCGGCATCGGACGGCTTGGGCGTCTCTTTCAGCAGCGCCACCGCCGACATGATCTGGCCGCTCTGGCAGTAACCGCATTGCATGACGTCGAGGTCCAGCCACGCGTCACGCACCTTCTGGCCCAGCTTGGTCGCCACAATGCCCTCAAGCGTGGTGATCTCGGTATCGGCGACCGATGTGATGGGCGTGATGCAGGCGCGCATGGGCTGGCCGTCGACATGGACGGTACAGGCACCGCACTGGGCGATGCCACAGCCGAACTTTGTGCCCTTCAGATCCAGTTCGTCGCGCAAGACCCACAGGAGTGGCATGTCGTCCGGGACATCCACCGTACGCGCTACGCCGTTGACCTTGACCGTGACCATGCGACCCTCCCAATCTTGTAAGCGAACCTCTTCTTAGCGCAGCTTTTCCAGCAAGCGACATGACAATTTCGTAATCCATTACACGTCGCCATTTTATCAGTGAAAAATCCAGCAAAGACAAGCCGATCATCCCTATAGGCACGGCGACGCGAATGAGGCATAAGAGCGACGCTTAAAACGAGGACAGCATGCCGACGCCCGAGCCGACAAACGCCGCCGCTCTTACCTCCCATCCGATTTACCTGACCGTCCGGGACTTCGCCGACCGCGCGATGAACGGCGACGATAAGACCCTGCGCTGGGTGCTCGGGGCGCTCGTTCTGGTCCTTGCCTGCTTCAATTTCCTGCGCGACCTGAACAACCCGAACCATGCCTTCTGGGACGAGTCCTATTACCTGACGGCGACCCAGCGCTATGTCGAGGACACCGCGCAATATGCCTCGCATCCGCCGCTCGGCTTTATGTTCATGGACCTGGGCGTGTCGGTCGTCGGCCGCAACGAGAAGCTGGACCTGCACCCGCTGGCCGTGGAAAAGAAGATCGACACGCGGAAGCTCGCCAAGGGTTATGACTTCACCGGCATACGTTTGCCGGCCGCGATCTTTTCGGTCATCGGCGCCATGCTTTTCTACCTGATCATGCTCAGGCTATCGAACGAAGCCTTCGACGCGTTCGTTTTCTCGCTGCTCTATCTTTTCGAGAACGCCCTGATCGTCCATTTCCGGGCAGCGCACCTCGATCCGTACCAGTTCACCTTTACCCTGGCCTCCATCTATGTCTGGCTATTTACCTGGGACCGCGAACCGAAACAGCCACTGCTGATGTATGGGCTATTCGGCCTGTTCTGCGCCCTCAGCGTCATGGTCAAGGTCAATTCGCTGGTCATGCTGGCGCTTGGCGGTTTCAGCCTCTTGCGCATGCTGTGGATGGACCGGACGCGCGAGACCCTGCTCAAGGTCCTTCAGCGCGGCTCGACGATCGCTGCATCATTCGTCGCCATCGTGGCGGCCATCTTCGCCCTGCATGTCATACTGAACCCGGTCATGCCCGATCCCAAAACCGAATCCGGCCGGCGCGACCTGAACGTCATGCCCAAGACCTACCAGGCATGGCTCAAAGGCGAGGCGCCGCTGACGCCCGGCGTGATCTGGGACGCGACCGCCGGCTATTACAAGTACATGAAGCACGACTTCCAGTACGTGACCAAGACCGAGCCCAATGGCGCCAAGGCCATCCTCTTCCCCTTAATGAACAAGATCATCAACTATCGCTGGGACTTCAACGGCCGCAAGACCGCCTACGTCCAGATGGTCGGCAATCCGGTCAACTGGGGACTGGGGATTGCCGGCATCGTGGGCGCCGCGGGGCTGATCCTGCGCCGGCATGCGCGCAAACGTCCCAAAACCGAAGACTCACAAGGCGACAACGCCGACATGGACCTGCTGGAGGTCATGTTCGCGATGTTCATCCTGTTTTGGGGCCTGCACATCTATCTCGGCACCCAGCGTGTGATGTACATCTATCACTACTTCATCGGCCTGGCGCTTAGCTACTTCCTTGTGGCGCTCGCCTTCAAGGTCGTGTCGCGGCGCGTAGCCTTCGTCGCCAAACACCGCTTCACCATACTGTGCGCGACCAGTATCGCCATTGCCGGCAGCTTCCTCTTCTATTCGCCGCTGACCTATCACTACTACCTGTCGCGCCAGGAGTGCCAGATGCGCAATTGGCCCGTGACGCTGGTGATCTGTCAGCCGATCAAGAAAAAGGCGGCTACGACACCTGCTACACCGCTATCGACACTGTCCCGGTAAAACCGTTGGTGTAGTCGCCGGTCAGCGAGACGGTCGCCGCCGCCAGTTGCGCCGCCGTGTCATCTCCGAAGACGTTGTCGGAGGCAAAACTGATGGCGGCCAGGTTCGTGACGCTCTGGCTGTAACCGGTAGCATTACTATAGACCGACTGACAGGTCGCGCGGTCGAAGGCCAGTTGCGTGACCTTGACAGCGTTATTGGCCGTGGTGGCGGTCGACTGGCTGACATAGACTTCGACATGGATGTGCGGCATCCGGCCCGAATAACAGGCAGGGAAGATGGTCGTGAAGGTCACCTGACCGCTGGAATTTGTGACCTGGACGCCGCGTAGGTAGTTCTGATTGGTCACCCCGCTGGAATAGAGCGAGTACAGCCCCGCGCGGTCGCAATGCCATATGTAAACGGCATAATCGGCCAGCGCCGCACAGCCGAGATCGGCATCCTGAATATTGATGGTCAAGGTCAGGGGCACACCTGCGGCGGTGCCCGACATCGAACCGAAGCTGGTGCGGATGTCACTGCGAACAATGCCGCTCTGGGTCAGGACATTGACCACGCTGCCGCCGATCGTGTTGGTGCCGTCGGCAGGATAGGGTCCGTTGGTCTCGACCGCCGCTTCGGTACAGGTGCCGGCCGAACTGCTCGACGACGAGGACGAGGACGACGAAGAACTGCTGCTTGAGGACGAACTGCTGGAGGAGGAGGATGACGCGCCGACCGTTGCGCTGGACGCGCTTCCGCCGCCCCCGCAGGATGCCAGCGCTGCTGTGGTCACGGCCCCGCCCATCATCAAAAGCGCCCGACGGCGCCCCATGACGGCAAGGTCCAGCGACAGGCTGGGGGATTCGGGGTGGTCGTGATGATCGGTCATTTTAGCTATTCCCGGCAAACTGGATGGTCGGCGTGGAATAGCGATCGATTGCGGCAAGAATGCCGGTATCATTATTTCGGTTTTGAAAAATTCATTCCGCTGCGGGTTTCGCGCAGCCATGGAAGCTTTACCGCGGCAGGTAGATATCCGAGATCACCCGTTCGCCGCCGACCCGGTTGAGTTGCACCACGACATCGATCAGCGATGTCGCATAGGCCAGGGTTTCGCTGCGCGTCAGTTGCGTGCCGCCCTGCATGACCATGAGCGCGATCTGCTCCAGCGCCCCCTTCGGCGTATTGG
>CBFGPQ010000066.1:0-17991 GCA_965650705.1 uncultured Asticcacaulis sp. | reverse complement strand
GCTGGATGTGTTCCCAGCGCACGCGGTCGGCCGACATCGGGTTTTCCGGCGGCGGCGGGGCGTGATCTTCGACCACCAGCAGCGCCTTGACGACGTCGTCGGCATCGGCCGGCTTGGAGAGATAGTCGATAGCACCGGATTTGACCGCCGCCACCGCCGTCGCGATATTGCCGTAGCCGGTCA
This sequence comes from uncultured Asticcacaulis sp., assembly GCA_965650705.1. Lineage (GTDB taxonomy): Bacteria > Pseudomonadota > Alphaproteobacteria > Caulobacterales > Caulobacteraceae > Asticcacaulis. Next base: position 17,808 of record CBFGPQ010000066.1, on the reverse strand, counting down.
GCATGATCGCCCGCGCATCCGGCCGCTTCTTGTTCAAAGCCTCGACCGCCTTCAGGCCATTGCCATCTTCCAGGCGCATATCCATGACGGCGAAGGCCGGGGGGGTCTTTTCGATGATGTCGAGCGCTTCGTGGACGCTCTCGGCCATGGTCACGGTGAAACCGCGTGTCTCCAGAGCACGCGCCAGCCGGTTGCGGAACGGCGCGTCGTCGTCCATCAGCAACAGCGACTTGTCGGCCAAGGCGTTGATACGGGCGGTAATGGTCGCCGCCAGGCTGTCGGTGTGGTGCGGATCGTCACTCATTGGAGCCACCTGCTAAGCGCATACCGAAAAGTGCGAATGCGCGACAAAATTATGCATCTACGGACAAGATATCTATCGGCTCGCGCCGCCACAAGGCCCGGACATAGGCGCCACCCTCTTCGCGGTTGCCGAAAGTGACCGTGGCGCCGGTATGTTCGCACAGAGTCTTGGCAATGAAGAAGCCCAGCCCCATGCCGGAATGGCTTTGTCCGGCAGCCTTTCCGGCCGGTAGCTCATCGTCCTCGCCATATACCCGCGACGAAATGTACGGCTCACCTAGACGCGACAATATGTCCGGCGAAAAGCCGGCCCCATCGTCCTCGATCGTCAGGCTGACGAAGGAGCGGGTGACATCGAATGACAGGAACACCGTCGTGCGGGCAAAGTCCGTGGCGTTTTCGACAAAGGCTGACACGGCGTGCAGCCATTCCGGCCGGCGGCGAATGCGAAACGCCTCGGCATCGCCGTCTTCCGAAGTCACCGAAATGATGAATTTTCGCCGGCTGGCGGCATAGGGCGCCGCGGCCGCCTCCAGGAAGGTCTTCAGCGGAATTTCGTCATAGACCGAGTCACGCTGTTCCGGCTTGGTTGACAGCGACTTCAGGATGTCGCGGCAGCGCTGGCTTTGTGACACCAGCAGTTGCGCGTCCTCATAGAGCGGGTCCGTCTTTTTCAGGCTGCGCAGCATCTCCTTGGCGACAACCTGTATCGTCCCAAGCGGCGTGCCCAGTTCGTGCGCCGCGGCGGCCGCGAGGCTACCCAGGGCGCTCAGGCGGTGTTCCTTTTCCAGTACGGCCTGGGTTGCAGACAGGGCCTGCTCCATCTTGGTCGCTTCCAGCGCCGCCTGCCAGGAATAGCCCGCCGTGAAAGCGATGCCGACGATGATGGCACTCAGGAAGCCATAGCGGTAGATGTCGGGAAGTTCGAAGCTCTGGCCCGGCAACCACGGCAACTCCAGCGACCAGAAAGCCAGGCCGAAAGCGGATGCAATGGCCACCCCTATCACCGGCAGGGCGAAGCGCGTCGGCAGGTTGGCGGCGGCGACCGTCGCCGGCGCCACCAGCATCAGGCAGAAGGGATTGTTGAGCCCGCCCGTCACGCCCAGCAGCGCCGTCAGTTGCAGGGCGTCGAACGACAGCTGGATCGCCGCTTCCCAGCCGTGCATGCGATGCGCATTGCGCCGGTTAAGGGTCAGGACCAGGTTCAGCCAGGCGCTGGCCATGATGATGGCCAGGCACGTCCACAGCCGGATCTGGAAGCCGAAAACGTAGGCAATCAACAGGACCATGCCCGTCTGGCCCAGGATCGCCAACCAGCGCAGCAGGACCAGGGTGCGCAGGCGCAGGTGGTCGCGGCCTTCGGTCAGGGTCAGGGGTGCGGCATCGTCACCGTTGAAAAAGGACTGAAGGCGATTTAGGGTCCGGCCCGACATCGATACTCCCTGTGTTAGATCCTGCCTTATAGCCTGAAGCGACGCCCGTGAAACAGATGACAAAAATACGCATCGGCATCATAGCCGCGGCCTTCGTGCTTCTGGCGGGCCTCGCCGCCTTTAGCTGGTATCAGACCCTGACCGGACCGCGCATGGTGACAAGCGAGATCGATCCCAACGCCCGGCAATTGGGTGGCGCCTTCACCCTGACCGACCAGAACGGCCGCACGGTCGACGAATCGATCCTGAAGGGGAAATGGACGGCGGTCTTTTTTGGCTACACCTACTGCCCCGACATCTGTCCGCTGACGCTGCAATCGCTGGCGCGCACCAAGGCGGCCATGGGCGACAAGGCTAAGGACCTGCAGATCGTCTTTATCTCGGTCGATCCGGCGCGCGACACGCCGGCCAACCTCAAGGCCTATCTGGAGAGCGGCGGCTTCCCGAAGGGCGTCATCGGCCTGACGGGCACGCAAGCCCAGATCGATGCGGTTACCAAGGCCTATGGCGCCACCGCCGAAAAAAAGGGCGATGCCGACAGCTACACCTTCAACCACACGTCCATCGTCTACCTGATGGATCCCAAGGGCAATTTCAATGCCCCGCTGGCCGAAGACCTGCCGCCGGAAAAGAGCGCGAAAATGATCCGCGAGATCATGCGCTCACCGTACTGAGCAGTTTTTCAGCGTAAACATCGCACGCCCGCTTATTTTTCGTATGTTGCAGCACAATATAATTTGAACAGCCGTGTAACCATTTGGCAGCACGGCCATGATAGTGTTAGCTATACGCTCAGTAACCGGTACAGATCCAGATGCTCTACTCCCTGCACGAATATGCCTATTACGGCGCGGCCCCGTTCCGTGCCTTGGCGCAGATGACCCGGGACTTCTGGGGTTCCAAGCTCAACCCGGCTTCGGATACTGCCATTGGCCGTACCCTCTATGCGTCGGCCGAGCTGTTTTCCAACGTCACCAAGCGTTACGGCAAGCCCGAGTGGGGCTTCGACAAGATCGTCATCAATGACAAGGATGTCCGCGTCTCGATCATCGAGGATTGGGACAGCCCGTGGTGCCGCCTGCTGCGCTTCCAGCGCGACAATTCCGACCTCCGTCGCGCCGGCAAGCGCACGGCCGCGCCCGCCGTCCTGATTGTCGCGCCCCTGTCCGGCCACTATGCGACGCTGTTGCGCGGCACGGTCCAACAGTTCCTGATCGACCATGACGTCTATATCACTGACTGGGCCAATGCCCGCCAGGTGCCAGTTCTGGAAGGCCGTTTCGACTTCCAATCCTTCATCGACCATATCCGCGACATACTGACCGTCATCGGCAGCCGCGTCCACGTTGTCGCCGTCTGCCAACCGGGACCGCCGGTGCTGGCCGCCGCCTGTCTGATGGCTGAGGACAACGATCCGTGCCGGCCGGCCTCGATGACCTTCATGGGGTCGCCGATCGATGCGCGCTTCAATCCGACCGTGACCAACAATCTGGCCCAGGAAAAGCCGTTCACCTGGTTCCGGTCGAACATGATCCACACCGTGCCGCCCCCCTATCCGGGCGTTGGCCGCCGAGTCTATCCGGGCTTCGTCCAACTCTATTCGTTCATGAGCATGAACGAGGAGCGCCACACCGACGCCCACTGGGAATATTTCAATTCTCTGGTCGAAAACGACGGCGACGGCACGCAGAAGCACCTGGAGTTCTACGACGAATACCTGTCGGTGCTGGACCTGACCGAGGAATTCTACCTCCAGACCATCGACCTGGTGTTCCAAAAGTTCGCACTGCCCAAGGGTGAGTTGATCCACGATGGCCGTGTCGTCGACCTAAAGGCAGTGACCGATATCGCTCTGATGACGGTCGAAGGCGAGAAGGACGACATCTCCGGTGTCGGCCAGACCCAGGCCGCGCATGCCATGTGCCCGAACATTCCGGACGCCAAGAAGGAACTGTACGTTCAGAAGGGCGCCGGCCACTACGGCGTCTTCAATGGCCGACGGTTCCGCGACGAGATCTATCCGCGCATCCGCGATTTCATCGCCAAAAATGATGTTCTCAGTTAAATCTGAGTACGAACCCGGCCAGAGCCTAGATTTCGGCGACTATACGCTGCGTCTGCGGGTTAATGCCCGCGCCCGTCGTATTTCCCTGCGCATCGACAACAAGACCGGCGACGCCATCGTCACGGCGCCGCGCCCCAAGCACCTGAAAGATGCGGTCGAGTTCGCCCGTACGCGCCACGACTGGATATTGCAGACCCGGCGCGGGCAGGAGAAGCCTCAGCCGTTTGCGCCCGGCGCGGTGATTTCGATCAAGGGGCATGCCGTCACGCTGGCCGAGCGTGCCGGGGTAATTACGCCCAAGGCCGAGCAGGCTGAAGACGGATCGTGGCGACTGGTGACCAGCGGTGACGGCGCGACATATGCCAAGCGGATCGAGCGGTATCTCAAGCAACTGGCGGCCAAGACGCTTCAGGCGGAAACCGACACCTATGCTGCCAAGCTGGGGGTGACGGGTGTCAAGGTATCGCTCAACGATCCGAAAGGCCGATGGGGATCGTGTACGCCCAGCCGCAAAACCATCCGCTACAGCTGGCGTATCGTCATGGCGCCGCCACAGGTGCGTCAGTACCTGGTGGCGCACGAGGTGGCGCATCTCCGGCATCCCGACCACAGTCCGGCCTTCTGGAATTGCGTGACGGAAGTGTTCGGCGGGGTGTACAAGCCGCATCGCGATTGGTTGAAAAAGCGCGGGCACGAACTGTTCAGGTATCAGTGAAGCCTGTGTCGGGCCCGCCCTCCGCGTAGCTTCGGGCGTTCGTCGCGGCAATCGATACATTTAGTATCGATTACATTCCGTTTGCTCCAAGAGCAAACGGACGCTCCTCATCTCAACAAACCCTTACTGATTACCCTGCTGCGCCCGTGAGAACACGTCGTCCAGAGACGGCTCCCTCTTCTCATCTTTCTCTTCCGGATTCGGAATCGGCTTCATGGTGACAATCGGCGGCAGACCATTGTCATTGGCCGCTTGAGACGACGGCACCTGACCAGCCTGCGTCCCCAGCAGCGCATCGAGCGCGTCCTGGGCCACCGTGCCAAGCTGCGAATCCGCCGGCCCGACCGGGATCGGGCTGACCTGGATGCGGCGCAGCGCCGAACCCATATAGGTCTTCCAGATCGCCGCGGGCGTGCCGCCGCCGGTGACCTTGCCCTTCATCGGCGTGTTGTCGTCGCGGCCGACCCAGACCACGGTGACGAAGCCGCCGGTATACCCAGCGAACCAGGCGTCGCGATAGTCGCTGGTCGTGCCCGTCTTGCCGGCCAGGTCATAACCCGGCAGGTTGACGCCCGAACCGGTACCGTGCTGGACGACGCCGCGCAACATCTGGTTCATGTAGACCAGCGGCGGGTTGTTGACGACCTGGACGCGGCCGCCATCCTGGTTCGACTCGCGGTACTGATAGAGCAGCTTGCCCTGGGCGGTGCGAATGCGAATGATGCCGTGCGCTGTCGCCTTGAAGCCGCCGTTGGAGAACGGCACGTAGGCCTGGGCCATTTCGATCGGCGACACTTCCGACGTCCCCAGCGCCATGGCGGGATCGGTATTGATCTTCGACGTAATGCCCATTCGGCGAGCAACTGCGGCGACGCGGTCACGGCCGACATCGTTGGCCAGGCGGGCGGCGACCGTATTGATCGACTGCGCCAGGGCCGTCTGGAGATCGATCAGGCCCATATACTTCTTGGTGTAGTTTTCCGGCGACCAGTCGCCGATGCTGTACGGCTCATCGACCACAGGCGTCGTCGGCTGGTAGCCGGCTTCCATGGCCGCCAGATAAACGAAGGGCTTCCACGACGAACCCGCCTGACGATAGGCGTTGGTGGCGCGGTTGAACTGCGATTCCGCGTAGGACACGCCGCCGATCAGGGCGCGGATGCGGCCTTCGCCATCGACCGAGACTACCGCGGCCTGCTCGACACCCTTCTTGGCGTCGCGGGCCATGATCTGCTGGACAGCACGCTCGGCGTCGGTCTGGATCGGCAGGTCCAGCGTCGTTTCGACAATCATATCTTCCTTGGGCTCGCCGACCAGGGTGCGGATGTTAGAATCGAGCCAGTCGATGAAATATTGGGCGTGCGAGGTCGCCAGGGTCTTCGAGACGTTGATCGGCTTGGACAGGGCCTCTTCGTACTGTTCCTGCGTGATCGCCTTGTCGTCCAGCATCTCCTTGAGGACGATGGTGGCGCGCTTGCCGGCGCGTTCCTTGTCCGACAGGGGCGAATAGGAGTTGGGCGCCTTCATCAGGCCGGCCAGCATGGCGGCCTCACCGACGCTGAGGTCCTTGGCTTCCTTGTTGAAATAGCGCTGCGCCGCCGCCTCGATGCCATAGGCGCCACCGCCGAAATAGACGCGGTTGAGGTAGAGACCCAGGATTTCCTTCTTGGTGAACTTGTGCTCGAGCCAGACGGCGAGCATCAGTTCCTGGACCTTGCGCTTCATGTTCTGGTTGGCGCTGAGGAACAGGTTACGCGCCAGCTGCTGGGTGATGGTCGATCCACCCGCCAGGTTGGCGCCCTTTTTCTTCATCATGTTGCGCACGACGGCGCGCCCCATGCCCATGGGGTCGAAGCCGATATGGTGGAAGAAGCGCTTGTCCTCGATGACCACAAAAGCCATCGGCACATAGCTCGGCAGTTCGGTAACATCGACGGGCGGCGCATACTGGCTGCCGCGCACGGCGATCAGGGCGCCGGAGCGGTCGAGATAGGTGATCGAGGGCTGGCGCTCGGTCTTGTAGAGCGACGACGTGTCGGGGAGATCAAGGGCCATGACGCCCAAGAATACGACGCCGAACATGACCATCCAGATCAGTCCCACGGTTCCCCAGTACAACACGGCCTGAAGCGGTGAACGGCCGCCTTTTCCCGCGCGCGGGAACTTGCCCATAGCCATAATTACGTAATCCTCACTGAAATGGCCGTCATCCGCTAGGCCAAACCATCGCCCCGATAAGCAAGCTTTATAGCCAATGTCTGCGCAGCTGTCGCGTTAAACCTTTGCAACAGGCTGGCCGTAAACATCAAGCTTAGCCCGAGATTTTTGGCGAAATTAAAGCGATATGCCGAAAAGTGTGCAGCGGTTTTCGGCGAGATATCGCAACAAGGCTAAAGTTAATGTTGCTCTTGCGCTTTGCCGCGACCTCGCTATTTTTCGAAAGCATCCTATTTGCAACCGCCAATTTGCAGCCCGATGCACTGCCCGCAAAAAGCGGGGTGAATATCCCCGTTTCTTTAGTCGCAATGTTTAGCGAAAGCCGCTGCACACTTTTCGCACATTGCTTTGGTTTTGCGTAAGGCCTTTATGTCCGCCGACCTGCTTACAATCGCCGACGCCCCTTCGCTCAGTGACGCGGAAGCGACGCTGAAGTCCGTTTTCGGCTATGACGCGTTTCGCGGCCGGCAAGCCAATGTCATCAGCACAGTGTTGCAAGGTCACGACGTCCTGGCGGTTCTGCCGACCGGCGGCGGCAAGAGCCTGTGTTACCAGATCCCCGCCATCCTGCGGCCCGGCCTCGGCATCGTCATCTCGCCGCTGATCGCCCTGATGAGCGACCAGGTCCAGGCACTGGAAGCGCGTGGTGTACGCGCCGCCAAGCTGGATTCGACGCAGAATCTCGGCGAACGCAATGACATCTGGGACGCGGCGCGCGGTGGCCAGCTCGACCTGCTCTACCTCTCGCCCGAAGCCTTCAACCAGCCTTTCGTGCTCGATCGCCTCCGGCGGATGACCATCAACCTCGTCGCCATCGACGAAGCCCACTGCATCAGCCAGTGGGGCCACGATTTTCGGCCGGAATACCGCACGCTGGGCCAGGTCAAGGCGCTGTTCCCAGGTGTGCCGACCATGGCCATGACGGCCACCGCCGACGCCCACACCCGCGCCGATATCAAGGCGGCGTTGCACATCGAAGATGCCGTTGAAATTGTCGCCACCTTCGACCGTCCGAACCTTTCCTTACGCTTCGTCCGCCGCAAGGGCGCGGTGGCCAAGTCGATCGTCGAGCTTATCGCCAAGCAAAAGGGCGCGTCCGGCATCATCTATTGCGGCTCGCGCGACGGCACGGAGAAACTGGCCGAAACCCTGAGGAAAGAAGGCTTCTCCGCCGCTGCCTACCACGCCGGCCTTCCCGCCAGGACGCGCGACGAACGGCTGACCGCTTTTCTCAGCGGCAAGTCGAAGATCATGGTCGCGACGATCGCGTTCGGCATGGGCATCAACAAGGCCGATGTCCGCTTCGTCATCCACGCCGATCCGCCGTCCTCTATGGAGGCCTACTGGCAGGAGGTCGGCCGCGCCGGCCGTGACGGCAATCCGGCTTCGGGCGTCTGCTTCTACAATTCCGGCGACCTCGGCTGGGCGTTGCGCCGCATGACCCTGCGCGAAAACGAAGGCGCGCCCGACCAGTCGGTTCAGAAGCAGAAGGCGCGCGACTTCTTCCAGATGGTGCTGGGTAAGGATTGCCGCAAACAGGCGGTACGCAGCTATTTCGGCGAAGAGGGCATTGCGCCGTGTGGCACGTGCGACAATTGCCTGACGCGCGGCAAGTCTAGCGACGTCACAGAACCCGCCCAGATGCTGATGTCGGCTCTCTATCGCCTGAACGGTCCGCGCGGCCGCAAGAAGCTGATCGACCACGTGCTGGGCAAGGCCAACGGCCCGGACTTCACGACGCGCGTCCAGACCTTCGGCATCGCAAAGGCCTACAACGCCAATGTCCTGACCCACGCGCTCGACCTGTGCGAAGCCTATGGTGTCATCGAAGAAACTCTGTGGCAGGAAAAGATGCCGATCGTCGGCCTGCGCGATCCGGTCCTTTTGAAATCGCTGTTCCGCGGCGACCTCAGGCTGATCGCGCCCGCGCTCCGCTGAGCAATGTGCGAAAAAGTGTGTAGCGGTTTTTCGCTAGATTTTTGTTTTGACGCGATATTTTGCCAAAAACCGCGGCACACTTTTTGGCATATCGCTCTAAACATTGCGACAAAACAAAAATTCAGGTCGAACCAACGCTCCTTGAAGCGTTGTTCGAGCTGAGCAATGTGGCGGAGGCCAGGAAGCCGAAGACGAAGTTCGACACGCCGACCTCGACCATGTGCACGCTACGCACCGGCCACGGCATGACCGCGTTGGGATATAGCAGTTGCAAGTCCATCAGGACGCTTAAGGCCACCCCCGACAGCAGGGCCTTGAGCCACAGGCCGCCGCGCAAGGCACGCACCAGCAGAAGAACAATAGCCGCCCACATCAGGCCTCGCACAAACTGAACGCCGACCAGGTAGGGCATGGAGATGTCGCCGACATTGGCGTAGAAGGCGCGAACCTCGGCGCTCTGCCAGGCGATGAAGGCGCCGGCAACAAAATAGCAGACGATGTAGAGGACGGCGATTGCCGGAAACTTCCACCCAAATCCGCTTAGCGCCAAAGGGCCTTCCGTCGTCTTGCCACGCCACATCAAGGCAATCGCCGCGCCAGCCAGGGCATCGCGCACCAGACCGCTCAAGGCGCCCTTCCATACCGTGTCCATCGGCATCTTCAGGTCGTTATTGAAGACCACGGCTTCAATCAGAGACATGACGGTCTCGATGCCGAACAGCGACGCCGCCAGGGTGAGGCCAAGCCACGGTCCACGCAACCGGCTGCGCTCCGCCAGCAAGGCCAGCACGACGGCAACGCCCCCATTGACGACCAGCATGGCCTGGCCGGCATCGAATGGGCCGTCCGGCGTGATCGCCGGCGCGCCGCTGAAAAACAGCAGCCCGCCCAGCACCATACCGACGATCAGTACAAGCCACAGACCTACAGCCTTCGCCGCCCAAATTCCCGCCTTCATCATAGCTCCCCTTCTGCTTCCAAAGTCCGCCGCGCCCAGGCCGCCCAGACGGCCGAAGCTTCAACTTGCCTGCGTCCGTGTTCGACCGCGACCCGTGCCTGTACTGGCAGGGCCTGGCCGGCCTCCCCGGCAATAAACGCCGCCAACGCCGCCGCCTGTCCGGCTGCCGCCACCTCGAACGAGTCGAGAAAGGCGCGCGTCACCGACCGGTCCGGATGACCGTGCAGGAAGGCGAAGCGCAGCATGGCCTGCGACAGATCGCTTGCTTCCACCGGCGCCCGCAGCCAGGCCTGAAACGCCTCGGCCCCTTGCCGCGTCAAGTGAAACGCGCCTTTCCCGCGCCCCTCTCCCGAGGTCCGCACCAACCCCGCCTTCCTGAGCGATTCCAGCGCCGGATAGATGCTGCCCGGACTGCTTGAATAGCTTCCCATAGGGGTAGTCTCGAACACCTTGCGCAGGGCGTAACCCGATCGGGGTTCCTCCCTGATGAGACCCAGAAGAGCGAAACCGAGAGGCGTAACAGACTTGGTCATTTCGTACGTTTCGTATTAAGGCCAACAATAGTACGAATCGTATTATTGTAAAGCCGGCAATTTTGATACCTGAAGCGATATTTTGGCAAATTGGATTCATATTGGTATTTAAATGATATCACACTGGCCTGCTTCTGCGGATTGACAAGCCGCCGGGCCTGGGTCACCTTGGGGTATATGATTATAAGACGAGGGACGAAATGTCGAAATTTCTGCATGGCCTTTTGTTCGGTGCGACGCTGCTGGCCGCCCCGTCCGTCGTGCACGCCAGACCCTCGGCGACGCAAGCCCAGATCGACGCTTTCGCCGGCAAGCTTGGCTATCACCTGACCCTGGCCGAAACGCGCAGCTCCGCCGGGTGCCCGACGCCAAAGGGTTGCCTCCGGCTCGACCTCGACCTGACCACGCCAAAGTCCCTGCCCCCGTCGGTCGCGTCGGGCGACTTCGTCATCTATGCCAGCTTCGTCACCTCGCTGCTGCCGCTGAAAAGCGATGTGTTCGACATGGAAATCCTCAATGGCGACATGGTGCGGTTCACGCCGAAGCCGGGCGTGACGCTCAAAGCCGGCACCAAATATACCCTGCGCCTGATCTCGCCCGGCAATGTCAATTCGCCCTACTTCCTGCTGCCCAACGCCTATGTGGTCGCGGATGGCTTGAAGCCGCGTATCATCGCTTCGGCGCGCACCGGCGTCGATCCGGCGACCGGCGAGGAGACCCTGCCTTTCGTCACTTCCTATGCCGACGAAGCACGCCAGAATGGCCACCCCGAGACGCCGTGGCTGACGCCTGAACGCCTGTTCGAACAGACCGCATCGCGTCAGGCATCCCCTGCTGCGCCATCGGGAATCATCATTCTGCCAACGCCGGTCAAAGCCGAGCCGTTAGGTGGGGCCGCGCTCGATCTCACCAAGGGCGTAGTCGTCAAGCTAAGCGGCATCGCGGCCGCCGACATCGCCCCCGCCATGACCGGCCTTAAACAGGCCGACGGCGGCGTGCCGCTCACCGTAACCATCGCCGCCGGCAAGCCCGAGTCCTACACGCTCGTTGCTGAGAACGGCGCGATTGCCATAACCGCCGCCGATGCCGCCGGCGCCGCCTATGCCTTGCGTTCGCTGACCCAGCAGGCCGCCCACGACAAGGGGCTGCTCAAGCCCCTGCGTATCAATGATGCCCCGCGCTTCGGCTTCCGCGGCCTGCATCTCGATGTCGCGCGCAACTTCCATCCCAAGGCGCAGATCTTCAAGGTCGTCGAACAGATGGCGGCCTATAAGCTTAACCGCCTGCACCTGCATCTCGGCGAAGACGAGGCCTGGCGCCTGCAAATCACCGGCCTGCCGGAACTGACCGACATCGGCGCCAAACGGTGCCACGATCCGGCTGAGGACACCTGCCTGCTGCCGCAACTGGGTGCGGGCCCCGACGCCGGCGCCGCAGTCAATGGCTACCTGACGCGCGCCGACTATGTCGAACTTCTCAAGTTCGCCAAGGCCCGTCAGATCGAGGTTATCCCGTCCTTCGACATGCCCGGCCACAGCCGTGCGTCCGTCCGCGCCATGGAGGCCCGTGCTCGCCGTCTGATTGCCGAAGGCAAGCCCGAGGAAGCCGCGCGCTTCCGCCTGGTTGATCCGGGCGACACCACTGTCTACGACTCGATCCAGAGCTATAATGACAACACGCTCGATGTCTGCCTGGACTCGACCTATGCTTTCATCGACGCCGTGCTGACCGACATCAAGGGCATGCATGACGAGGCCGGCGCGCCGCTACACACCTATCACCTCGGCCTCGACGAGACCGCCGGTGCGTGGAAGGAGTCGCCTGCCTGCAAAAAGCTGATGGCCGAGCAGAACCTGAAGTACGAAGACCTGGGTCCGCAATTCGTCACCCGCGTCACCAAGCTGCTGACCGACAAGGGCATAGAACCTGCCGGCTGGAGCGACGGCATGGGCCACGTCGATCCCGCCAAGATGCCGAAAAGCGTCCAGTCGAACACCTGGGGCGGGCTGTTCAGCGGCGGAGTCGCCGAGGTGCATAAACAGGCCAACCAGGGCTGGAACATCGTCCTGTCCAACCCTGATGTCCTGTATCTCGACATGCCCTACGCCGCCGACGGCCATGAACGCGGCTACGACTGGGCGTCGCGCGCTACCGATCTCTATAAGATCTTCGCCTTCATGCCGGAAAACCTGCCTGCCAATGGCACGCTCATGACCACGCCGGCCAACCAGCCTGGCAAGATCAACGACACCGTCCCGCTGGCGCCCGCCCACAAGATTGCCGGCATGCAGGGCCAGCTGTGGAGCGAGGTCGTCCGCACGCCGCAGATCGCCGATTACATGCTGTTCCCACGCACCCTGGCGGTCGCGGAACGCGCCTGGCACCGGGCGGCGTGGGAGCCAGAGTACGTGCCTGGCAAGTCCTACGCCTATGACGACGGCAGCATCGACAAGGCGGCGGTGCAGGCCGACTGGCAGGATTTCCAGGCGCGCGTCGCCGCCCAGTTGCCGGCGCTCGAGCAGGCCGGAGTCAAGTACCGCCTGCCCATGCCGGGCGCGCGCGTAAAGGACGGTAAGCTGGAAGCCAATGCCGTGCCCGCCACCCTGAAGATCCAGTACCGCACCGCGACCGGCAATTGGACAGCCTACTCCGGCCCCACCGCCGTCAAGGGCGAGGTCCGTGTCCGCACCGTCTCGCCGGACGGCAAGCGCTTCAGCCGCGAAGCCGTCGTGAAATAAGCGGGCTGAACAGGTTCCGAAATGACGAAGACCCTCCGATTGCTCGGAGGGTCTTTCATATTTGGCGCTTTAGCCTGACGTTTTATCCATACCCTTTGATGATATGGCCGTCTGCTCTGACGCCGTGTCGCCCTATGACAAGAGTCCAGGGAGTTAATACGGGCCATTTCCCGTGAACATAACTTAGCAAATTCCCTGCTCACGCGAAACTCACAACCGCGCACGAAGCCGTGCGTAGCGGCAGGCTCTGAACACAATTCCGCCTGCATAATGTATTCGGAACGCCGTTATTTGGACATGCGCCGGACGCAAAGGACGCGTTCATTTATAGGTGGCGGGGCAGGAAAATCAGATGAACCTCGCCGTTTTAGGAGGTCGTCATGTCTAAAGCCATTTGGCTGTACTTGGCGCTGGCGGCGCTGCCGCTGGCCGCCAGCCCGGTGCTCGCTCAGGCCGAAGCCGCCACGCGTATTGCGCCCAAGGCCAGCGTCAACACCTATATCCTGCTCGACAGGACCGGCTCGATGCAGGACATCTGGGAAGAAGCCCTGACTTCGGTCAATGCCTATGCCGAGGCCCTGGGCGAAGGCGATGGAGCACTGCGAACGTCCGTGACTCTGGCCGTTTTCGACGCCCAGAACGGCCTGCAATTCGATGTGTTGCGCAAGAAGGTGCCGGCGACCGGATGGCGCAATGTCACAACCGCCGAAGCCAGTCCGCGCGGCATGACGCCGCTCTATGACGCCATCGGCCGCATTGTCTCGATCGCCGAACAGGACAATCCGAAAAAGGCCGTCCTGGTCATCATGACCGACGGCGAGGAAAATTCCAGCCGCGAGGTCACGCAACAAGGCGCGCGCGCAGCACTGGACCGTGCCCGTGCCAAGGGCTGGGAAGTCGTCTTCCTGGGCGCCGAATTCGCCAAGTTTACCGACGCCGGCAAGATGGGCGTCACGACGGAAAAGACCATGGCGGTCGGCAAGGATGGCATGACGTCGACCATGCGGCGTCTGGCCAAGAAAAGCCGCGACTATGGTTCCAGCGCCGCGTCCGCGCCTGTGACCTTCAACGCCGAAGACCGTGCCGCCGCCAAGGAGGAAGACGTCAAGAAAAAGCAATAACATCAAAGTGAGACGGATTCGGCTGGTCGGTGAAAACCGGCCAGCCACTTTACGCGTCCCGGGTCTCAAGCGACGTATATTTGCCGCGCCTGGCCGGAATCTTCGGCTGTTGCGTGTCCAGCCGTGTGTATTGACGGGAACGTGATATCTTGCCCGCTCATTTTTCTGAATGTGTAGATGGACTTAGGCGACATGGCGGGGATGAAACTGAAACTTCTGGCGGGTACGGCCATGACCCTGGCCGGGGCCGCCCTGTCTCATACCGCGTCCGCCGACACGCATATCGGCTGGTATGCTGCCATCGAAGCCGGCCAGACGCCAGGCACGACCCAGACCCTTGAGATTACCGACGTCACCCTGCAGGGGACAGGGTCGGCCGCGTCGGTCACGCCGCTGGGTGACGAAGCATCGCTGAAGATCGACCGTGGCGCCGCCGGCTTCGCCCGTGTCGGCTATCAATTCACGCCCAATATCCGCGCCGAGGCCGAGTTCGGCACGCGCCCGGGAGCCATTACCGACGGCCTGGCGGGCGAACGCGCTCCGGGTGGGCTTGGCAAGGTCGACAAGGCGTCGGCCATGGTCAACCTGATCTATGACATTCGCCCCGATTTGCCGCTCCACCCCTTCGTTGGCGTCGGCGCCGGCGTCGTTCAGGCCAAGACGACCTATTCGGGACCGTCGAGCACCAACGGCCACGCCCGCACCTACACGGTATCGTCGGAACAGACCGTGCCGGCCGCCCAGGCCATCGCCGGCGCCAGCTGGCGTGTCACCAAGCGGCTGAATTTCGAGATGATCTACCGCTTCATGCGGACCGGCAACACGTCCTACGATGTCGCCGCGACGGACATCCATACGCCGCCGAACGCATCAGGTCCCGTTACCGACGCCTATACAGCGAAGGCCGCCGGCCACTTCAGCGACCACAGTTTAAGCGTCGGCCTGCGATGGAGCTTCGGCGCGCCGGTCAAGTCGCGCCCGTCTTCGGTTGCCTCAGCCCCTGCGGCCCCCCTTAGCACGGCCGGCGCCAGCGTGCCCAACGCCCTGTCGGTCAGCCCTGCCCCGGCACAGCCGGCTGCCCCCGCACCGGCGCCGTCCGCGCCTGTGGCCGTTGCCACGCTGCCCGCTCCGGCCCAGGCGGCGACCTCCGCCGAGCCCGATGCACGACCGCCTGTCATGGCGATTCCGACGCCCAAGCAATACACGGTGTATTTCCCGCTCAACAGTCTGCGCCTGAACGCCGCCGCCCAGTCTGTCATCGCCACCGCCGCGCAGCACGCCAGGTCGGCGCCGGCGCCCAAGCTGACGGTTACCGGACACGCCGATACCTCAGGCTCATCGGCCTACAACCTGGCCCTGTCGCGCAAGCGCGCCAATGTCGTGGCCACTGGCCTTAAGAACGAAGGTGTTCCGTCATCGGCCATCACCATCCACTGGAAGGGTGAGAAGGACCTGGCCGTACCAACCCGCGACGGTGTCGCCCATGCGAAGAACCGCCGCACCACGATCGACGTCAGCTTCTGACCTTTTTTGGCAGGTGCTCGATCACCAGCCACAAAACAGCCGCCGCCAGCGGGAAGATCACCGGCCCAAACTGCCACAGCGACCCGCGCACCGCTTCGGGTAGTATCTGCTGCTGACCGAGGAAGAACGAGCCCGAGGCAATGAAGAGCGACATGCACATCCGCCACAGATGACGCGATATCCGCGATACGCCGGTGATGGTACGGCGTAGAACGACATGCAGCTCGCCCCCCGCGGCTAACAGGCCCGTGACGATGAACAATACAAAGGCCTGAGGCGGTGAGCCATCGACCGTACCCGACGGATCGTTCATGCCCTGCATCATAAAGTAAGCGCCTGCGGCCACAACTGTCAGTGCGACGGCAAGACCACCATACTCAATAAGACCCACCACAGGATCGCGCCGTTTCGCCGCCAGCCAGGCCGTGACCAGCAGATAGAGCGCCAGGATACCGGCGACGAAGTTCGGCCTCTGCCCGGTTTCCAGGAAGGGCGCAACGCCCGCGCCTACCGCATAGGCGATAAACATCGAGACAAAGAAGACCTTGCCGGCTGCGCGGTGAACAGGTCGGCCCTTCGGCGACAGGACGGCGACCGTCCCCGACAGAAGCCCAAGCGTTCCGCCGCCAATATGCAGGTAAAGCAGCAGGGCCGCGCCCCAGTGCATCCAGACGGGCGCGTCGGCGGCAGGCTTGAGTGTTTCGGCAATGGCAGGCGCAGCCATCGCAGACGCCGCGAGGATCAGAAAAAGCAGTCGCATCATGGCTCAGCTCTAGCGCTCCGCCGGACGCAGGGTATGCTTGAAAACATACCCCCATGGCACGATGATCAGAAAAGGCACCGCAAAGGCGCAGGCGAAGAGCGTGCCGATCACACCCGGATCCATCGTCCCGGCCTGCCAGCGCGGCAGCGCCACCGACGCCGTCCAGATGACCTTCCAGCCGATTTCGACCAGCATGACCGGCAACATGCGCAACGGCGCAAAAAGGCCAGCAATCGACAGCAGGCCCAGTATGCTGAGCATGGCGATCGCTGCACTTTCGCCGGCGGGCATGGAGACAACCTCACCGAAGAGTTTCGGCCAGAATTGCCAGGCAATCCCCACCACCATCAACAGGTAGCAGGCGCGAAGCAGGTAAAGCCGCACCAGCGACGGTTCTTTCATAGTATCTCCCCTGGCCGTATTGCCTTCGCCGGAAAACAATACCGTTGTTTTTTCTGAGGATATCGGCAACAGACGGAGAAACAATGACGCTGCGTAACAGCGGACTGACCAAACGTAACAGGGGGATGTCGTGCTTGAGGCAACCGTTTCCGCCGGATTGGTGTCCGGCCTGGCCGATTTCGCCGCTGCCAAGGGCGCGGATCGGGAGGCATTGCTTAAAGGCGTTGGCATTAACGCGCACCGCCTGAGCAATCCCGACAATCGCGTTGCGTTCCAGCTCTATATCGACCTGATGCGCGCCGCCCAGAAAGCGACCGGCAATCCGGCCCTGGCGCTGCATTACGGCGAACAGGTGGGCATGTCGGAAGTGTCCGTGCTGGGCCTGATCATGGAGGCGTCAGCCACCATGGGCGAAGCCTTCGTGCAGCTGCAACGCTATGGCCGGCTGGCGACCGAGTTCATCGACACCGAGGAAGGCCCCAGGGTCGAGCTGGCCTTCAGGGACGGCAAGATGTTCATGGTCTTTCACCGCCGCGATCCCAACGCATTTCCGGAAATGACCGAAGAGTCCTTTGCACGCCTTGTGTGCGGCCCACGCCGGTTCCTCGATCAGCCGCACGTACTGAGCGTGCACCTTACCCACATGGCGCCATCCTATGCTGCCGAATACGACCGCATCTTCCAGTGCCCGGTGCATTTCAACAGCGGCTGGAACGCGCTCGAACTGCATCCGGAGATCACCGGCTGGAAGGTCGCCCAGAACCCGCGTTACGTTTTCGGCGTCCTGACCAAACACGCCGATGCGCTGCTGGCCGAGCTGGATGCGGCCAGGACGGTGCGTGGCCAGTTGGAGGCCCTGCTCTTGCCCGTCATACACCACGGCGAACTGAAGGCCGACACCTTCGCCGCGCAGATGGGTTTCAGCCGCCAGACCCTGTTTCGAAAACTGAAGGATGAAGGCACAACCTTTGCCGGCGTGCTGGATGGCCTGAAACGGCGCCTGGCCGAGGACTATCTGCGCGGCCACAAGGCATCGATCAACGAAGCCGCCTACCTGTGCGGGTTTTCTGAAAGCGCCTCGTTTGCCCGCGCCTTCAA
>CBFGPQ010000065.1:0-18132 GCA_965650705.1 uncultured Asticcacaulis sp. | reverse complement strand
TCGGTCAGATAGGCCTGCAGGTCCTCCTGCAGGGCGGCGACCGAGCGGTCGTAGACTTGCTTGAGCTGGTCGACAGCTTCAGCGGCGGTCAGAGCCGCGGCCGGTTGGGTATCCTTGGTCTTGATCTTGCCGGCTTTGGTCATGACATGGAAGCTCCAGGGATAAGGTCGAGCGGGGTCTCACCGGATGCGAACGCACCGGCGACCTGTAGAATCTGCGCCGCGACGGCAATGGCAATGACTTCGGGCGCCTTGCCGGCAATGCCGGGCAGGCCGATCGGGCAGGTAATCCGGGCGATGTCGGCCTCGGCAACACCGTCCTTGCGAAGGCGCGACAGGAAGCGCGCGCGCTTGGTGCCCGAGCCAATCAGGCCGATGAATTGCGCCCGCGACATCAGGGCGGCACGCGTCAGTTCATAATCCAGCGCGTGGTCGTGGGTCAGGATGAGGGTGATCCCAGTGCCTTCGGCGGCATGACGGCAAAGTTCGGCTGCATCGGCGGTGATCACGCCGGCAGGCACGTCGGTGCGGTCATCGAGCCAGGTCAGGTGAAACGGCAGGCCTTCGAGCACGCGGGCAAGCGCGATCCCGACATGGCCGGCACCGAAAAGGGTCAGCGGCACGCCCGGTGCACCGATCTGCTCGACAAAGCTTTCGCCGGCGACGGGAATTGGCCCGCGCGCGGCGATGGCCGCTCCCTCATCCGTCAAGGTGCGGTTGATGCCTGACGGCAGAAGCTCGGTATGGAGCGAGACCCGGTCGCAGCCTTTCAGGTCGACAAGCCAGGTGGACGCCGAAGGATCGAGATGTTCGATCATCACCCGCACCCGCCCGCCGCAGCATTGACCAAGGATGATGCCCAGGGGATAGTCCTGGATGCGCCACGTGCCGGGCGGATGCTTCAGAGCCAGCCTGGCCTGGTCGATGCACTGGAATTCCAGATTGCCACCGCCGATCGTGCCGAAGATCGCACGGTTGGTCACGACCATGCGCGTACCGGCTTCGCGGGGCGTCGAGCCTTCGACGGCCAGCAGCGAGATCAGCGCGACCGGACCGTCCTTCATCCATTCCAGCGCCTGCGCGGCCCACCTCATGGCGCGCCCCCTTCTAGCGCCCGCAGGATGCGTTCGGGCGTCGCGGGGGCATCGAGCGTCACTTCGCGGCGGCCGGTGGCCGCAGCCACGGCATTGACCAGCGCCGAGAAGACGCTGTTGGCCAGCATGAAAGGCGGCTCACCGACGGCCTTGGAGCGATGGATGGTCGGCTCGCGATTTTCGCCGGCGTGCCACAGATCGACGTTCAGGACTTTCGGCCGGTCCGAAGCGCACGGAATCTTATAGGTCGACGGCGCATGGGTCAGGAGCCGACCCTTTTCGTCATAGACCAGCTCTTCGAAGGTCAGCCAGCCCATGCCCTGGACGAAGGCGCCCTCGACCTGGCCGAGATCGATCGCTGGATTGATCGAGCGGCCGACATCGTGCAGCAGGTCCGCGCGCAGCACCTTGTGCTCGCCCGTATAGGTGTCGATGACGACCTCGGACACGGCCGCGCCGTAGGCAAAGTACAGGAACGGCCGGCCCGAATGGGTCCTGCGGTCGTAATGGATCTTGGGCGTCGCGTAATAGCCGGTCGACGACAACGAGATGCGGTTGAAGTGCGCCAGCCGGCAGACCTCGGCAAAGCCCAATATCTCGTCGCCGGCGTGAACCAGACCACCTTCGAAAACGACGCTGTCGGCGGCTACATTGTTGCGGCTGGCCATCAGCTCCGCCAGCCGGGTGCGGATGGTCGTCGCCGCATTCCACGCCGCCCAGCCATTGAGATCGGTGCCGGATGACGCCGCCGTCGCCGAAGTGTTCGGCACCTTGTCAGTGCGCGTCGATGTGATGCGAATCTTGTCGAGCGCGACGCTGAAGACATCAGCAACGATCTGGGCGACCTTGATATTGAGCCCTTGCCCCATTTCCGTGCCGCCGTGGTTCAGGCCGATCGAACCATCGACATAGCAATGGACCAGGGCGCCCGCCTGATTGAGGTGCGAGGTCGTGAACGAGATGCCGAACTTGACCGGGGTTACGGCGATGCCGCGCTTGAGATACGGATGCTGGGTATTGAAGCGCGCAATGTCGGCAGAGCGGGCGGCATAGTCCGAGAATTTCAGCAGGTCTTCGACGATGCGGTCGGCAACGAAATCCGTGACCTGCATATGGAAGGGCGTGATGTCGCGGCCAAGACCGTAAAAGTTGGCCTGGCGCACGACGGCGCCGTCCAGCCCGAGATGAAGCGCAATGGCGTCCATGACGCGCTCCATGGCCAGCATGCCCTGGGGCCCGCCGAAGCCGCGAAAGGCCGTGTTCGACACGGTGTGGGTCTTGTAGCGGTTCGAAACGATCTCGACGTTCGGCAGGAAATAGCAGTTGTCGACGTGGAACATAGCGCGGTCGTTGATCGCCGGCGACAGGTCGGTCGAGCAGCCGCAGCGTGAGGCCAGTTCCATCCTCAGGGCGCTGATCCGACCCGTGTCGTCGAACCCGACGTCAAAGGCCGCTTCGAAGTCGTGGCGCTTGCCGGTGATTTCCATGTCTTCGTCGCGATCGGCGCGGTACTTGGCCGGCTTGCCGGTCTTTGCCGCCACCAAAGCAGCCGCCGCGGCGAACAAGGAAGCCTGTGTCTCCTTGCCGCCAAAGCCCCCGCCCATGCGCCGCACCTCGACCGTGACATCGGCCGAATTGACGTGCAGCAGGTGCGCGACCAGATGCTGGACTTCGGACGGGTGCTGGGTCGAACAGAGGATGTGCATCCCGCCCTGCTCCATGGGCGTGGCGATGCTGATCTGGCCTTCGAGATAGAAATGGTCCTGGCCGCCAATCTCGATCGCGCCGGAAATACGGTGGGTCGCAGACGCCAGCACGGCCATATCGCCGCGCCGCATGACCTGTTCGGCCTCGATCAGGCTACCCGCCGCCCGCGCTTCGGCAATCGTTACAATGTGCGGCAGGACATCGTAGGTGATGGTGCCAAGCCTTGCCGCCATGCGCGCGGCTTTTGCGCTCGTTGCCGCCACCAGAAAGACCGGCTGGCCGTGAAAGATGACCTCGTCTTCGGCCAGGAGTTTGTCATCCTTGGCCACGGGCGCGACATTGTTGTCGCCGGGAATATCGGCAGCCGTGTAGACGGCGACCACCCCCGGCGCAGCCCTGATGGCGTCGAGGTCCATCGACAGGATGCGCGCGTGGGCGTGCGGACTGCGGCCAAAGGCGAGATGCAGCAGGCCATTGGGCTCTGGCACATCGTCGGCATAGAGAGCCGTGCCCGCGACATGCAGAGGCGCGCTGTCGTGCTTTAGTGAAGCGTGGACGCGGGACGCGGTGTTACGGCTATCGGCCATCGAACACCTCCAGCGTGCGGTCGCCCGCGTCTTCGTGCCACAACCGCTTCAGCACATTGCCTGCGACGGTCAACCGGTAGTCCGCAGAGCCACGCACGTCGTCAAGCGGGGTGAAATCAAGACGCAGCGCGTCGGCCGCCGCCGCCAGCGCCGTCTCGGACCACGGTTGGCCCTTAAGCGCCGCCTCGGCGTTTGCCGCGCGTTTCGGCGTCCCGGCCATGCCGCCAAAGGCCAGCCTTGCCGCCGTGACCATGCCCTGTTCGACCTGAATATGAATACCCGCACAGACCACCGAAATATCGCTATCGAAGCGCTTGGACAGCTTGACCAGCCGCAAGAGGCCTTTTGGCTTAGGGATAAAGACGCTTTCCACAAATTCGTCCGGCTGGCGGTCCTGCTTGCCGTAGGCCAGGAAGAAGTCTTCTAACGCCAAGGTCCGGCGGGCATCGCCGCGCCGCAAGGTCAGGTTGGCGCCCAGCGCGATCAACGCCGGCGGCATGTCCCCGATCGGCGAGCCATTGGCGATATTGCCCCCGATCGTGCCGGAATTGCGCACCTGCACGCCACCGATCCGCCTCACCAATTCACCCAGTTCAGGATGCAGGCGCGTCAGGACCGCGTGCGCGTCGGAATAGCGGACGCCAGCGCCGAGCGTGACACCTTCGGGGGTTTCGGTGATGCCGCACAGATCGGCAACATCACCGAGAGATATGACGGTTTCCAGCTGGCGGTGCTGCTTGGTCACCCACAGGCCGACATCGGTCGCCCCGGCAACAAGACGCGCGCCGGGATAGTCGAGCAGGAGTGCCGCCAGTTCATCGGAGGTCCGGGGCGCCAGCCACAGACGGTCGCCCTGCCGAAGCCTCAAACCGTCATCCGGCAGGGCTTTCAGCGCCGCAATCATATCGGCATCGTCCTGCTGAATCGGTGGGTTGGCGTCGGCGGCCGCCAGGATCGGGCCATAGCCGGTACAGCGGCACAGGTTGCCGGCCAGCGTATCGGCGGCCGAACCTTCGGTGCCTGTCGCACCGATTGACCGCGCATAGAGCGACATGACGATGCCCGGTGTGCAGAAGCCGCATTGCGAGCCGTGCAGGTCGATCATCGACTGTTGAACCGGATGCTGGCCTTTGAGTGACTCTACAGTCAGGAGAGCTTTACCGTCCAGCATGGGCATAAACAGAATGCACGCATTCACCGCCCGCCAGCGGA
Source organism: uncultured Asticcacaulis sp. (assembly GCA_965650705.1). Classification (GTDB taxonomy): domain Bacteria; phylum Pseudomonadota; class Alphaproteobacteria; order Caulobacterales; family Caulobacteraceae; genus Asticcacaulis. The sequence continues at coordinate 13,533 of CBFGPQ010000065.1, read as the reverse complement.
CAGCATCGCCTTCGGGTGTCAGTTCACCCACCACAACCGTGCACGCACCACAATCCCCTTCGGCGCAGCCCTCCTTGGTACCGGTGCGCTGGGCGCGATAACGCAGCCAGTCGAGCACGGTCAGGGTCGGATCGATGCCGCTAAAGGCTTCAACCTCGCCGTCCAGCACAAAGGAGAGGGTGTCACGCATGGTCTTAGCTGCCCCTGTAGGTCGAATAGCCGTAGGGAGAGACGAGCAGCGGCACGTGATAATGCCCTTCGGAGACAGCGAATTCTATCGTAATGACATCGAGGAACGGCGGATCGGCGAGCGTGACGCCCCTGCCGCGAAAATAGTCCGCTATCCTGAACTGGAGCGCGAAGCCTGCCGGACGGTCGATCGCCAGTTCGCGCAGTTCCGGACAGCGTCCATCGGTATTGGTGACACCGCGGAAGACGACGTCTCCGGACGCCAGGAGCACAATCGGAATGCCGGCGGCCGGCGTGCCGTGGGCGGTGTCGAGGACGTGGGTGGACAGCGAAATCATTGCGCCGCGACCTCCTTGCGGTCAGCCGTAAACTCTTCGTCGGCATAGGCGAAGTAGCCGCCGAGCAACTGCCCCCGGTCATCGCCGAATAGCTGATCGGCAACGGCGGCACTCAGGCGCGGCAGGGCGTGCTTGAGGCCCGACAGCGCCGCCGCCGACAGGCCGCAACTGGCCAACGCCGAATAGTTGAAAATGAACAGGCCATGCAGGCGCGCCTCGGCCTCAGCCGTCCGCCCTTGGACGGCAAAGCCAGGCGCGAGATAGGGGTGCGCGTCGATCAGCGGATTGGCGATATCCGACGGCGCAACGTAGACGTCCCCCCAGCGCAGGATGTCGTCGGCGACATCGCGCAGTTCCGGCCTGAGCGCCGGATCGGAAACCAGCCCGGTCGAGACGATCAAATAATCGAAGGCGAACACGCCCTGTGGCGTCGTTACCCCCGCCTTGCCATCGACTGCCTCGACCTTGGTCCACGGTGCGCCCAGGTGCAGGCGAAAGCCTGGATGCTCGGCGGCACGGCCGAAGGTGTCGTTGGTCGGCGGCTGGCTGAAGCGGAAAAAGTGCGAGATGACGGCGTACTTGTCGGCGTCCGACAGGGCATAGAAGCGCGGCAGCAGGTTGACCGCCTCCATGTGGCGGATCGGGTTGATGCGCGGCAGTGACTTTCGGCGGACAAAGACATGGGCTTCGGCGACGCCTTCATTGAGCGCGTGGTTGGCGTTGTCGAAGCTCGATGCACCCGCCCCCAGAATACCTATGCGCTTGCCCTTCAACGCCGCGAAATCGATGGCTTCGGAGGTATGGGCGTAGAGGGATTTCGGCAGGGCCGCCGCGATTTCAGGCGGGACGTGCCACTCGCCGCCGCCCTGGATACCGGTCGCCAGAATCACCTTGCGCGCCGCGAATACACCCCGGTGGGTGTGAACATGAAACAGGCCCGGCCCCATGGGCTCGATGCGGTCGACCCGGGCGTCATTAAGGACGGGCAGGTTCAGGACCGTGCGAAACCAGCGCAGGTAGGCCATCCAGTCGCCGCGCGGGATCTTGTCGATCGCTTCCCACGCCGCGGCACCGCAGCGGGCCTCCCACCAGGCCCGAAACGTCAGAGATGGAATGCCGAAATCGATGGCCGTCAGGTGTTTGGGCGTCCTCAGCGTAATCATGCGGGCATAGGTCACCCACGGCCCCTCGAAGCCTTGCGGGTTTTCGTCAAGCACCAGTATGTCCTGAACGCGTTCGCGCCGCAGGCCAAAGGCGGCGCCAAGGCCCGACTGGCCGCCGCCAACGATGATGACGTCGCGGACCTCCCCTTCGGTCTGTGTCCACTCACCGCTACCGTTCAGCACATGCCCGAGCGCCAGGGTTTCAAGATCATGGCGGACTCGGGCATTGTGCGCCGACAGCCCCGCATCGAGTTCGTCTTCAAGGCGCAGGCGGACGATCTTGCCGACCTCTGTCAACGCCGTGCGGAACTCGGTGTCGCGGTCATTACCCAGCCTGCGTTCCATGGCCGCCAATATGCCGGCCTTGCCGCCGGCCAGCCGCACGGCGATGATAAAGGGAAAGCCGAACCGGTCGAAATAGGCCGTGTTCAGTGCATGAAAACGCGAGAACTCGGCTGGAGTCAGTGCATCGAGCCCCGCCGAGGCCTGCTCTGATGCGGATTCCTTCGTCAGACCTTCAGCGATTGCCGCCTTGTCGGCCAGTGGCGGGTGGGCGCACAGAAGCGCCAGCTGCGCATCAGCATCCATTTCGGCCACGACGCGCATCAGGGCGGCATGCATGGCATCGGGGCCGCTGAACGGGCGGGCCTTTGCAGCGGCCGCAACGATGCCCGGCGTATGTTCGAACACGAAGCCGAACCGGGCAACAAAATCCTCTGGCGACAGTTCGTTCATGAGGTCGAGCCCTCCAAAGACACGTGCGCCGATACGACCTTCCAGCCGTCGGCGAAGCGCACCCAGGTCTGGGACTGGCGGCCACGCCGGTCTGAGCCTTCGCGGAAAAATTCGGCATTGGCGGTCGCGGCATCGCCATAGGTGGAGATCTCGACCCGGCCCAATCTGCGTTGCGGCGAGCCGCCCCGGCCTTTGCGGAATTCGCGGATCTCATCGATGCCGTAAAGGACTTCGCCGACGCCATAGCGCACGGTCTCTGCGCCTTCGCGGAACAGTGCGTCCATGGCCGGGATGTCGTCGGCCATCAGGGCGCGCTCATAGGCGTAAAAGGCTTCGGTGACGGCCTTAAGGGCTGAGGGTTCATTGATCTGCATATGCCCCCCCTTGATAAGGATGAACCTTCAACCAGTGGCGGGCGATGTCGATACGCCGGGCTATCCAGGCGTCGGAATGTGCCTGCACATGGTCGATAAAGCGCGCCAGGGCGGCGGCGCGCGGCGGCTTTCCGACGACGCGGCCGTGCAGTCCGATCGACATCATGCGCCCGCCTTCGCGATAGAGCTGATCAAAGGCGTCGCGCAGGTAACGGAAGAAGGGCTCGCCGTCGGCAAAGCCGTTCAGCGCCACGAACTTCATGTCGTTGGCATCAAGCGTATAGGGCACGATCAGCTGGGGCTTGCCGTATCGCGTGTCGTAGTAGGGCAGGTCGTCGGCGTAGGAATCGGCGTCGTAGACAAAGCCGCCCTCTTCGACCACCAGCCGCGCCGTATTGGGCGAGGTCCGGCCCTGATACCAGCCCAGCGGCCGCGCCCCCGTCAAGCGGGTGTGCAGGTCGATGGCACGGGCAATATGTTCGCGCTCGATCTCTTCGGGAATGTTCTGATAGTCGATCCACTTGTAGCCGTGGGTGGCAATCTCCCAGTCGGCCTTCCGCATGGCCTCAACGGCCTGCGGATTCTTTTCCATGGCGGTCGCCACGCCATAGACGGTGACCTGGGCCTGGCGTTCGGTGAACAGGCGATGGAGCCGCCAGAAGCCGGCGCGCGATCCGTATTCGTAGAGACTCTCCATGGCCATGCTGCGCGCGCCGATATGCGACTGCGCGCCGACCATTTCGGACAGGAAGGCTTCGGAGCCCTTGTCGTCATAAAGGATGTTGTTTTCGCCGCCCTCTTCGTAATTGATGACAAACTGCACGGCGATGCGCGCACCGTTCGGCCACTGCGCGTCAGGCGGGGTCGCACCATATCCGATCAGGTCGCGCGGTTCAGGCGTCATTCCACGCCTCCAGGGCCGCGGCGACGCCCGGCTTCACGGCAAAGCCTTCGGCGGCCAGCACGTTCTCTAACGCGGCCAGCGTCGTCAGCACCTTGTGCTTCATGGCGTTATAGCCCATGGCGCCGATGCGCCAGACCTTGCCCTGGAGCGGCCCGAAGGCCGTGCCGATCTCGATTTCGAAGTCTTCGCGCATGCGGGTGCGGACGCGTTCGCCATCGACGCCAGGGGGAATATGGACGGCCGTGACATTGGTCATGCGGTGGGCGTCATCGCCGAAGACCTCAAGCCCCATGGCGCGTACCCCTGCCGTCACCGCTTTGCCGGCGCGGGCGTGGCGGGTAACGCGCGCCTCAAGGCCTTCCTCAAGCACGACCCGTGCGCATTCGCGGGCGCCATAGAGCATGCTTGTGGCTTCGGTATGATGGTTGAGGCGCTTATCCGACCAGTAGTCCATGATCATGGCCAGGTCGAAATAGTTGGAGCCGATGCGCGCCCGGTTGCCGTCGACGGCATCGGTGCTGCGTATGCCCTTCTCGGTATGGCGGCGGCTGAAGATGAAGTCGGCGGCGCGGTCAGAGATGGTGATCGGCGCCGAGCCCGGCGGCCCACCCATGCATTTCTGCAGGCCGCCCGTGACGATATCGGCGCCCCAGCGATCGACAGGCACGCGCATTCCGCCAAGCGTCGCCGTGGCATCGACGTAGGAATAGGCATCGATCTCGCGGCACAGTGCGCCCAGCCCGTCGAGCGGCTGGGCCATGGTCGTCGAGGTGTCGCCATGGATGCAGGCGATCAGTTGTGGACGCCAGGCGCGCGCGGCGTCTGCGACCTCGTTAAAGGGCACGACCTTACCCCACTCGGCGTCGACCGTGCGATAGTCCGCGCCCAAGCGCTCACATATCTCGGTCAGCAGCAGGCCGAAGCGTCCGGCCCGCACGATCAGCACGCGTGCACCGGGTTCGATCAGCGACACCAAAGCCGCCTCGATCCCGGCCCTGGCCGTGCCGTCGATCAGGAAGGTCCAGTGGTTTTCGGTTTCGAAGACGTGGCGATAGAGCGCCATGGTCTGCGACATATAGGCCGTCATTTCCGGATCGAACTGGCCCAGCATATCGGCCGCCATCGCCCGCAACACCCGCGGATGGGCGTTGGCGGGTCCCGGCCCCATCAAAAGCCTTTGCGGCGGATCGATCTGGCCGAAGGTCTCAGGCATGTTCTAATTCTCTTGAAGCAAGCTGGCGGATAAAACCGGTCATGGCGTCGAGCGCCGCCTGGCAGTCTTCGGGGGTGACACTTTCCAAAGGATTATGGCTGATGCCATCCTTGCAACGGATGAACAGCATGGCCGATGGCGTCATTGCGGCAAAGGCCATGGCGTCGTGGCCGGCGCCGGACACCAGACGGCGTGTCGGCTGGCCGGTGGCGGCCACGGCATCATCCAGCATCGTCATGAAGGCCGGATCGCACGGGCTGGCCGGCAGGGTGTGGACAAGGCGGCAGTCGCAGATGAGCTCGCGCCGGGCAGCGATATCTGCGAGCATGCGCAGGATCGCGTCGGCGGCCCAGTCGCGCTCGGCGTCGTAGCCGGCGCGGACGTCGATGGAAAAGACGACGCGGCCCGGCACAACATTGGGCGCGCCGGGGGTGACGCTCATCCTCCCGACCGTCGCCACCAGATCGGCCGGCCCATCGCGCCCGATCGCCTCGACCGCCAGCACCATCTCGGCGGCCGCCGTCAGCGCGTCCTTGCGCAGATGCATGGCATTGGTGCCGGCGTGGCCGGCAACGCCTTCGACCGTCACTTCGAACCGCTTCTGGCCGGCGATGGCGCTCACCACACCCAGCGGCAAATCCAGGCTTTCCAGCACCGGACCCTGCTCGATATGGGCTTCCAGATAGCCGATCAGCTCATTGGCATCGCGTTTCGATTCCAAAAAACCGGATATATTTAACCCTGCTGTTTCAAGCGCCTGCCCCAGGGTCACGCCATCGCTATCGGCGACATCCAGCGCCCTTGCCTCGATCTGGCCGCACACCGCGCGCGAGCACAGCATCGATGCCGGAAATCTCGAACCTTCCTCGTCACCGAACGCATAGACCTCGACGGCAAACGGCAGGGTCTCATCCCGGAATGCCTCTGCGCAGGCGATTCCCAGCATGACGCCCAGCGGCCCGTCATAATTGCCGCCGTCGCGCACGCTGTCGATATGCGAAGCGATGATCAGGGTCTTTGGCCCCTCGCCCAACCGGCCGATCAGATTGCCAGCCGCATCGATGCGCGTCGCCATGCCGGCTTCGCGCATCCAGCCGGCGACCTGATCCATGGCGGCGAGATGCGCCGGCCCGAGATAGGGACGGAAAAGTCCGCCCTCCATATCGCTGAAGATGCCGCCACCAAGCGCGTCACACCGTTCCTTTGCCTTGTGGCCTGATGCTACCATGCCGCCACGCTCCCGTCAGATCGCGGATCGGTGGCGCCTTCGATGCGGCCGTCGGCGTGGCGCACCAGGGCTCCAGCGTGCCCCAACATGGAGGTAAACGGCGCGACGATTTCGACATCGTGGCCGACGCTGCGCAAACGGTCGACCAGTTCACGATCGAAGAGGTCTTCCAGCTTGAGATTGACGCTGTTCTCACCCCACGTCCGGCCCAGCAGCCAACGCGGCGCTGTGATCGCCTCTTGCAGGGGCTTGCCGCGTACATAGCGCGAAAATATGGCGGCCTGGGTTTGAGGCTGTCCCTCCCCGCCCATGGTGCCATAGGGCATGACGCGGCCGTCATCGAAGACCGCCAAGGCAGGGTTGAGCGTGTGAAAAGGCTTGCGGCCGGGCTTGAGCGCTCGTGGGCCTGTCTCGGTCAAGGTGAAGGATGCACCGCGATTCTGCCAGATGATGCCGGTCTGCGGCAGGACGACACCTGATCCGAACTCGAAATAGGTGCTCTGGATGGCGCTGACGGCGCGGCCTTCGCTATCGATGACGCCGAACCAGACCGTATCGCCGTGCGCCGGATCGTGCGGCCAGGGCTTTGCGTGGGCTGGATCGATGCGCGCCGCCAGGGCGTCGCAGGCCGCGTCATCCGACAGAAGTGCCTGCGGGTCGAAATCCATAAAGGCCGGATCGCCGATGTGCTGGTCGCGCAGGATAAAGGCGCGCTTGGTCGCCTCGACCAAGCCGTGGACAAAAGCATAGTTATCGACGCCAGCCACGCCCAAACGGTCAAACAGGGCCAGGATCAGTAGCGAGGCAAAGCCTTGAGTCGGCGGGGCCGCGTTATAGAGCATTGCCTTGGCCGCACGCGTCGTCAAAGGCTGAAGCCTCTCCACCCGATGGGCCGCAAGGTCATCGGCGGACACCGGTGAACCGGCGGAGGCAAGGTCGGCGGCGACGTCGCGCGCCACACGGCCGCAATAAAAATCCGCCAAACCATCAGCCGCCAGACACCGCAGGGTCGTGGCCAAGGCCGGCTGTTTGAGGCGGTCGCCTTCCTTCAGTCTTTGGCCATTCGGACGGAAGACCTCGCTGTAACCGAAGACACCCTTCAGTTCATTGTCCTTGGAAAGCGCGATCTCAGCTCCGCCATTGGTGACCGCAACGCCAGTGTCCGCATAATGGGTGGCCGCTTCCAGAACCTGATCCAACGAAAGCGCTCCGTGTTCGAGGAGCGCGGCCCAGGCCGATATCGTGCCCGCGACCGTATTGGCCGCCAGCGGTCCGCGCCATGGCACGGCGTCAAGCCCGGCATAGAGCGACAGATCGGCCTTGGCGGCCGCAGCGCCACAGCCGTGGACGCTATGGACGCGGCCGTCGGGCTCATGGATCAGCCAGAAGCTGTCGCCACCTATGGAATTCATATGCGGATACACGACAGCCAGGGTCGCCGCCACGGCGACCGCCGCTTCCTTCGCCGAGCCGCCGGCTTTTAGAATATCGAGGCCAGCCTGCGATGCCAGATGATGCGGCGATGTCACCATGCCGCGATAAGACTGGGGCGTGTGGATCATGACAGTGCCCCCGCAAAGGCTGGCGGTGGCGTGAAGCCCAGCACGCCCTCGTCTTCGAGCCGGTGCATCAGGCCAAACAGAAGGCCTTCATTGCCAGGTTTGGAGATGAATTGCAGACCGATCGGCAGGCCTTTCGTCTTCACGGGCGCCGAGACGACGGCCGCCCCGGTCAGGGAAATCGCCTGGGCATAAAGGCCGAGATTGGCGCGCGCCGACACTGGCTTTCCGTCGATCATGACGGTTCCCTCACTGATCAGCGGCGCCGAGGACGGCGTGGCGGGCGCAATCAGGATATCGAAGCGGTCGAACAGATTTGCGAATATCCGCCGGTAACGCTCGCGGAACGCCAGGGCTTTCGCCAACGCCGCCGACGGCATAAGACAGCCGGCCAGCAACCGGTCGCGCACGGCCGGGTCGTAGTCCATGGCGCGATCGCGCAAGGTCTCAAGGTGCAAGGCCCCGCCCATGGCGGCAGTAATCAGAAAGCCCGCCGAACGGCCGGCCTCGGCCTCCGCGACGTCGACAACGGCCTCGCAGTTCAGATGCGCCAGGACGGTCTTTAGCGCGGCCTCGACTTCCGGCGCAGCGTTGCGGGCAAAAAAACCGCCAAGGCGTGCGACCCGTAGTGGCGCGTGGCGCGCCGGTTCGTCGGTGCCGGACAGGACATCATAGAGTTGCTTGAGATCGCGGCTGGTGCGGGCAAACGGCCCGACCGTATCCAGCAGTTCAACGAACGGAAACACACCCTCAAGCGGAATGGCGCCGTCCGCGGGGCGCATCCCCCAGACACCGCACAGGCTGGCCGGCACGCGGACCGAGCCGTTTGTATCGGACCCGAGCGCAATCGGAACAATCCCGGAAGCGACCGCCGCGGCCGAACCGCCCGACGATCCGCCGGCCAGCCGCAACGGATCATAGGGGTTGGTGGTGGTGCCGAAATGGGCGTTGACCGTCGCAAAGCCGTAGGCAAACTCGTCCATGTTCACGGAGCCAATCAGGACGGCGCCCGCCGCATTCAGCCTCTGCAAGGCCTCGGCGTCCTTGCGGGCGGGCAGCGCCGTGCGCCTGAAAGCCGCGCCGGCAGTCGTCACCTCGCCTTCGACATCGAACAGATCCTTGACGGCAACGGGCACGCCCGCAAGCGACCCCTTATGGCTGCGCGCCGCCTCAACCCGCGCCCGCGCCTCGAATATGCGCGTAAAAGCCCTGTGTTTGTCGGCGCGGGCGGCCGCGACGGCCGCGATGGCGATCTCGGAAGCGGTCTTGTTCCCGGCGTGAACTGCCCGAGCCAGATCCTGTGCGGGGGTGAAGTCAGTCATCGTCGTCCTCCCCGAACCGGTCGAGGACGCGCAGGTGGCTGTGCAGCAGGTCTAGATTGGCAATGACACCGGCGCGACAATGATCGGGCACAACCAGGTCCAGCAGGCCCGCAGCCACTTCGATCATTCCAATCCGTTCGTCTTCACTCAACCGCCTGACCTCCGGCCAACAGGCTTGAACCTTTTCGCATCCCTGGCAAGTGCAATTTCAAAAGATACGATCACAGTCCCGAAACAGTCGATCACGTCAGTTTAGGCGGAAAGCCTGTAAAGCGTTGAATATGCATAAGTCGGGCCAGTTACGCCTTCGTATCGGTGTTCGCCTGTTCGCGCGCCCAGCGGTTGGCCAGCGGTGTACAGATAAGCAGTTGCAGAGGGTGGTAGATCATGATCGGCAGCAGGACGAGGCCCAGGCCCGCCGCGGAGTTGGCGAAGATCAGGTGCGCCATGGGCACGCCGGCTGCCAGGCTTTTCTTGGTCCCGCAAAAGACGACGGCCGACCGGAATTGCGGGGTGATGTTAAATCGGTCGCACAGCTTCCACAACAGGGTCAGGACCAGGAAGAACAACCCAAGCGTCGCGGCAACCGTCAGCGCCAGATTGCCGAACGACGTGCTGCCCCAAACATTCTTGGCGAAGCTGTCGCAGAACGAGGTGTAGACCAGCAGCAGAATGGTGCAGCGATCGATCGTCTGGGTCAGTTTCTTGTTCTTTTGCAGCCAGGAAAGCATCAGCGGACGCAGGATCTGACCCGCCACCAGCGGCAGGACCAGCCAGATGGTCAGGTCGATGAAGACACTTAAGACATCGAGCGTCTGGCCCGAGGTTTCCAGCATCAGGCTCATCCACAGCGGGGTGATGATGATGCCGATCAGGCTGGACAGCGTGGCGTTGAAGACCGCCACAGGAACGCTGCCCTTCGCCATGGCCGTCATGGCGACCGAAGACGACACGGTCGACGGAATGGCGCACAGGTAGAAGAGGCCGAGTTGCAGCTCAGTGGGAATCCACCGTCCGGCCAGAAGCAGGAACAGGCCACCTATGGCTGGAAAGAGCAGGAAGGTCGCGCCCTGGATGATGAGGTGCAGGCGCCAGCGAAATATGCCGTCCTTAAGCGCCGCAAACGACAGGCCCGCGCCATTCAGGAAGAAGACGACGGCGATGCCGAGCTTGGTCAGTAATTCCGGGTGAAGGATGCCGCCCTCGGCGCCCGGCTCCGGCAACAGCCACGCCAGAATGATGGCAACGACCATGCCGGTCAGAAACCAGTCAAACTTGAACTTCGGGAATTTCGGCCACGTCATGAGTCGCTTAACCATCCGCCTTTCCGGCAGACTATCCGACGACAGGCTTCTTTTGTGTAAAAGGATTCTCCGATTTCGCACGCAGGGAAGCGATACGCCTCGCTTCCCCGCGCCATATCGCTCTAGAAGTTCTTGCGGATGGCCACGCCGATAATGCGTGGATCGTTGACCATGCCCGTCAGATTGTTGAAGTCGATCGCGCTTTCGGCGCGGATCTCGTTCGTAATGTTACGGGCGAACACCGCGAACTCTGTGCCTTCGTCGGTCAGGTAGCCGACGCGCAGGCCCCCGATGAATTCGGGCTTGCCCTCGAATTCGACCGCTTCGTAGAGGAAGAAGTTGACCTCCGAGCGGTAGAACCAGTCGGTATAGGCAAAGACTTCGCCACCCGACGCCAACGGCCAGGCATAGCGCGCCGTAAAGTTGGCGACGTATTTCGGCGCCTGGGGCAGCGGATTGCCGTCGATGCTGGCAAGGCCGCCCGAGACCGGATCAAGCACCGTGCAGACGCCCGAACCGCACGGGGCGACCGACAGGTTCGGGTCCTGGATTTCGGTGAAGTTATAGCTGGCGCCCGCGGTCAGGATCAGGTTCGGGATGGGCTTGGCCAGGAGATCGACTTCCAGGCCGTAACCGATCGCTTTTTCGGCATTGATCAGGTTGGCCGAGTTGTTGGCGCCGCCGACGGCCGTCAGTTGCAGGTCCTTGGTCTCGAAATTGTAAACGCCGAGGTCGAGGCGCAGCTTGCGCTCGTAGAACTGCGCCTTGAAGCCGGCCTCGATCGAAGTCGTCGTTTGTTCACTGGCCGTTACTGGCGTTGTGGTGTGGAAGACGAAATTGACGCGATCCTGGATCGCTGGCCCGAGGTAGCCGGTGGCGACGCGGGCATAGAGGTTGAAGGTCGGCGACACGACGTAGGTGGCGCTGAGGTCACCTGACACATTGTCACCCTTGACACTGGTCTTTGCCGGCAGGGTTACGCCGGTGGCGACGGGTGTGCCCGACACCTTGTCGGTCTTGTTGTCGGCGGAGAAGCGAACGCCGGCCCGCAGGGTCAGCTTTTCGGTTGGCTGATAGTCGGTGGAGGCGAACAGGCCGTAATTGACGCCGTGGTTTTCGTGGAGGAGGTCGGCGTTGATGGCGCCCGCCCCATTGTAGTTGAACTCGTTATAGGTCAGGTTCTGTTCGAAAAAGTAGGCGCCGACCTGGGGACGGAACGCGCCGATCGGGTCGAATTCGAATCGTACTTCCTGGCTCAGTTCCTCAGGCTTGGAAATGCCGCCGGTGCTGGTCGGGAAGAGCGCATTGTTCAAACCCAGAGGTGGGAAGACATAGGTGTCGCCGCCGTCGATATCGCCCGAGCTTTCGACCTTGGCGCGTTCAAAGGCCGAAATCGAGCGCAGGGTGCCGAGGCCATCGAAGGCATAGTTCAGTTGCAGGACCACCCCACTCGACGACAGGGACTGGCTGGTCACGCCGTCCAGCGCCACCTTTTCAATGTCGAAGCCGTCGGAGAAATCGTTGGTGCCCTGCTTGAACAGGCCGGCGCGGAAGACGCGCGGCGTGCCGTCCAGACTGCGGCCATGGACATTGAGCAAGGCGTCGAACGCGCCAGACTTATAGGAGATTTGCAGACGGGCCGCCTTGTCGCTGAACCCTTCCAGCATGTCCTCGGCGACGCCGGTCGTGGCGGTGTTCTCCACCCAGTCGTCGCGGTGCTGATAGATGCCGGACAGGCGCATGGCGAAGCCGCCACCGATCGGCCCGGTGACCGCCGCTTCGGCGGTGGTGCTGCCATAGGTGGCGTAAGAGGCGCTGGCATAGCCGCCGAAGGTTTCCGATGGCTTGGCCGAGTCGAGTTTGACGACGCCGGCGGGCGTGTTGCGGCCGAACAGGCTGCCCTGCGGCCCGCGCAACACTTCGACGCTGGCCAGGTCGAAGACGGGGAAGGCCTTCAGCATCGGGTTTTCCAGCGCCACGCCGTCATAGACAACAGATACTGGCTGGGCGGCGTTGACGTCGAAGTCGGTATTCCCAAGACCCCGGATATAGAAACGCGGATAGGTGCGGCCAAAAGATGATTCGACGAGCAGGCTGGGCGTTCGGCCCGACAGCAGCCGGATATCCTGGCCGCCGGAATTGAGCACGTCGAGCTTCTCGCCGGAAATGGACGTCACCGCGACGGGCACGTTCATCGAACGCTCGGAGCGGCGCGACGCCGTCACGACGACTTCGGTATCGCTGCTGGCGGCGGTATCCTGGGCAACGGCCGGGGCGGCCATCAGGGTCAGGGTGGACGCGCTGGCCAGCAGGCCGAGCACGGTCTTGGACAGTTTTGACTTGGACAGTTTGGACATGGCTTTCCCTTAGAAGCGATGCCTGTCCTGCCGTCTCCTTGGCCCTGGTAGACGCCGTATTCGCGCCGTTGGGGTGAGACGATGATATCAGTGTCAACCAATTGCAACGATTCTGTCACGACGGCGTCACAACAGCCCTAACTGTTGCGAATTTATCGATAGATGTTCAAAGCTGCGTTGCGTTCACTGACACACCAGTGATTTGTTACCCAGCACTTTACCCAATACCAAAGATTGGGGAAATAACGACAACAAACGTTATTTAAGGCATTATTTTTAAATAAGAAAATGGTGGGTGGGCACGGACTCGAACCGTGGACCCGCTGATTAAGAGTCAGCTGCTCTACCAACTGAGCTACACACCCAAACCATTTCAGACATCACCGGGGGTTGGTCCCCGGGATCAAGGCGGCGGAACATAGCCATTTTTGTCTGGGTTTCAAGCGCAAAATCAGTTTAGTTCGTTTTTTTCTGAGTCGGCTGGAAGGGACACGAAAATGGCCATGCGGGATATTACAGGTGCGGTCGATTTCGCTTACCTGGAAACCTACACAATGAACGACGTCGGCATCATTGAAGAGGTCTTACGCCTCTTCCAGCAACAGTGCGAATTGTGGGCGCCAATGCTCGACACGTCGCACGAAGGCTGGCGTGACGCCGCCCACACGCTCAAGGGGGCAGCCGCGGGCATAGGCGCGCAAGCCCTGGCGGCCCTGGCCGGTGAAGCGGAGAAAGGCGACGCCGAAGGCGCGGCCGGGCGGCTGGAGCGGGTCAAGACCGAGATGAACGCCGCCCTGCACGACGTGGCGGCCTATGTCCACGGCCTGCACCTGCGCAGCCTGAAGGG